>CAZDHR010000376.1:0-7021 GCA_964505295.1 uncultured Planctomycetaceae bacterium
GGCCGTGTAGATCTCGGTGGTCGCCGTATCATTAAAAAACACGTCCGACTGGCGGATGACCACGTCGCGAATGCCGCCCGACTCCTTGGCCGAAACGAGCACGAACTCCGGTCGGCCGTCCTCCTCGGAAGTTCGGAAGCGGTCCGGGGCGCGGCTCACCTGGAAGCGACCACTGCGGTCCAACACTCCGGCCAGAAACATCTCGGAAAGCACGTCGATCAAGCCGGTTCCGCAGAGGCCCATGGGCGGGCTGTCGTCGATGGTGGTGGCCGAAACGGCGAGCCCTCGGCGGAAGATCCGCACGCTGTCGATCGCTCCAAACGTCGCGCGCATCCCGCACGTGACCGACCCACCCTCGAACGCGGGCCCCGCCGACGCGGAACAGGCCACGATGAAGTCGCGGTTGCCCAGCACCACTTCCCCATTGGTGCCGACGTCGAGTAAGAGCGAAAGCTCGTCACACTCGTGCAGCCGGGAGACGAGGATACCGGCGGTCAGGTCGCCGCCGACGAAGCTGCCGACCATGGGGAGCGTGTAGAGGATGCCCCGGGGGTGAATGCGCAGCCCGACTTCGGCGGCCCTTAGCGGCGGCGGGGTGGTGGCCGAAGGGACGAAGGGGGTGAGGCGGATCAGATCCGTCTCGAATCCGAGCAGAAAATGGAGCATCGCCGTGTTGCCCGAGGCCACCACGCACTGGATGTCGCCGCGCCCGATCTGCGCCCGCTCGACCAGCTCGCCGATGAGCGTCTCCACGTCCTGAATGACGGCCTGATGGAGCTGGTCGGCGCCGCCGGGCTGCCGGGTGTGGTTGATCCGGTTGATGACGTCGGCGCCGTACTCGATCTGCGAGTTGTACTTGGCCGCGGCCTCGCGCGTGGTTCCGGAGGTGAGGTCGACGAGGTGGGCGACGACGGTGGTGGTCCCCACGTCGAGCGCCAGCCCGAAGCTCCGATCGGACGTGTCGCCGTGCTCGACGAAGACGACCTCGTTGACGTCGTTTCTCGAGGCGACCGTAGCCGTGACCCGTCCGTCCCAATGCCACTTCCAGCTCGTGCGCCTGGTTTCGCAACGGCGGAGCACGCGTGGCAGCTCCCGGGCGATCTTCCAGCCCATCTGAATCGGGCCCGGCCGCTTCTTGGCGACCGCCTCGAGCACTCGCTCCTGATCGGCCGTGGGGTCGTCGAGCGTGGGCTTGGGTAGGGCCAGGAAGAACTTCTCGACCAGCGGGGCGAGCTTCGCGGGCGGAGGCTCCGCGCCGCGATGGGCGAAGTCGCGAAACCGCTCGCTCTCGCGGCCCAGACCCTCGAACCCCACCAGCCGCGACTCGGGCGGGACCTCGACGACCAGATCGCTGCGGGGAACGACCTGGCAGGCCAGTACGTACCCGCGGCGGATCTCGTCGCGGGTGAGGAACTCCGTCGACTCGCCGTGGACCTCGCCCTCGCGGACGATCACGCGGCACTTGCCGCACACGCCCTCTCCGCCGCAAATCGCACCGACGTACACTCCCGCCTGACGCGCGGCCGCGAGGAGCGTGCTCCCCTCGTCGACCGTCGTCTCTTGCCCTTCCGGCAGGAAACGGATGCGGTAGCCAGCCATGTCAGGATTACCCTACGCTTTCCACTGGTTTTTCAGGAAACTGGGGAGACCGGAGGCCTCCTTCGGACCGATCTGGACCGACCAGCCCGACTCGTCCTCCACGCCCGCCGAAAGCACGGCCACGAAGCCCGGAATCACCACTTGCCGGTGGGAGACCTTCTCCTCGATCACCGACTTCTTCATCGCTTGGGTGATCGTCTCGGCGTTAAACTTGTCGGAGGCCCAGGCGGTGAGCACGGAGGTGCCCTCGGTGTCGACCGAGAGGATGTAGGCCGGCACGCGGCTGGCCTCCACCTCGCCCTCCACCGAGTAGTAGCTGAGCGAGAAGTTGGTCGTCACCAACAGCGGCGACTCGGCCCCGACTTCCCCCACTTCGTAGAGTTTGGGCTCGACGGCCACCGGTTTTTGCGGATCGATGTAGATGTCTTGGCGCGTGGTGAGGATGGGGAGCATCTGCCAGGGCTCGACCGCGTCGGTCACCACCACGCCGGCGTACTTGGCGACGTACGTGCTTGCTTCGATCACCTGCACGGTTGGATCGTCGGACGTCGCGAGCGCCATGGCCGGATAGCCGACCGCGCGGAAACCCTTCAGGGCGAGCCGGCGAATCATCGTCAGCGCTTCAAGCGTCGACTTGAGGTCTCGCGTGCCCGGGTCCAGGACCAGCTCCTCGATCCCCGCCGCGGTCAGCTTGGGCGTCAGATCGGCGAAGTCTTCGACGCTGTCGGCGCGGACGGCCAACGGGCAGTTGTTGTCTTTGGCCACCTTGGCGGCCGCCTCGGCCTCGGCCGGATCGGAGATGTACAACAGGGGTCGCTGGCCGCTGAGGGCCGCGGCCGCCTTGTCGAGGTTCGCGGCGGACGCGGACATCAGCACGCAGGCCAGGTTGGACTTCTCGGCGGCCAGCTTCGCGGCCTTCTCGAACGGCTCGGCGTCGCCCGACTCGTTGCAGACGGCCACCAGGTTCACCTGGATCATCGTGCCGACCCGCTCGAACGCGAGACCCCCGATCTTCTCCGCCCGCTCGGCCAGCGCGTCTTCGTCCAGCGTGTCGGAGACCCGCACGGCCACCGCCGTGGGACGATAGAACTTCTCCTCGTGGCGATAGAGCTGCGTCTCGTTGCCGACCTTGACCTCGTTGTCGCCGCTGCCGATCACGACGAGCTGGATGGGCGGGCGGGAGGCCGACTCCAGGGCCGCCTTGGCTTCGTCGGTCACGTGGGGGCACTTGTCCAGCGAGACCTGCCCGGCCGCCATCTTCATGGCGAAGGCCAGGCAGGTGGGAAAGCCACAATCCTTGCAGTTGGTCTTGGGCAACTGCTTGTAGATCTCCAGGCCTGTCAGCGCCATCGCTTCTCCTCCCGCAGGGTTCGGGGTCCAGCCGTAGGGTAAGTGCTTGCACCCACGCGCAAGGTCGACGTACGCGCCCGGGCGTCGATGAGGGCGTGGGTAACGGGTGCCACGTCCCGCGTGCGTGCAGGCACGCACCCTACGATGACTCGGATGATCTCACTCCCGGTTCTGATTTCCAACGACGTCTACATCAGCGGTTCCATCTCGAGTACCGGATGACCGACCTTGGTCAGGTGCTCGACCACCTCTTCTTCCGTGCTGGCCTCCTCCTCGGTGGGAATCTTGTCCCAGAGATCCGGCTCGCCGATCCGTTCCGCTTCCTTCTGGAATCGTTCGTGAATGCCTTCCTTGAGGTCCTTGGGCATCCAGATAAGGCGCTTCACGCCGCCGTCGGCCGAGAGGAACTTGGGGCTGGAGAGATACAAACGGCCGACCCCGATGAAGCCGGGCGTCTGCGCCCCGCCCCCCGTCACCGAGGCCAGTTCGCCGAAGCTCATCCCGGAGGGCGTTACGCCCATGAACTCGCGGTTGACCACCATCACCCCGTTGGCCAACGGGAGGATCGCCACGATGCACTCGAAGCAGCCGCAACTGGTCATGGGCGATTCCATCAGGCTGTAGGCACAGAATCGCTCGACCTTGCGGTTGGAGTGCTCGTAGACGAACTTGTTCACGCCCTCCCACTCGCCCTTTTCCAGGTCGATCGTACGCCCCTTGGTGATGGGCTGGTTCGGCCCGGTGGGGTTGATCTCGTAATTCGCCCGGCCGTCGAGCCAGTTGTACGCACCGCAGAGCCCTAATCGTTGCGGCGTGATCACGCAGACGTGGTCCGGGGCGTAGCTCTGGCACACGGTGCAACTGTAGAAGGTGTCGACCGACTCGTCGGTCATTCCGGCGATGCGGTCGTCGCGGTAGCGGAAGGCCGCTTGGGCCGTCTGGATGATCGCCTTCACCTGCTCCGGCTTGGTCGAGATCCGCACCGCCACCTTGTCGACGATCCCGCCGTAGTCGTCGTGGAGCTTCGCATGGAGGATCGTGCCGAGATGACGCAGGCGAAAGCCGGCCTCGAACGCCTTCTTGCTGATGCGGCACCAGAGCTGATCCCGCTGGCCGGTGTGCATGAAGCCCATCGCGTGGCTCGTGTAGAGGTGGATCTGCCGTTCCATGATCCCCTCGAAGTCGCGCTGCATCTTGCGTCCGGCGACCAGCACCTCGATCACCAGGGGCATCGCGCCGCCCGGCTCGACCGAGTCGATGTCGGGCCCGGCGACCTGGACGTCGCCGTCCTGGATGTCGGCCGGCTCGACCATGTGGGCGTACTCGACGGCGTCCGAATACTTGAACCCGAACTGAACGTGCATGTCGTCCTTGCGGACCCGCTCGCCCTCGAACGCCGCGGCGTAGCCCACCGGGATATCGATCTTCTCGATCTTGACCTTCACGGCCCGGGTGTCGATGCAGGTGGGCACGAGATTCTCATAGTCGGTCTCGACCACGATCGCCTCGCGCACGGTGACGCCGGTGGGCCGGACTTCGGGCGTGGTCGTCACATCGGAGATCACCGGATAACCGAGGAGGATCGCGCCTGCGCCCGTGGCGAACCAGTCGTCCGGGATTTGCCCGAAAGTTATCCCAAAGGCGTGGATTCGCCGCTTCGTGTAGTCAAGACACTTCCGCGACTCGCCTCGCTTGTGGTTGCCGAAGGTCAGGGCGCTGCGCAGAGACCAGTTGAGCACGTAGATTGCGTCGAGCGTATCAGGGCCAACGGGGACGACGTAGAGGTCCCAGCACTCTTCCAACGGTGCGTCGTCCTTGAAGACACCGCCCTCGACCATTTGCTCACGCATGGTCTTGCCGTCGCGATTGGCGCAGAGGAACGTGAGAATGCTCCGCTGCTGGAGTTCGCGCACAACCTTTACGGCGATCTCGGTCGTGGGAGCAGGCCCGAAGATCGCCGCGAACCCGGGCATCCGTCCGTCGACCAACTGGATGCCCAGCTCGCGCATGATCGTGTCGGAGATGAAGCCCTGCCAGCCGGGCGGCATCTGGTGGCCATTGACGGTCCGCAGCGCGACGAGGGCCTCCTGGGCGAGCATGGTGGCCGCACCCGCGTCTAGACCATCGCCAAGATAGGGGAGCCAGAGTTCCTCCGACGGTATCGGCCTGAGCAACTCGCGGGCGTGCTCGACCTGGGCCTTCAGCTCGCCGACGGTCTTCACCTCCAGCCCCATCAGCGAATAGGACATCGGCAAATAGTAGGCCGTCAGCGGTCCCCAGCCGAGCGGCTTCTCGGGCCCGTATTCGGCGATCGCCTTTTCCAGCGCTTCCTCCGCTTGCCTGACCCACTCGTGAGCTCCACGGATGACCTGCGTGAACACCTGCTTGGACATCGGCGCCTCCTGGTGGTTGTGTCTCTCACACGGACTCGTGTCGTGTCAACGGAGTCCTTCGATGGATTGTGGTTTTATCGGGGGGAAAAGCTTCGCCGACGAGCCGCCGGCGGCTGTACGAATCAACAACGGAACCCCGAATCTCCTGGCGTTGCACTATCCGACCTCCCGCTCGGGGACGGCCGCCGTCACTTCCCTTGCCAGCCTCTTTCGCTTGCAGCTCGGGCAGAGGTCTTCGCCCGCAAAGAGCGCGACGAGCTTCGGACCCCCACGATCGGAGAGGGCCCGGGCGACCAACTCGCTGGCCACCGGCTTGCCGCACGCCGCACAACGCCGGAGCTTCACGCGGCTCTTGAACGGCGAGATCTCCACCTCGTCCTCGTGCATTCGTACGACGATCGTGCCCACCGGGCAGACCGCGGCACACGCGCCGCAGCCGATGCAGTCCTCCGCCGCCAGGCGAAACGGCGCGGCCACCGCGCGGTCGACGCCCCGGCCCGCCGGCGAAATCGCCGACGCACCGATCCTCTCGTCGCACACGCGTACGCAAAGCCCGCAGAGGATGCAGTTCCGCTGGGCCTCGGTGACGTGCGGGTAGGGCGTGCCGTCGACGCCCATCCGGGCGGCAAGCTCCCGCAACTCGGGGCTTTCCGGGCAGCGGGCCAGCAGCAACTCCATCACCCCCTGACGCGCCCGAACGGCACGCTCCGAATCGACGCGGACCGTCAGATCGCGGCGCACCGGGTAGTTGCACGAAGTCACCACCTGCCACCACCCGCCCCGGTCGATCTCCACCACGCATATCCGGCACGCCCCGTACGGCTCCAACGCGTCGTGATGGCACAACGTCGGGATCCAGATGCCGTTTCGTCGGGCGACCTGGAAGATCGTCTCGCCGACCCGGGCCTCGCAGGCTTTTCCGTCGATCGTCACCGTCGGCATGGTTTTCCTCTGCGGACAGGATTACGGGGGTATTCGGACGGGATCACAGGATGGACAAGATGATCAAGGACATTTCGGCACATCCAGTTCAACACCCCAGCGTTCCTACTGCGACACACGTCAATACCAGCGAACATCACTGCAAACCTCCCCCCGGCAACTCCCACTCATCCCGTCGATCCTGTGATCCTGTCAAAACCTGATCCCCTCAAACCTTGACCACGCTCGAGAACGGGCACACGTCGAAGCACGTGCCGCACTTCGTGCACTTCCCCTGGTCGATCACGTGGGGCTTCTTGCGCTCGCCGCTGATGGCGTCCACTGGGCACTTCTTCGCGCACAGACGGCAGCCCGTGCAGGCTTCCGCGTCGATCTCGTAGCGGAACAGCGCCGGGCAGACCTTGGCCGGACAGTGCTTGTCGCGGACGTGGGATTCATATTCCTCGCGGAAACGACGGACCGTGGAGAGCACGGGATAGGCGGCCGTCTTGCCCAGGGCGCACAGCGCCGTGTCCTCCAGAAGCTCGCCAAGCGCTTCCAGCCGCTCGATGTCGCCCTCCCGGCCGTCGCCCCGGCTGATTCGTTCGAGGATATCGAGCATCTGCGCGATTCCTTCGCGGCAGGGCGTACACTTGCCGCACGACTCGTTCTTGAGGAACCCCAGGAAGTACTTGGCCACGTCGACCATGCAGGTGTCCTCGTCCATGACGATCATGCCGCCGGAGCCCATCATCGAG
>CAZDHR010000377.1:0-6963 GCA_964505295.1 uncultured Planctomycetaceae bacterium
ATCCGCGCGGCCCAAACCAACTTCTTCGAGTTCCTCCAGACGGTCGGCTGGGATGCCCCGCAGATCGACAAGACCTTCTGCCACCAGGTCGGTCGCGCCCATCGCAAGCTGCTGTTCGAATCGATCGGGCTGGAGTCGCGCATCGACTACCCGACGTTGGAATGGCTGGGCAACACCGGCTCGGTCGCCCTGCCGATCTCCGCGGCCATCGGCATCGAGAACGGCCACCTGGCCCAAGACGACCGCTTGGCCCTGTTGGGCATCGGCTCCGGCATCAACGTGCTGATGCTCGCGGTGGACTGGCAGACGAGCCTCGTCGACCAGCCGGTCCGGAAGCGGCCCTGCCACCTCGCGCAGACGGCGGGCTGGCGCGCCCCCGCCGGTCCCATCGCACCCAGCTAATCGCTCGCGCCCAAAGTTGGCAAGCGGTGTGCCACTGCTTCCCCGCCAGAAAGCCCCGCAACCGCTGGCCGCGTTGTTGCACCGGCTGCCGATTGAGATAGGGACTGGAAAACAGGGGGTGCGGGCTCGTTTCTACGTTCGCCAGCCCACGCAAAGCCCCCACGCTTCCAGTTTTCAGGAAAAGGGGTATCCGGTTCGCTCAGGTGATTTCGTGGCCTCTTCCCGCTGCTCTTGTCCACCAGCCGCTGCATCCTTCCGGTAGCCGTTAGACCAACGGATCTTCTCCAAATACGCGAGAGAGGCCTCCTCGGACGCAAATTGGTCGCGGAACTGAATCACCTTTGCTGGGTAGCCTTCAACCTCGGCCACCTTACTGCGTCGCGCAGAGCTGTTCTCTCGCTGGCGAGTGCAGCAGCAGAGGGAACCTGAGTGAACCGGATACCCCTTTTCAGGAAATTTGCTCGACAATCTGACTGGAATACCCCCGAAACCACACGTGTTTTGCATCTCCGAGGGCGGTGCCCGTCAAAGAAACCCTTGTTTTCCAGTACGTAGAAACGAGTCTGCACCCAAAACAGGTGACTGTCCCACTTTTCGGTAGACAAGGGCAGCAGACGCGGCCTTCTCATCGCGCATCCCCCTACGTGGAAAGAGGTTAGAACACGCAGCGGCCCGTTGGCGCCGGCTTGGATTGGGCGGCTTGACTTCGCGACGCGGATCAAGGATCACGTAGAGTGCGCCGAATTCCCCGTTTTCGGCGTAACGGATCGTGCCTTGGCCCGTAGTGTTTGCGGACGTGGCCCGTACCAGGACGACGGATGATGCAGGCGAAACTCGACGACCGGCGCGGCTGGGTGCTCTCGGTGCTCGACGAGCACGAGGCCCGGCTGACGCGGTTTGCCGCCCGGCTCTTGGGCGACGAGGACGCGGCGCGCGACGTGGTCCAGCACGTCTTCCTGCGGCTTTGCGACCAGTCGCCCGACGAACTCGACGATCGGGTGGTGCAGTGGCTGTTCACCGTGTGCCGGAACAGGACGGTGGACGTGCTGCGCACGCGAGGGCGGACCACGTCGTTGGACAACGTCGACGCCCGGGCGAGCTTGGCGACCGACCAGGACCCGGCCGTCGCCGTGGAGCGAGAGGAGCTTTCGCGTCGGCTCAATTCCCTGGTGGCCGGGCTGCCGGCCAACCAGCGCGAGGCGGTCGATCTCTGGGCGGAAGGGTTCACGTACCGCCAGATCGGCGAGATCACCGGCCACAGCGAGGGGAACGTCCGCGTGTTGGTCCATCGGGCTCTCAAGAAGCTCCGCCAGAGCCCGGTCGCCCGGCAGTTGGTCGGCGAGCCGGCAGGGGGCGCGGAAAAGCCGTTAGACCATCCAGGCACGAGCAGGATACGACCATGAACGCAGATCATCGCGATTCCAATGCGAGCGAGCTCGACGAGGCCCGGCTCACCGCGTACGCGCTGGGCGAGCTTTACGAGCCGGAACAGGCAGCGGTCGAGGCCCAACTGGCCGGTCTTGACGAAGCGACGGCGGAGCGCGTCCGGCGCACGATCGAGCAGATCCGCGCGCTGGCCGGCCACGTGCGCGAAGGCTCGCGACAAGACCCGGGGCCGGAGACGTCGCCCGGGCTGCGCGCGGCGGTCGAGCGGCGGTTGGGGCAATTGACCGATACTCCCGCGGCAGCGCCCGCGGACGCGGCGTCGGCTTGGCGGCGGCAACGGGCGCGACGGCGCTGGATTGCGCTCTCCCTGGCCGTGTGCATTCTCGTCGCGGCGGCGCCGCTGTATCTGTGGGTCGACGTGTCGGTCGACCCTCGCACCGAGCGAGAAGTCGCGTTGGCCGAGCGGCACCGGGAGTTGCTTGAGGCGGAGAAAACGACCGTCGGCGTGACCAGTGAAGAGTTGCACGACTCTTCGGGTCTTGGGACCAAGGGGCCATCGTCGGAGATCAGGGCAGCAACAGATGAGTTGGCCCAAGCGGTAGTGGTCGAAGGCCCTGTTGCCGAGGCGCTCGAGGTGGCTGCCGAGACGGACCTGGCCCAGAAGCGGCAGCAACTTCCCCTGGACGGGGCAGCGGCGAGTGGCCAATCTGAGGGGAGGGGGGTATCGTACGGTAGGGAGGCAGGGATGGGAATGCCCGGGATGCCGGGCCTAGTGGGCCAGCCAGGTGAGGCCCCGTCCGTCGCGGGGATGCCCGGGATGGGACCCGGCGCGGGTTCCGGCCCCGCCCCAGGACAGGGGGCATCCCATGGCGGATATCCCGGCGCGGGAGGAGCCGGATACGGCATGGGCGGCGGCGAGGGGATGATGGGCGGAATGGGCGGCGGGATGTACGGTGGCATGCCCTACTCGCCCGGAAATCAGAGTACGGGGTATGGATATGACAAAATGTCGACGCTCTCCGAGCCACCGAAAGAGTCCCAGGTGGCGGGATACCCCGGAGGGGTCACCACTTTTCGGATAGGCGGTTCCGGGATTTCGCTCGAGGGCGGGAGGGATTACGATGCGTATGACCTCCAGGGGATGCCGGGCACTGAACGCGCGCGAGTCCGAGTGCTGCAAGAAGATCTTCGCGCCAAGCGGGAGAGGTTGAGCGATTACGCCGCAATGGCCACGGAAGCGGAAAACGCGGAAAAGGACCCGGCCGTCGAGAGGCTTCGCGTGGAGGTCGAGCGACTTAAAGAAGATCTCGACGTCTTGATCCTGCGGGGCCGCCGCAAGGCCGCCGCGCGGGCGGGCGCGCCCGGCAGCGAGCAGTACGACCGGATCGTCGAGAACGAGTTTCTGCCGGCGGCCAGTCGTCCCCTCTCAACGTTCTCGATCGACGTGGATACCGCGTCGTACGCTAACGTTCGCCGGTTCCTCAACGAGGGGCGCTGGCCGCCGCCCGGTGCCGTGCGGATCGAGGAGATGGTCAACTACTTCCGGTACGACTACGCGCCGCCCGACGACGGAGCGCCGTTCTCGGTCCACATGGAAGTGGCCCAATGCCCCTGGCAAGGCGAGCACCGGCTGCTGCGGATCGGCCTCAAAGGGCAGGAGATCGAGCGCGAAGAGCGGGGCCCGAGCAACCTGGTCTTCCTCTTGGACGTCTCCGGCTCGATGCGCGACCGGAACAAGCTGCCGCTATTGAAGCAGGCGATGCGGCTGTTGGTCGAGCAATTGACCGAGGACGACCGCGTGGCGATCGTCACGTACGCCAGCGACGCGGGCCTCAAGCTGGAATCGACCTGTGCATCGAATCGGCGGAAGATCGTCAACGCGATCGACGCGCTCAAGGCCGGCGGCTCGACGCACGGCTCGGCGGGCATCCAGCTCGCCTACGAGCAGGCCGGGCAGCACTTCGTCGAAGGGGGCACCAACCGCGTCATCCTGGCCACCGACGGCGACCTCAACGTGGGCATTACCGACGACGATGAGCTCGTCAAGCTCATCCGCAAGAAGGCACGAAGCGGCGTGTTCCTCACGGTGCTTGGCTTCGGCACGGGCAACCTCAAGGACTCGAAGCTGGAGAAGCTGGCCGACCACGGCAACGGGCTCTATGCCTACGTCGACAATCTCCGCGAAGCCCGGAAGGTGCTCATCGAGCAGATTGCCGGGAGCCTGGTGACGATTGCCAAGGACGTGAAGATCCAGATCGAGTTCAACCCGGCCGAGGTGGAGAGCTACCGGCTGATCGGCTACGAGAATCGCCTCCTGGCCGCGCGGGATTTCGACAACGACAAGAAGGACGCGGGCGAGATCGGGGCGGGCCACACGGTGACGGCCCTCTATGAGATCGTGCCCGGCGGACGCCGGCCCGGGGGAGGCGGCGCGGGCGACGACGGCCCGGTGCTCAAGTATCAGCGCCCGGCCCCGGAGCCCGTGGGCGAGCTGACCGGGGCAGCCGCGAGCGGCGAGCTTCTGACCGTACGGCTTCGCTACAAGGAGCCCGGCGGGAAGCGGAGCAAGCTCCTGGAGTTCGTGGCCGGCGACTCGGACCAACGGTTCGGCCAGGCGTCGCCCGACTTCCAGTTCGCGGCCGCCGTGGCCTCGTTCGGCATGGTGCTCCGCGGCTCGCGGTACGCGGGCGACGTGACGCTCGCCGCCGTCGAGGAGTTCGCCGTTTCGGGGCTGGGCAACGACCCGGGCGGCTATCGGGCCGAGTTCGCCGATCTGGTCCGCCGCGCCCGGCAGCTTCCGGCGAGGGGGCGGTGACTCAACCGGGCTTCCCGGCGTCTTCAGACACCTGGAGCCGGTTGAGACCCCTTGTCGAGAAGCCCGGCTGAAGCCGGCTCTTTCCGGGGGAAGACTGCCCCTTCCCACCAGCTAAAGCTGGTGGCAAACGACGGGTCGGCTGAAGCCGACTGGTCTTGGCATACACTTCAGTACCGGCTGGTCTTGGCATACACTTCAGTACCGGCTGGTCTCGAAATCCATGTCCATGCTACAGCACGCCTCTGGGCCCGCGCGGAAATCACCTGACCAATTGGGTGGCACGCCCTGAGGCACGAAGGGCGTGATGTTGGGCGCAATACACGCCCTTGCTCCGCTCAGGACGTGTCACCCCGAAAAGAGCCTTGCCCAGGTCATTCCTGCGCGAGCGCTTTGCGTCGAGCCGTGCGTCTCACTCGGGCTTTGCGGGCGGCTTGCAGGTCGCGGCGACGCGAGCGGCCTCCTTCTTCCATTGCTGATGGGTTGCCTCGAAGGGCACGGTGACGACTCGGTAGCAGAACTCCTGATCCGCGGGGACGGTGCGACCCAGGAACGTTGCCAGGTAGTGCTTGCGGTAGCGGTCGGGAACGTCCCAGTAGCGGGTGCGCCAGTCGTCGTCGGCCGGGGCATCGAGCACGCACGTGATGGCGCCTTTGCCGGAAGGGCCGTCGTAGATGGCCGACCAGCGAACGGCCCGGTCGAGCTTCTGCGCCCGGTCTCCGTCGAACGTGCCCTCCATCGTCGTGCCGTCGAGCAATTCGGCGTAGTACTCCGTGGCGGTGGGCGTCCAGGGGTGCATGAAGTGATACACGAGCTTGACGGGCGTCGGCTTGTCGGCCTTCATCCGAACGGTCTCCATGATGCGATCGCCCTCGACGTTGATTTCGGTGTTGAGGACGAGGTCGCGAACTCGTGATTTCCTCTCCAGCCGGATCTCCCGGCAGCGCACGGCCGGCTCGGGCTCGTCGACCGGCTCGCCGTCGACGAAGAGCTTCACGTCGAGGAGCTGCTCCTCCTCGTTTTCGGTGTGCCCGCTGCCAATGAATCCCACGCCCGGGAAGCTCACGACCGAGCCGTAGTGGCTTCCCCAGCGGTCGAGACAGAGCCGGGTCCCTCGGTAATCGATGCGGTACAGCGTCCAGAAGGAGCGGCTCTCGAAGCGGACTTCGAGCAGGCCGACTTGGGCGACGATCTCGGTCGGCCAGCCCTCGTGTTGCGGCGGATCGTAGGGCTGGAGGATCACGTCGTCCACCGCCACGGTGCCCCGGCAGTCGCCGCCCGCTTCGTAGAACGAGAAGCGGATGCAGACGCTCTCGGTGCCCTCGGGGAGCGGGTTGCGCGAACCCGGCCCGAACGTGCCCTGCACCTTACGCCAGTCGTGGGCGGCCGACCGGGTGCTGAGGCCGTAGAAGGCGATTTGCCGGAGCGACTTGCCCTGGGCGTCGAAGCAGTACATCGAGAACGCGAAGACGCCCTGGTCGAGCCCTGCGTGCTTCAGTTGCGCTTCCACCCGGTACGCTTGATCGGGCGAGAGTTCTCGGCCGAACGCCAGCCGCTCCGTCTCGACGCCGAGGAGCTTCCCGCCGGGGTGCAGTTCGAGGACCGTGCCTCGATCCACACCCGCGTCGGCTAGCGACACCTGCGACTCGTCGCCGGGCCGGAACACCCAGCCGGTGAGTTCCTCCTCGAACCCGGGGTTGAGCAGCAGGCCTCGCTCCTCGCCGAGGGCAGTTCCCGAGAGACACAGTATGGCGACGGAGACGACGGGGCGCAGCGACGACATGACACACCTCGGATGGACGGGGGATCGAGGCTCCACGGCGGTCGGCCGCGAGTGGGAACCGGCCCATTATACCGCGGTTGCCCGCGCGGTGCCGCCTCGTGCGGATTGCAGCCGGCGAGCCGTTCTGGTAGCCTGACGTATTTGAGCGTGTTCTTTGTGGGGCCGCACTCGGCGTTGGTCATTCGGGCGATCCGGCTGGTGCGGATTTTCCGCGTGTTCAAGCTTTCCCGCTATCTGACGGAAGCCCAGGCGCTTTGGATCGCGCTCCGAGAGACGCGGGAGCGAATCGCCGTGTTTTTGGTCGTGGTGCTGACGCTGGTCCTGATCATCGGGGCGGCGATGTACCTGATCGAAGGGGGGCAGGCCGACACGCCGTTCACCAGCATCCCGCGAAACGTCTACTGGGCGATCGTCACGATGACCACGGTGGGCTACGGCGACATCGCGCCGCGGACGGTGATCGGGCAGACGCTGGCGGCGGGGGTGATGATCCTCGGCTACGCGATCATCATCGTGCCGATCGGCGTCTTTTCGGCCGAGATCGTCGCCGCCCGCAAACGCGGCGTCAGCACGCAGGCTT
>CAZDHR010000378.1:0-6944 GCA_964505295.1 uncultured Planctomycetaceae bacterium
AGATATGATGGTTTGTGACGTTCGACGGGCGGTGCCGGCACGCGCGGTTGCCCGGCAGTAAGTCTTGACCTACCTTCCAGATAGGGCCACACGGTCGCACTCCGCGCGCTTCGATCGGCAGGAAGATGACAGCAACAGGACCGGAGAACGATTCCCGCAGGCTGCTGCGCCTGGATCGGGTGGGCAAGACGTTTCGGATGGGCGAGGTCGCCGTCGAGGCCCTCCGCGACGTGACGCTCGACGTGTACACGGGAGAGATGCTGGTGTTGGTCGGGCCGAGCGGGTCGGGCAAGACGACCATCCTGAACATCGTCGGCGGCCTCGATACCGCGACCGTGGGACGCGTCTGGTTCCGCGACCGGGAAATGACCACGTTCACGTCCTCCGAGCTGACGGGCTATCGCCGCGACACGGTGGGGTTCGTCTTCCAGTTCTACAACCTGGTGCCCAGCCTGACCGCTCGCGAGAACGTGCTCGTCTCGACGGAGATCAGCCGTGACCCGATGGACGTGAGCGAGGCCCTGCGGCTCGTGGAGCTCGAGGAGCGGTTGGACCATTTCCCCTCGCAGCTTTCGGGCGGGGAGCAGCAGCGCGTGGCCATCGCCCGGGCGCTGGCCAAGAATCCCGACTTGCTCTTGTGCGACGAGCCGACCGGGGCGCTGGACTTCGCCACCGGCAAGCGGATCCTGCGGCTCTTGGTCGACCTGAAGCAGAAGCTCGGCAAGACGGTGATTCTGATCACCCATAATGGAGCGATTGCCCCTGTTGCCGACCGCGTGATCCGGCTCCGGAGCGGGCAGGTGGTCGAAGAGCGCTCCAACCCCGAGCCGGTCCCGCCGGAGGAGGTCGTCTGGTGAGCGTGCTGGACCGAAAGCTGCTCCGTGAGCTTCGGGCCTCGTGGCTGTTGCTCACGGCGATCGTCAGCATCATCGCCGTGGGCGTGGCCTGCTACGTGTCGATGGGCGGGGCGTACCACAACCTCACCGAGGCCAAGCGTCGCTACTACCGGCAGTGCCGGATGGCCGACTTCTGGATCGACTTGAAAAAGGTCCCCCTGGCCGAGCTCGACGCCCTGGCCGAGTTACCCGGCGTGGCGGCGATCTGTCCCCGCATCGGGTTCTACGCGACGGTCGACTTGGAGCACGTGACGAAGCCCCTGAACGGGATGGTGCTCTCGCTGCCCGACCGGCGGGAAGCGGTGATCAACGACGTGGTGATCGAGCGGGGCGGCTATTTCACCGATCGCCGCGAGAACGAGGTGATCGTCAACGAGGCGTTTGCGGCCCATCACAAGCTGAAGCCGGGCGACTGGATCCGGCTCGTGCTGAACAACCGCCGGCAGGAGCTGTTCATCGTGGGGACGGCGATCTCCAGCGAGTTCGTCTACCTGCTGGGTCCCGGCGCCATCACCCCGGACCCGGAACATTTCGGGGTCTTCTATCTCAAGCAGACGTACGCCGAGGACGTGTTCGACTTCGACGGGGCGGCCAACCAGGTCGTGGGCCGGTTGGCGTCGGACGTGCAGCAGAATCCGCACGAGCTGCTCGATCGGGCCGAACGGCTACTCTCCTCGTACGGGGTCTTTACCACGACACCGCTTGTCGACCAGGCGTCGAACAAGTATCTCAGCGAGGAGATTCGGGGCCTGCGGAGTTTCGCCTTCTTCCTGCCCGCCATCTTCCTGGCCGTGGCGGCGATGGTGCTCAACGTGTTCTTGCGCCGGCTGGCCGAACAGCAGCGGACGGTCGTGGGCACGCTCAACGCGCTGGGCTACTCCGACCGACAGATCTTCGTTCACTTCGTGAAGTTTGGATTGACCGTGGGCCTAGTCGGCGGACTGCTCGGCTGTGTGCTCGGCTTCTGGTTCGCCGATCGCATGACCACCATGTACCGCCAGTTCTTCGAGTTCCCCGAACTGAACAATCGGCTCTACCCGGGCCTCCAGTCGACGGGACTGTTAATAAGCCTGATCTGCGCGGTCTTGGGGAGCCTCCAAGGGACCCGGGCGGTGCTGCGCCTGAAGCCGGCCGAGGCAATGCGCCCCAAGCCGCCGAAGCAAGGTGGGGCCATTCTCGTGGAACGGGTAACCTGGCTTTGGGGGCGGCTCAGTTCCGGCTGGCGGATGGTGTTGCGGGGCGTGGTCCGCAACCGGGTGAGGACACTGGCCGGCGTCTTCGCCGCTTCGATGGGTGCCAGTGTGCTGGTCACCGGATTCATGCTGGCCGAGGCGTCCAGGTACCTGGTTGACTTCCAGTTCAAATGGGTCCTCAAGAGCGACATCGACCTCACGTTCAAAGACGAGCAGAGTGAAGACGTGCTGTTGGAAGCGGCCCGGCTGCCGGGAGTGGATCGGGCCGAGCCGATCCTGAACGTGGCTTGCACGTTTTACAACGGACCATACCGAAAGAAGGGTACGATCACCGGGCTGGCCCCGGACGCGCGGCTCACGGTTCCCCGCGACCTCCAGGCGCGTCCGATCCGCGTTCCCTCAGCCGGCCTGGCCATGAGCCGGAAGCTCGCAGAAGTGCTTCATCTCAAGCGGGGTGATCGGGTCGCCATCCGGCCCATCAAGGGACTCCGACGGACACAGGCTGTGCCGGTCCTGGAGATCTCCGACAGCTATCTCGGCATGGCCGTCTACACCGACATCCATTACCTCTGCCGGCTGATCCACGAGGAGCTGGCCCTGAGCGGCGTTCAACTGGCCACGGATCACAACCAGGCCCATACCGCTGCCTTGCACCGCGAACTGAAGCGATTGCCCGCACTGCAAGCAGTCAGCGCCCGGGTCGACATGCTCGAAAGCCTGGAGACAACGCTGGTCCAGGTCATGTGGGTCTTTATCGGCCTGTTGGTGGTGTTTGCCGGGGTGGTCTTTTTCGGCAGCATCCTCAACGCCTCGTTGATCAGCCTGGCCGAGCGGCAACGGGAGGTAGCCACGCTCCGCGTGCTCGGCTACGGCCCCTGGGAAATCGGTAGCCTGCTGTTGCGGGAGAGCATGATCGTTACGCTGGCCGGCACTTTGCCGGGAATGCCGATTGGATACTTGCTCGCCGTGGGGGTCTCAATGACCTTCGAGACCGAGATGTTCCGATTTCCCGTCGTCGCCACACCCCGCACTTGGATCTGGACCCTGGTGCTGGCGGTCGTGTTCGGGCTTCTGGCCCACGCCGTGGTGCAAATCGTCGTACACCGGATGGATTGGCTGGAGGCGTTGCAGGCGAAGGAGTAGTTGGGAGTAGGGAGTACGGAGTTGAGAGTTGGGATTTACTGACATGAAAAGATCGACTTGGCTGATGATCGGCGGGCTGGTTCTCGTCGTAGGGGTAATCGGGGTGTCTGCGGGGAGTCTTTGGTCGGGCGCGCCCGTCGAGGTGGCCGAGGTCCGCGAGGGCCCGATCCAGGAGTTCGTCGATGAGCGGGGGAAGACGCGCCTCCCGGAAACTCACCGGGTCACGATGCCTTTCGCGGGCCGCGTCGAGGCGATCACGCTCAGCGAGGGGGACGAGGTGAGCGAAGGGGAAATCGTCGCCCGACTCGTTCCCCTCGATTTGAATCTGACGGTCGAGGAGGCCCGCGCGGTCGTCGATCGCCTCGAAGCGGCGATTCGCGAGAACGCCTTCAGCGCGATCGAGGAAACCGCGATCAAGCAGGCGGAGCAATTCGTGCAGTCGATGGCCGACACCGTCAAGGTGGCCGCCACCCGAGTGTCATCCGGCCAGGACAAGTACAAGTATCATCAAAAGTACCTCGCACGCGTCGAGCGACTGGTGGAGAGTCGGGCCCAGAGCGAAGAGGACCTGGATCGCTCGCGTCTGAACGAGGCTCAGGCCAAATGGGACCTGCGACAAGACGAGTTCGTCCTCTCCGCCACCCAGGCACTTGCTTTGGCCACCGATATGCTGCCGACCATGGTCCGCCAGTATATCGAGCGGAAGTCCTATACCGAGGCCGTGTTGAAGAAGCAACTGGCCGAGGCCACGGCCCGGTTGCGCCAGGTGGAACAGGACCAGAAACGGGGCACAATGACCAGCCCCGTCGACGGCGTGGTGCTCAAGCGCCACGTCACCAACGAGCAGTTTCTGCCCGCCGGCACCGAGCTATTGGAAATCGGCCGGCTGGACGACCTGGAGGTCGAGGCCGAGGTCCTCAGCGTCGACGTGGGCAACGTCCAAAAGGACGCGGTGGTGAAGATCTACGGGCCGGCGATCGGCGGCGGCCTTCCCGGCGCCAAAGACTACGCGGTCGGCACCGTTCACAAGGTCTACCCCGCCGGCTTCACCAAGATCAGCTCCCTGGGCGTCGAGCAGCAGCGGGTCATCGTGATCATCCATTTCAAGCCGGAGGATCTCCGGTGGCTGCGGGCCGAGCGAGACCTCGGCGTCGGCTATCGGGTGCGCGTGCGGATCACGACGCGGGAAGCCCCCAGCGCCCTGGTCATCCCCCGGTCCTCCCTGTTCCGCGGTGCCGACGGCAACTGGAACGTGTACGCGATCCGAGGCGGCCGCGCCCGAATTGCCGAAGTCCAGATCGGCATCCTCAACGACGAGCTGGCCCAAGTGACCGGCGGGCTGGCGCCCGGCGACCTGGTCGTCCGGGCACCGGAGGGCGACCTGGAAGACGGACAACGCGTGAAGGCAGTCGTGAGGGAAAGTCACGAGCCGCCGGTCGCCCCGGCCGGGGCGCAGGGAGCAGACTAGGATCGGCCGAAAGAGAACTCCCCGACTTCCGCAGCAGCCCACACGCCGTGTGACGTAGCCGGCGGGCGGCACACGCCGTGTGCCTGCTACCGCGAGGCCTAATCCCACCACAAGAAAAGCCGCTTCTCCCGCGCGAGGAAGTCGGCCAGGTCGCTCGAGTCCTGTTCGTCCAGGGCCTCTTCCATGAACTCCATCATCTCCTCCATCTCCTCCTCGGAAAGCTCATCCCCGGACTTTCCGGCGAGGTGCTCCGGCGGGGCCTTGACGATCGCCTGATCGATCGTGCCCGGGCAGAACTCGACGACGTCCTCCGCGAAGTCTTCCACGTCGTCGGGCAACGTGTCGAATTTGAGCTCGACCCAATCCCAGCCGGCCCCCAGCACGGCAAAGGAGCATCGCTCGCCCCACTCGTCGAGCCGATCGAGGACGTCTTGGGTGTACACGCCGAAGTTGACGCCGTTGGTCTGCCTTACCCAAAACAGCGAGGCGGGATCCTCGGCCTTGAAGAAGACGACCAGGGATTGCTTGTCGTACTGCTTCTTCGCATCGAGCACGCCCAGGTCGAAGATCCGGCACCAGTCGTGGAAGCCGACGTCCGCCGCCACCAGGGCTTGGCAACCGCGGCGCTGGAGCTGCGGTTGAAGCGAGGCGACGATCTCGAACGCATCTTCCCGGGGCACGGCGGCCGAGAGCACGTCGAGCGTCAGCGTTACCTCGCCCTCGTGCTGGGCCGGCTCCACCCGGCCGACGAACCGCGGGTCGTCGGGCTCATCCTCCATGGCCCCGGACCTCAACGTCAGCCGAGAAAGGGGCGAAGATATGGAAGCCTTGATGATCTGGAGCACGTTGTCATCGAGACCGAGATCGTACGCCTGCTGCCGCTCGTCCTCATGGGTGCTCATCGCGTTGGCTCCTTCTCGCATCTGCACTTGCCGGCCGGGAAAAGCGTTTCGCGAGATTCTACGCCGTCGGGTCGCCCCGTCAACGGGACCCGATACGGACGGCCGATTTTCGCCCCGCCGCGTGGAGGACCCCCGAATGGCGTGCCGCGTCGCCTCGGAACGGAGTATGCGCAGGCACGGATTCTGCTACACTGAACCAGCGCCGAAGCGGGGCACAGCGCGTCGCCGGAGGGCCGAGAGGTGGTGCTCAAGCTGTATCGAACAACACGGGGGGCCCTGCTGGAAGCCGACGGGCAGCACTTCGAGCTGGGCAACCTCGACTGGGACGAGCTGATCAATCGAAGCGACCTGGGCGATTGGCTGGTCGACCGGCAGGGAAACCTCGCGCCCGCCGACGCTGCCCCGACTCCCGACGATTTGCTGCCGCCGATCGGCACGCAAGAGGTCTGGGCCGCCGGAGTCACCTACTATCGGAGCCGCTCGGCCCGGATGGAGGAATCGGCCGGCGAGGGGGACTACTACGATCGCGTCTACTCGGCCCCGCGCCCGGAGCTGTTCTTCAAGGCCAGCCCTCATCGCGTGGCCGGGCCCGGCCAGCAGGTCCGCATCCGCAGCGACTCGCGTTGGAACGTGCCGGAGCCGGAGCTGACCGCGTGCGTCGCCTCCGACGGCCGCATCGTCGGTTACACCATCGGCAACGACATGAGCTCTCGCGACATCGAGGGCGAGAACCCGCTCTACCTGCCGCAGGCCAAGGTCTACGACGGCTGCTGTGCCCTGGGGCCCTGCATCGTGTTGGCCGCAGAGCCGCTTCCCGACTCGACCAAGATCGGCATGATGATCCATCGCAACGGCGACGTCGTCTTTGCGGGCTTGACCCGGCTCGATCAAATGAAGCGCAAGCCCGAGGAGCTGGTCGAGTACCTGTTTCGCGACAACAGTTTCCCGGCCGGCTGCTTCCTGCTGACCGGCACCGGGGTCGTGCCCCCGAGCGAGTTCACGCTCCGCTCCGGCGACACGATCCGCATCGACGTCGAGCCGATCGGAACCCTGGAGAACCGCGTGACGTGACGACTGAATTGTACCGAAGGAGCAACACGGCATGCCCATTCACGGAAAGAACCTGCTGGGAAGCTCGGTCGTGGCGGCGGGCACGAGGACGTTCCGGGCGGTCAATCCGGCGACCGGCGAGCAGATCGAGCCGCCCTTCTTCGACGCCACGCAAGAGGAGCTGGACCAGGCCCTGGAGCTTGCCGATTGGGCCTTCCAGTCGCGCGGGAGCGTCGTGAAAAAGGGGACAGGTCCAATTTGCCGGAACGGCCCGGAGGGTGCTTCGCACAAA
>CAZDHR010000379.1:0-6892 GCA_964505295.1 uncultured Planctomycetaceae bacterium
TTCCCGGAACAGTAGTTGCTGGAAATTCGGAAGTCTTTGATGACAAACGACTTAAGCTGTGTCTTGAAGCCTGCCAATCATGCTAGCATTTCGCGAAGCTAGCAATCGACACTTGTACACGTAGAAATCGTTTTTCCTTTGATTTCTTGGGGTTTCAAGCTATTGCGTAGCAAGTACCGTTCCGGGAGCGGCTGCGCATCACGTCGGTTCCCTGGACGAAAATCCTCCCGGAGGTGGGCTCGATCAGCCGGTTGACCATCTTCATGGTGGTCGTCTTGCCGCTTCCGCTGGTGCCCAGAAAAACGAGCGTTTCCCCCTCGGCAACCTCCCGCGACAAGTCCGAGACGGCCTCGACATCGCCCGAAAACCGCTTCACGACGTGCTCGCATCGGATCACGGGGCCCGTCCCGCTATCTCTTGTCTATCTCAAAGATCCCGACCAGGCCGTGTGCACAGCCTAGACCCTGCTGAAGATTCATGACCAGGTGGCGGAGCGCATAGCCGAGCTGCGGCTCGATGATGTTTTCGCGGGGCAAACCATAGCCGAGCCAGCCCACCCCTACTACCACTTGTTTCATTCGCTCCATCATCTCCTGCAAAGGCGGAGGATAGGACGCAGGAACAGGCGGTGGCTCGGAAGTGAACCTCCGTTCCCGCTCGTCGTAGAGTTGCAGCAGCTCGTCCACGTAGAGCACCAGCGTGTTCCAGCACATCTGAAGATGCTCGAAGTAGTCGTTGATGAACTCGAAGCCCGAGCTGGGCATGTAGTCAACCAGCACCAGACTGAGGTCGGTTCGCTGGTTGGTCTCATGGAGCGAATTGACCGCCTGGCGAATGGGTTGAGCATGCGGGTTGTACTCCGCCGTGTCCATGTGGCGGCCCGTGAAGATCGAGCGGTCGAAGAAGCTGAGCGGCTTGATCTCGACGCCGGCCCGCGCACTCGCCGCGGCGACCATCTTCTCGGCCTCCTGGCGACTGACCAACCGCAGGCAGAGATGCTGTAATCCATCGAGTCGCTGTGATGCCTCCTCCGGCTCGTAGATGTAGGAAACCACGTAGTCCATGTTGCGGTTTTCCGAAAGATCATTTGTCCAGAGCGTCTGCCACTCGTACGAGTACCGCCCCAGCCAATCGCAGACGATGACGCAGTACTCTTCCACGTGCTGGGCAATGTCGACCATCATCCGAACGAACGTCTCGTCGTCGTTGTGGTGAGAGCAGGTGCCGTACGACGCGAAGTAGAGGTCGTAGGGCTTCTCCTCGTCAGCCACGGGAAGCCCTTCGGTGAAGTCGGCTTGCTGGAAAACCAGCTTGCGATCGTGCCCGTACATCGCGGAGGCCTGTGCGATCAGGTCGGGATTCAGGTCGACGCCCTTATAAAGGCCCAGGGTGCCGGGCGTGAGCAGAGTCACCTCGACGTCCTCCAGATCCGCGTCGCGATGGCGGACCCCGGTAAGCAACTCATACCCGTCGGCACTGCCGCAGCCCAAATCGAGGATGCGAACGCGGCGCATCGCCGCCTGACGGCGCTCGATGAGCCGCTGAAGATGTGGGCGGAGGAAGATCCGAGTGATCTCGTCCTCCCAGTAGCGGCGGACGTTGTCGTATTTCCCGACCAGGCCCGACTTCTTGGCATACAGACCGCTCTTGACGGCCTCGGAGTACGCTTCGTTCTGGCTGTTGTCGGCAACTTGAGTCATTCGTCTTTCCTTGGGTTAGGCCTCGACGCACGCCGATTGACGCATGGCCTGGGGCAAGATGTTCGGGATCTCGCGGCGGATGTCCTTCTGGATCTCGGAAGGTATTGCCTCGCGAGGAACCTCGATTATTTCGTGGTATCGCTGGTGAGCCGCATAGAGCGCACCGGCTTCGTTCTCGAGAGGATAGTGCGTATATACTGCCTGGCGACTGGGAAGCGGCATGTGATACATGTACGTCTTGTGGGACGACTGCATCACTTCCCGCACCGTGGAGAGTGTGTCCTGCCGCCCATCGGACGCGATCTGGGGACTTCGAAGTGTCTCCTTGATCAGGCCGATGTGGACGTCGTCCAGGACTGCTTGCTCCGGACAGAACACGTTGGTTCGCTCCAAAAGGCCGAAGGCGTAGTGGACGTACTGGGCCCCACTTCGGGGCACGGCCAGCAAGGTCAGCATCTTCTCCGCCGTCGCCTGGATGCCCGGCAGCGAACTGTCGCCCACGCCCGCACTCGTGTAGCAGGGCAAACCGTAGAGCCGGGCGAGTTGGGCACAATCGACGCTGTAGTGGACCGCCTCGGCCGCCCCGTACATGTCGTTGAGATTGTCCAGCCGGGTTCGGATCGGGCAGGCCCCGTACAACACGGGGGCACCGGGGGCGACCAACTGGTTCAGCGCCACGCCCGCCAGAAGCTCGGCATTGATCTGGGCGACCATGCCCAACTCGTCGAACGGCGCGGTGGTGCCACCCATCGGACAGCTCGAGACAACGACCGGGATCCGCCGCCTGGAGATCTCGATCAACGTGGCGGCCGTATCCCGCACGATCTGCAACGGGCTCTTGATCACGCAGGTAATGAAGGAGAACACAGGGTTCTGCTCCAAGGCGGCCTCTCCGCCGGCGATGATCTGACCCATCCGGACCACATCGTCCAGGGCCTCCAGGCTCGTCAGCCCGGCCTGGACGTGCTTCGTGGTGTTGTTCAGACAGGCCAGTAGCTTGTTGACGTCCTTGTTCGCCTCGGTCACCTGGTCGTCCTGGATGTTCACGTTGCGGATGAAGAAGTCCAGATGCTCCAGGTTCTCGGCCAGATGGGCCGAGTCGGACAGGCGCCGGACCGTGCCGGGGCGGCGAGTGAATTGCGGTCTGTTCCCATCGAAGGCGACCTCCAGCCAGACGTTGCTCTCCGACCCGGTCCCGAACCGCACGCGTGGCTCGTGGGCGTCGAGGATCAGGCGGTTGTCCGGATTGCGGGCCCCCAACACGACCGTCGAGGGGGCGCTGGCCAGGGCTCGGTCGACGATCGAAGAGGACAGCCGGACGCGCACGCAGCCGTCGGCGTCTTCGATCTTCGCGCCCGCGCCGCGGAAGATCTCCGCGGCGTCGGGGCTGTAGCATAGAAGCCCCGGGTCCTCCAACAGATCTCGCGACATCCCGTCGATCAGCTTGACTTGCTGGTCCGTCAGCCGGCACTGGGGCGCGACCAGCACACCCTCACGTTGCCCACGAGACATGGCATCCTCCAAGGTTGATGTTCAGGACCAAGGCCGCCTAGAGGCTTATCCACTGACCGACGGTGCCCACGGCCCTCTCCGTGCCGAAGTGTTCGGTAAAGATCCGGAAGTAGTAGTACTCCTCCTTGCTGCGAAGTAGCCGATGTTCACGTTGAGCTTGGGCAAACTCGCCGTCGTCAATGGCGTCCTCGAAGTAGCCCCGAAGCGCGTCGGTCGACCCGGAGCCCTCTGAAAACTCCTGCTTTGCTCGCCACACGATGGCCTGCGGCAAGTCCGATTCGTAGGCCTTCCTGAAAATCCACTTCTCGATCTTCCGGGCTCCTTCCGGCTTCTGCTTATACTGCGGGGGGATTCGCAACGCGTAATCCAGCAATTCACCGGAGATCAATGGGGCCACCACGCGCACGCTGTGACACTGATTCATCCGATCCAGGCGCAACGACGCGTTGCTGTGCAAGTACCCCAAGCACTCTATTTGCCTGGCGGTCAACTGATCCAGCGGACAGTCCTTCAGGTACGTGTATCCGCAGAAGATCTCGTCGCCCCCTTCACCGGAGAGAAGCACTTCGATCCCTTCTTCGCTGGCGCGCCTGGAGATCAGATAGTTGGAAACCGAGCTCCTCACCAGAGACGGGTCAAAGGACTCGAGATAATAGATGACCTCCGGAAGCGCCTCCAAAAGCTCCTTCATGCCGACAATGAGCTCGTGATGATCCGAGCCGATGTGCCGGGCCACGATCCGGGCATTGCGGATGTCGGCGCTTTCGCCGACGCCCATCGCGAACGTCTCCAATCGGGCCCCTTCGCCGAACCTCTCCTTGTACAGTCTGCTCGACAGACAGGAGATCACGCTGCTGTCCATGCCGCCGCTCAACAGCGCGGCCGTTGGCCGCGCGAAATCGACCCGATTACGCACGCTCCGCTGAATAATACCTCTGATGTCCCGAAGGATCTCCGGAAGCTCGTTCTCCATCACTTCCGGCGAGTCGGGCAAGGCGGCAAAACGGGTGAGCCAGCCGTGGGTGTCCATGAAGTGGCCTTCCGGGAACTCACGGACGTCCTCGGTCACCGCCCGCAGGCTTTTCAGCTCCGAGGCGAGATACAGCGTACCCTCGTGCCGGCCATAGAAGAGTGTCTTAATCCCGAGGAGATCTCTGGCCGCGAAAAACTCCTGCCCGTCGGAAATGACAAACGCGAAGATCGCGTCGCCCAAGTGTCCGAGCATGTCACTGCCGTGCTTGCGGTACAGGTGCAGCAACAACCGCTCTTCCCGGAAGGGCCCGTCCGCGACTCCGTGACGGGCTGCCAACTCCGGCCAGTTGCCCATCTGCCCGTCGTAACAGATGCTCAGGCCTCCGTCCTGCGGATCGGTAAAAGGAACCTGTGAGACTTCCTCGTCGGCTGCCACGTCGGCTTTCCCGTAGGTTTGAGCGAGCATCGTTCGCCGCTGCCGACAGATTCCCGAAAGAGCCCGACCACGGTGGGGAATTCTTTCCAACATCGTCGCTACGTGTTCACGATTCGGCTGGCCGTAGCCCGCGACAAGACCGCTCATGCAAACCTCCCAGGCATCGATGAACTGTTCGCCGTCCGGTGCCGCCGTCCGTCACTGGCTGCTCCTCAGGCGGTGCCGTCCTTTGCTCTCTCTCATGTGGGAAACCGGCCGCCGTTTCGCGATGCACGCAAACCGCAAGGACTTCAACTCGGCCCCGATGCGTCGCTCGCCCGACCGCACTTGCTCATGAAGTCGGTCTAGATCGAATCCATGCCCCTCCTTCAGTTGCCCTCGGGCGGTGTCCAGTATCCCATCGCGTGCGCGTGGGCCCGACGATCGGACCTCAGGCCGCCCGTCCCGCGTCAGGGGGCCATGAGACCGGGGCCTCGAAATGCGCCACTCCCGCGGCAAGCCCCACCCCAGGTTGCCCTCGCGCCTCGCGAGAATAATAATGCCGCCAGCCGTGGCGCACGCGATCGGCACTCTCGACGGGAAACGGGCGCGGGATTCGTCGCTCGGCCGAGGGGAGGCGAGGCCAGAAACCCCCTACACGGGCTACCCATGGCGCCCCGAAGCGTATGGCACACAAATCACAAAGCCAGTGGTAGCCCCGGAATTTCCTTTGTTTCAAAATGACTTTATCCGGGGCCAGCGACGCTAATCCTACCATGATGTCTCCCTCTTTCCAACCCCCGGCGGAAAAAGGCCCTCCGTTTCTGACCGAGGATTGACTGATATTCAATCTCACAGAAAATACTTGTGGACAAAATTGTTCTGCCCCAAGAACCGGGGGGACTGGTGCCGTGCCCAGCTCGTTGACCCTTGAAGAACAAGTGATCGCCGCCCTGCGGAGAATCACTCGGGCCATTGACCTGCACTCTCGCCTGCTACTCCAAAAGCATGGTTTAACATCCCCCCAACTTGCGGCCTTGCAGGCGGTCCAGCGGATGCAGCCGGTAACCGTGGGGGTGGTGGCCAAGGAAATCCATCTCAGCCAGGCAACGGTGACGGGCATTCTGGGACGTTTGGAGGCCCGGGGCTTGGTGGTCAGAACGCGGGGAAGCCAGGATCGGCGAAGCGTGTACGTCGAGCTAACCGAGGCGGGCGACAAGCTGGTCCAAGAGGCCCCCTCGCTGCTCCAGCAGCGTTTCCACCGCGAACTGTCCCGCCTCCAGGAGTGGGAGCAGACGATGATCCTGGCAACACTCCAACGGATTGCCGCGATGATGGACGCCGAGCGGATCGAGGCCGTCCCCGTCCTCGTTCCTGGTGTTGCGGGCGCAGCCGACGAAGACGTCTCACGCTACCTGGAAAGAGCCGTCGTGGCCAATGACGAGACTCCCCTTGCGGAGGAGTTGCCGGGGACGATTGCCGACTCATCAGGAGAAAAGCCCTCTGCCGGCGAAGCCTGACGGCCAGGGCAGGCGTGACTCGAGCGGACTGGACCGCGCTTCGATGGTGCAAAATCTCCGAACGTGTCAACGACCCGGCGGCGGCGCGGGGCGATTCTCCCCCTTCACCCAACGGTCGAGCCAGCCGATCACCGTGTCGTGCCAGAGGATCGAGTTGTGGGGCTTCAACACCCAGTGGCTCTCGTCCGGAAAGTAGAGGAGCCTGCTGGGGACCCCGCGCCGCTGGAGGGCGTTGAACGTGGCGATGCCCTGGGTGTCGACGACCCGGTAGTCCTTGGCCCCGTGGATGACCAACATCGGCGTTCGCCAGCGGCCGACGTGGTTCACGGGGTTGTGCTTCTCATAGCCTTCGGGGTTTTCCCACGGCGTGCCCACGTGATCCCACTCGGGGAACCAGAGCTCTTCGGTGTCGTAATAGGCCATGCGCTCGTCCAGGTTCCCGTCGTGATTGACCAGGCAGCGGAACCGGTCGGGCCAGTTGCCGGCGATCCAGTTGATCATGTAGCCGCCGAACGAAGCACCCAGCGCCCCGACGCGGTCGGCGTCCATCCAAGGGTATCGGTCCAGCGCCGCGGTCAGCCCCTTCTGGAGATCCTCCAGCGGCTTGCCGCCCCAGTCGCCGCGGATCGAGTCGGTAAAGGCCTGCCCGTAGCCGACCGATCCGTGGAAGTCGACCATCACCGCGGCGTAGCCAGCCCCCGCATAGGCCTGCGGGTTCCAGCGGTAGTGGAACGTATTGCCGAACGACCCCTGGGGGCCGCCGTGGATCAGGA
>CAZDHR010000380.1:0-6887 GCA_964505295.1 uncultured Planctomycetaceae bacterium
AACCTAAACGATTCCGAAATCTCCACAAAGCCCAGTTTTCAAAATGGACAGATACGACGAATCGGGTCACTACGAGCATCTCCACGACACACATCAAACCAGCGGGAACAGCGCCGCGCCGATCATCGTCGCCGCCAGGCCGGCCAGGCCCATTAGCGTGACCATGGGAAACAGGGCGCGGAGCGCCTCGCCCTCGGTCATCCCGCTCATTCTCGTGATCACCCAGAAGCCGCTGTCGTTCATCCACGGAAACGGCTTGGAGCCGCACCCGATGGCCAGCGCGAGGTAGACCGGGTGGAAGCTGAGCGCGCCCGACGTGGCGAAGTGCCCCAGGATGCCCACGGCCGTGATCATCGCCACGGTGGCCGAGCCTTGCGCCCCGCGCACCAGCGCCGTGACCGCAAACGCGATGGGTAGGATCCAGAGCGGGTCGATCCCCTCGGTCATTTTGGCGATCTCGTCGCCCACGCCGCACTGGCGCATGGTCGCGCCGAACGCGCCGCCGGCCGACGTGATGAGGATGATCACCCCGCCGCTGGCCAGCGCCGTCTGCACCGTCTTGGCCAGATCGGCGCGCGTCGCCCGCTTCTGCCACGCCAGCGTGCCCAGGGCGACCGCGGCCGCGATGACGAGGGCGACGTTTTTGTTCCCCAGCGTGTCGACCACGGGCCTGACGGCGACGGCCCACACCGGGGCGGCTCCCGGCCGCATCGCCCCGAGCCAGGTCCCATAGCCCGTCTGACCGGCGATGAACACCACGGGGATCACAATCGGCAGGAGCGAAAGCCACGTGGGCGGCAGCTCGCGCTCGTCGCGCTCCCGCAGCTTTTCAAGGTCGGCCAGCGACACGTCGGTCGACTCGCGCAGCGGCAAGTCCCAGCGCCGATCGGCCCACCTGGCGTAGAGATAGCCGACGATCACCGGAAAGATCCCGACGAGGCAGCCGCCCACGATCATCGCCCCCAGGTCGACGCCCAGCTCACCCGCCACGTAGAGCGGGCCCGGCGTGGGTGGAACGAGCGAATGGGCGATCGAGCCGCCCGCCACGACCGAGAGCACGTACAAGAGGTAGTTGCGTCCCGTGCGCAGCCGCATCGCCTTGGCCAGCGGGATCATCAAGTAGAAGACCGTGTCGAAGAAGACGGGGATGCCCAGCAGGAAGCTGCTCCCGGCAAACGCCAAGGGCGCCCTTCCCTGCCCCAACAGCCGCAGGGTGGTTCGCACGATGCGGTCGGCCGCCCCGCTATCCAGGAGGCACTTACCGATTATCGACGCCATCGCGATCAGGATGCCGACGCTCGCGCAGGTCTGCCCGAAGGCAAGGGCCACCCGTTCCCCCGCCGTCGACCGCCCGAAATCTTCGCCTGCGCTCTCCGACCAGCCCCCCCGCCGGACCTCCGCGCGGGCATAGCTTTCCAGCGCGGCAGTCGGCGTGAGCAGGGCGACCACCAACGCCGCCAGCAACAGCGCCAAGAACGCGTGCAGCCGCAACAGCAGGATGCCGCCGAGGACCAGCGCGATGGCGATCAGCAGGATCAGGAGGGGGTGCATCGGGGAGCACTCCGCGACCTATCGAACGTTCATCCGGCTTGTACGAGAAGCACGGCCTGGCGCGGCCCCAGGTCGAGCGGAACCCGGCCGCCCTCATCGGGGGCGACGGGCCGGATGGTGCCGCCGGCCGGGTCCATTTGCTCCCACGCCTTTACCGCGCCGGAGGTGACGTGCCCTCGGTAGGCTTCCCGGTCGACGTTCGCGACCAGGAGCACCTGGCGTCCGTCGCGAACGTACTGCCCCAGCGCGATATGGTCTGACGGCGGCGAGAAACGATAGGCTGGCCCGATCGCGTCCATAAGCCGCTCGGGCGTGAGCCCCATTTCCGGTGGTTTGTCCGCGAGCACTTGCCCGCCGTTCTGGCGGAAACGGTCGACCACCTCGCCGGCGTCCGCCGGGAGCTTCACGCCGTCGGGCAGGATCACCGCCTCGAACGCGTGGTCTCCGATCGCCAGCTTGCCGTCCGGGCGCGCCGTGGCCCCGGCGAGTTTCTCATGGTCGACCAGCGCAAACGGGATCTGGCTCCGCTGGAGCGTTCGGCCCAGTCGCATGAACGACCCCACGATCCGCTGCGCACGCGGCGATTGCGAATCGAGCCGGAGCGGCTCGGCGACCGGCAGGTACTCTTCCCGAAGGTCGCAGATCGGGTAGTAGAGCAGCACCTTGCGGTCGTATCGGGCCGGCTTGAGCACGGCGTTGAGCCGGCCCACGTAGTCGCCGTACGCCCGGTAATCTTCGACCGATCGATCGTCGGGCCGGTAGTAGAGCGTGAAATCGGTCACGCCCCAAACGGCCTGCCAGGCGGCCGTGGCCTGCATCTCCGCCAGGCCGACCGGCCCCGCGCCGCCCATCTTTTGGCTAAAGTCGCTCACCTCGGTCATCACGCGCCGGCCCCCGTTCAGAATCGCCGCCGAGCTGGGCAGGCCGGCCGTTAGCCAGCCGCTGTGGATCACCGCCTGCGGATCGGACGAGAGCATGTCCAGCCCGGGGATGTCCATCCGGCCCAGGTCTTTCAGGCTGTTTCCGTTCAGGGCGACGTGGTGCATGATGCTCTCTTCGTGCAGGCTGTGCCCGGAGGAGGCGACGCCGTGCTCGCCGCACCACTGTTGGATCGCGCCGAAGAACCGTTCGGCCATCAGATCGGCCACCAGCGTCCAGTATTGCCGCCGCACCTTGCGATCGGCCGCCGAGTCGCCGGTGAACAGGCTCCGCCGCACAGGGCCAAGGTCTTCGCCGTATCGCTCCTGGTAGCGCTCGGCCAGGTCGTAGCACCACGGCACGCGGGGGAGCGGCTTCACCTCCGGGTCGAGCGGGTCGACCACGCGGACCCGCTTGCGCACGTCTTCCGGGATCTGCCCGATGTTGATCGCGATCAAGGAAGGCTCGTCGGTGAACGTCGCCCGGATCGTGTGACCGAAGTGTGGCTCGAGCCGCTTCCAGTAGGCCCCGTGCGTCTTGGCGATAAAGCATCGCATCGCCCGATCGTCGATCAGGTTGGCGTACCGCCGGGCCGCGTAGTAGTTGTTGCTGGCGTGGGTGTGCTCGTACGCGGGCCGGACGATGAACGGGTCGTCGCGCGTCGGGTCGAAGGCCAGCTCGGTCGCCTCGAACGCCGGGTTCTCTTCGAGCACCAACCCGCCGGCCGCGCCGCTGGGATAGCCGTCCTCGTCGTAGAGCCAGACGACCATGCCCAGCTCCCGGCAGGCTTCCACGCCGGCGACGAGCGTCTTCCAGTGCTCCTCCGAGCGCATGTAGTCCTGGAACGCCACGTTGCAGACGATCCCGCCCAGGCCGCGGTCCAAGTAGTACCGCATCCCTTCCGGCGTTGCCCGCTGCGGCGGAATCCCGTGCACGATTTGCATCGGCCGATCCTCCGCGGGCGGCTTCTCCCACCGCGCGAGCCACTCGGCCGGCAGCGCCCCTCCGTCGGCCGCCGCGGCCACGGCCGCTGCGAAGACAACGATTCCCCAAGCCAACATACCGCTCGATCTCATCGGGGTTGCTCCTCTCCGGGTGGGTGTTGGTGGGCATCCGAGCCCCAGGATACAGCGCACTGGCGGCGCTGTCACCCACCGTCCAGAAGCCGAGCTGCCGGCCCGGCCGGTAATGGCACGTTCCTCTACGTTCGTCCCGGCCAATCCCGTCGGGCGGGCTTCGCGAGGTCCGAGAGATAGAAAGACGATCGAGTCGCGGGTTAGGGGCGGGCTTCGCCGCCACAAGGCCGAGCACGCGCGGGTCGAACTCGACTGGTCGATGGCCGGGCTCTGGGCAGCTTGCCTCTACGCCCAGCACTGCGGCCGCACCGGCTACTGCACGAAGAGCCGCGTTTCGACGCCGGGCTCCAGCTTCAGCGCAAGCCCGTCGTGAAGATGATCGCCGGAGCTAGTCGTCTCGGCGCCGGTCGTCAGGTTGCGTACCGTGTACGTCCCGTCCGTCTCCACCGTGAACCATTCGGGCAGTGTGTTCATCCGCGGCCAGTCGCGCTGGAAGCCGATGTAGTGGCGGTGGCGCGGAACGTCGAAAACGATCCTGCCCGACCACGGCTTCTGGGCGCGGATGACGATGGCCAACCCGCCTCCGGCTTGGGCGGCTCCCAGGATCAGGTCATCTCGCCACGGCCGGGCGATCAGGCCCCGGGTGTGCATCAGGGCGTACATGATGACCGTGCGCACGCAGTTCGACTCCCACTTGTTGGCGCCCCAGAGCCGGGCTCGGTCGAGCGGGACGTCGGAGCGGATCAGGCCGGCCTGCATCCAGCGGTCGACCCACGCCAGCCCCTCCGGCACGGGATAGCGGTTGAGCAGGTAGATCGCGCCCTCGGCCGAGTCGGCCAGGCTGTCGCCGCCCGTGCCCGCCACGCCGCCTTCAAGGTAGACCGGCTTGGCCAGGTTGCGGAGCGTCTCGTCGATCCGCCGGCGATAGTGCGGCTTTCCGGACGCCATGTCGTAGCAGAGGTAGGCGACGTAGTTGTAGCCCCAGCCGTCGCTGAGCGAGCCGGGCTCGAAGCGGCTGGCGGCCCCTTCGATCGCGTTGTACATGAAGCCGTCGGCGTTGGTGCCCCGGGCGAGGATTCCGTCGAGCATCTTCTTCATCGGCGGGAGGTATTCGCGGAGCTTGTCGGGATTGGCCTCCGACTCGATGCCCACCAACAACCCCAGCCCGCCGACGATCTCGCAGCCGTGGTCGCGGAGGTGCGGCGGCACGAACGCGTCGCGCTTCAGGTAATGGTCGCCCAGTCGCTCGGCCCAGGTGAGGAACTTCCGTTGGCCCGTCATCGCATACAGCCGGCAGAGTGCCTGGAGCTGCTCGCCGTCGATCTCGACCCCCCGGACCGGATCGGAGCTGGAGGGGATCTTGCCGTAGGGCGTGTCGATCTGGGCGTGCTTCCACATGTCTTCCTCGATCGCCGCCATCCGCTCGAACCACTCGTCCTTGCCCGTCACTTCCACGATGGCGATCAGTCCGTCCTTGACGTATTCGCTGGCGCCGAACACCAACCGGTCCATCGGGTACTCGGCGACCTTGGCCTTGGCGTCGAAGTCGTACGGAGCGGGGATCCGATCGAGGTGATTGCAGAGCGCGATCTCGGCCTTGAGCACGTCGCGCAAGGGGCCGTCGAGCACCCGACGGTCGGTGACGTGCGCGGCCCAGCACAAGAACGGGTAACAGTCGGCGGCCGTGTTGTGGTAGTTCCACACCCCGCGCATCTTGAGCAGCTTCGTCTCCGGATCGACGCAGGGAAGCGCCACCTCATCGAGCCAGCGACGCACCTTACCCAGCGCATAGCCGGCGATCGGAGCCGACCGGGCCGCCCGATCGAACGCTCGGGGCGCGACGTCACCCCCGGGCTCGGCCGCGGCCAACGCCGAGACAGCCAGCATGCAACCGGCGGCCGTGAGAGCGAACAAACGTCGGGATCTGCGGAGCATGGTCTCTTCCTCATTTCCGATCGCGAAAGGGCAACGCCGGTCCCATCATAATCGGCCTCGCCGGCCTGACAACCGCACTACGGATGCTCTTGCGTACTCTGCGGAGCCCCGATCGGGTTGTGGCCAGAGACGTTGCGACCTTACCCCGTGAGACTCTGAAAACGCTTCCTCAATCCTGAAAGCCGATCGCATACAGCGGTCGGCCGCCGACACTTCGATCTTCGGCAGTCGCGCGGCCACGTGGCCGTCCGGCCGTTGACAGCGATAGGGAGACTGCTTAGCCTTGGTTTTCCGGTGTGGTCTTCGCGTGCCGGACGTTTCCCGTCGGGGCGTGAGTATGGTTCCCTCGCCGCGCCCAAGAGACCCGCGCCGAAGAAGCCGACGTTCGAGCAGTTGGTGAGACCTCAGCCTGAGAGCGGGCAAGGAGGAGTGTCGAGTGGATCCCTCGGTGAACGCGGCGCCGCGAAAAGGCAGGAAACGTTCGCGGCTGCGCCTGCTCGTCCGGTGCGGTGCCCTGGTGACGGGCGTGATCCTCGCGCTGGACGTGTTTCCTTGGCCGTGGACCCCGCTGGTGCTGCCGTCGCTGAGCCCCTACGTCATGATCGGTTCGTCGGTCGCCGCGCGGACGTTCGGTTTGGCGACGCTGATCGGCCTGCCCATCTTGGTAATCGTGCTGGTGCGCCGACGCTGGTTCTGCCGCTACCTCTGCCCAGTCGGCCTGATGGCGGAGCAGACAAGCCGGCTGAGGCGCCGCGGCAAGTCGGCCGCCGCGAAGCTGCCGCGGATCGGGACGTGGATCGTCCTCGTGACGCTGGGAGGCGCGTGCTTCGGCTATCCCGTCCTCCTGTGGATGGACCCGCTGGCGATCTTCCAGGGCGTGTTTACGCTCGGGCATGCACCCCTCAGTGTGGCCGGCCAGGCCTCCGCTGTCGCGCTGGCCGTGATCCTCATCACGAGCGCGCTACTGCCCGGCGCGTGGTGTCTGCGCATTTGTCCCCTCGGGGCGACCCAGGAGTTGCTGGCCATGACACGTGCCGGGAATCTCTTTCGTCGTTGGAGCGGAGAGTCGCCCGACAGTCCAACCTCCGACCTCGGAAAGAAGAAGGCTCCCGGCACGTTGCTGGTCGCGCGGCGGTCCGTCCTTTCCGCGGCGTTCGGGGCGTTATGCGTGGGCGTGGGCGCCCGATGGGCGATCGATTGGTCGAGCCGGTCTTCGCCGGCCGGGCGCGGGCCGCTCCGCCCGCCCGGCGCGATGGACCCTCGGCGATTCACCGGCCTGTGCATCCGCTGCGGCAACTGCATCCGGGCGTGCCCCGAGGGGATCATCGAGCCGGACGGGCTCGGTGCCGGCATCGCGGGCGTGCTGGCCCCGGTGATCCGCTTCCGGGACGCCTACTGCCGGGAAAA
>CAZDHR010000381.1:0-6866 GCA_964505295.1 uncultured Planctomycetaceae bacterium
CTTCCCTCACCTTTCGCCGGCCATCTCGTGGAACAGCTTCCAGCGGGCCTGCATCTCGGCGAGGCTGTCGCCGCCGAACTTGTCGACCATCGCCCGGGCCATCTCGAACGCCACGACGTTCTCGACGATCACGCTGGCCGCCGCGATGGCGCAGATGTCGCTTCGCTCGTAGGAAGCCTTCTGCGACTCCTTCGTGTTGAGATTGATCGAGTCCAGAGGCTTGGCCAGGGTGCTGATCGGCTTCTTGGCCGCGCGGATGACGATCGGCTGGGAGTTGGTCATGCCGGCTTCCAGGCCTCCGGCGTTGTTCGTCGGGGGGACGTAGCCGAGATTGGGCGTCGACGTCTGAGAGGGGTCGTAGGCAATCGGGTCGTGGACCTGCGAGCCGCGGCGCCGGGCGACCTCGAACCCCAAGCCGATCTCCACGCCCTTGATCGCCTGGACCGACATCACCGCCTGGGCCAGGCGCCCGTCCAGCCTCCGGTCCCATTGGGCGTGCGAGCCGAGCCCGAAGGGCACGCCCTCCACCCGGACTTCGACCATCCCGCCCAACGTGTCCCCCTCTTTCTCGCACTGGTCGATCAGGGCCTTGATCTCGCCGTCTTGATCGGGATTGAGGGTGTTCAGCTCGCTGGAGTCCCTCAAAGCCCGCTGCTCCTCCAACGTGCCCTCGCGCGGCTCGATCTCGAACGGTCCCACCCGGACCACGTATCCAAAGGCCGTGATGCCGAACGGGCTCAAGATCTGCTTGGCCAGGGCGCCGGCAGCGACGCGTCCGGCCGTGTCCCGGGCACTTGTCCGTTCCAGGATCGCCCGGATCGGACCGAGGTACTTGATCGCCCCGCTCAGGTCACCGTGGCCGGGCCGAGGGCACTCCAGCTCCTCCATCCGCTCCAGTTTGTAGTCCTGGTTGAGCACCAGCAGGACGATGGGGCTGCCGAGCGTGGTGCCGCGCCAGATGCCGCTGAGGACATCGACCGTGTCGGTCTCGATTCGCTGGCGAGCGCCGCGTCCGGAGCCGCCTTGGCGCCGGCCCAGCTCGGTATCGATCAAGTCCGTGTCGACTTCGACCCCTGCCGGGAACCCGTCGACGAACGCGAGCATCCCTTTGCCATGCGACTCGCCGGCAGTCCAGTAGCGCAACATCTTTGTATTTCCTGACTTAGGAGGTTCAGTACGCGGTGCGACCGGCAAGCGATCCTCGGACCCCGAATTCTACCCGGACGGCCCGAGCACGGATAGGGCGGTTTGGGCGGTTCAGTCAAGCGGGGGAAGGGCGTTTTCCCGTGAGAGGGGGCAAAGCCGCAAGCGGCAATCCTCGCGCCAGCCGCCTACTGCATTCTGCCGAGTTCAAACTGCCGACTACACCTGCCCACTACCCCGCCTTGAACGCCTGCCCGGTAAGCCGCTCGTAGGCGTCGATGTACTTCTGGCGTGTTTTCGCCACGATGTCGTCGGGCAGTGCCGGCGGCGGACTGTTCTTGTCCCAGTCGGTCCCGGAAAGCCAGTCGCGGACGAACTGCTTGTCGAACGAGGGCTGGCTGCGTCCGGGGCGGTATTGGCTGGCGGGCCAGAATCGGGAGCTGTCCGGCGTGAGGACCTCGTCGATGAGGATGAGCTGGCCGTCGACCCGGCCCCACTCGAACTTCGTGTCGGCAATGATGATTCCCCGCTCCAGCGCGTAGTCGGTCCCTCGTCGGAAGATCTCGATGCTGCGGCGACAGAGCTCGTCGGCCAGGTCGGCTCCCACCGTGTCGGCCATCCGCTCGAAGGAGATGTTCTCGTCGTGCCCGGTGGTCGCCTTCGTGGCCGGGGTGAAGATGGGGTCGTCGAGTCGGGAGCTTTCGACGAGCCCGTCCGCCAGCGGAATACCGCAAACCGTGCCCGATTCGGCATACTCTTGCCATCCCGACCCGGCCAGGTAGCCCCGCACGACGCATTCAATCGGTACGACCTCCGTTTTCCGAACCAGGCTGGATCGTCCGGCGAGCATCTGCCGGTCGGCCCCCGCGGGCAAGTTCATCTGATCCACGTCGGTCGTGATCAGGTGGTGCGGCTCTTCCAGCAGGTCGAACCAGAAGGCGGCGATCCGGGTCAACACGCGACCTTTGTCGGGGATTCCCGTGGGCAGGACCCAGTCGAACGCACTGATCCGATCGGTGCTGACCAACAGGAGTCGATCGCCCAGGTCGTAAATGTCGCGCACCTTGCCTCGCTTGACGGGTAGTCCCGGAATCGAGGTCTCCAACACAACGGCTTTGCTCATCAAACCATTCCTTGCTCAAGGGGCGTTGCGCGTCCGAGAATATAACAGGTAGGTAAGGCCGTGGCCAAGGGACCCACTCCTGCTTGAACGGATACCCGGACTTCGGTAAACTCCGTAGGGAGGAACCGGCCCGAAAGGGGGAGAGATTTGCTGCACATTGCCACTTTCCCCTTCAAGCAGCGATTGGGCCTTCCGGGCAGGATGCCGGCGGCCCGTCCGCCCTCCTCCTCCCCTCCCACACTGTAGGCTTGCTGAGGATACCGTCCTGATGGGTTTGATGCGATTCATCTCTCCGCCCGATCGCATCAGCGACGAGACGGTCGAGCAGGCGTATCTGTCGGGCTTCGACCGGATTCCGTGGCAGGTCCATGTCCGTCGCACGGACAGGGAACTCCTTCTGGAGCGGTCCGCTTCCGACTCGGGCACGCTCCATATCCCTTGGCGGGTCGAGGGTTACGGGCAGGTGACTCTGTCGACGGCCACGCTGATGGAGCGACCCGAACCGTACTATCTGCCCTTGGAACTGGCCCGGGGCAAGATCGGGCAGGTCCGCAAGCAGTTGGCCGAGTGGGAAATGAACGGTCTGAGCGTTCCCAAGCGGGTCCACGACACCGTGGCCGAAGCGCTCGGGTTTTTCGCGCAAGCCGCCGTGGTTGACCATCGCTCGAAGCGGTCGGTCAAGCTGGCCGAGGAGGCCGTCCGGCTCGCCCTCGATGCCGCGAACCTGCTGGCCACTTCCTATGCCGAGCAGGTGCTCGATGTTCGGCGTTCCGCGTCGCAGAAGCTGGGCAGCTTCTGGGGCGCCGATCTGGGACTGTCGCTGTTGGACGAACAGACGGCCAGGCAGACCGCCGAGGCGTTCAACTCGGCAAACGTGCCGCTCCTCTGGCGGGAAATCGAAACCAGCGAGGGACACTATTGCTGGGACACCACCGACAAACAGGTCGAGTGGTGCCGGGCCCAGTGACTCGTGGTCAGCGCCGGCCCCCTCCTGCGATTCGACCAGCACAGCCTCCCCGACTGGCTCGCCCTGTATCAGAACGACTTCGACGGCCTGATGTCGCTGGCGTCCCAGTTCGTCAAGGCGGCCGTCCGTCGCTACTGCGGCCGGATCAGCCTCTGGCAGTGTGCCGGCCGAGTCAATTCGCCCGACGTGTTGTCGATATCCGAAGAGGAAAAGGTCAGGCTGGCTGCCCGAGCGGTCGAGCTCACCCGCGCATTCGACGCGACCACGCCCCTGTTGGTCTCCTTCGATCAGCCCTGGGCGGAGTACCTCAGCCGTCGCGAGATGGATTTCCCGCCGCTGCACATTGCCGACGCGCTGGTCCGGGCCAACCTCGGCCTTTCCGGGTTGATGCTGGAGATCAACGTCGGCTATCACCCGGGGGGCACGCTCTCGCGCGATCCGCTGGAGTTCAGCCAGCACTTGGATTACTGGAACCTCCTTGGCGTGCCGCTGTTCGTGGGCCTGACGGTGCCCAGTGCCGACGGCGACGACCCCCTGGCGCGGCGGCCGGCCAAGCTCCCGCCCGACAGTTGGACCCCCGAAGCCCAGGAGACCTGGGTCGCCCGCCACCTGCCGCTGATCCTGGCCAAGCCCTACGTGCATGGCGTCCTCTGGAACCAGCTTCGCGACTTCGAGCCGCACGACTTCGCCCACGGCGGCCTGTTCGACCTCCGACGCCAACCCAAGCCCGCCCTGCGCCAAATCGCCGCCCTCCGCCGGGCGCATCTGAGGTAGAGGGGGGAGTTGGGAGAAGGGAGTAGACAAGGTCCGGCACCCATAGCAGTGTCGGCCGCTCGCGACTGTCCGCCGTCATCCGTTACTCCCCGCTCACTTCAGGCGTCCGAAGCAGGTGACGCACATGTCGTCGCTCTGGGCTTGGCGGCCTACGTAACGCCGCACGTCGTCGATGATCTGCTGGCCCAGGTCTTTTACCCCGTTGGCTGGGCCGCGTAACCGCTTCTCCAACCGCTCGGTGCCGTAGAACTCCTGGGCCACGTTCATCGCGTCGGAGATGCCGTCGGTGTACGTCGTCACCGAATCGCCGGGGGCCAAGGAGACTGTGGCCTGCTCGTACTCGATACCGCTCGCCACCCCGAGGGGGAGTCCGCCGATCGATTCGCCCGCCGCTTCGATCTCCGCGGAAGGGTGGCGCAAAAGCGGGGGCATGTGACCGGCGTTGACGAGGCACACTTCGTGCTTGACCGGGTCCAGCACGGCCAAGACCATCGTCACGAAGCGGTCTTCCCAGCGGGGTCCGCAGAAGGTTTCGTTGAGCCGGCCGACGGCGGCCGACGGCGTCGCCTCGCTGACCAGACAGTAGCGCGTCTCGGCGGAGAGCTTGGCCATCAACAGCGCCGCCGAAACCCCCTTCCCCGACACGTCGGCAAGCACGATCGCCAGCCGTCCGTGCGACAGAGGGACGTAGTCGAAGTAATCTCCCCCCAGCTCTTTGGCCGGCTCGTAGAAATCGAAAAACTCGTACCCTTGCAGATCGGGGGGCGAAGCGGGGAGAAAGCCTTGCTGGACCCGATACGCGACGGCCAACTCCCGCCGCAAGGTCGCCTGCTGCACCGCGATCTCGTGCAACTGCGCGTTCTCGACGGCGATCGCCGCCTGGCAGGCCACGCTGGCCAGCACCTCCAAGTCGTCCTGGCCGAAACGCTGCCGCTGGTCGGTCGTGTCGATCTGAATCACCCCCAGCGCGTCGCCTTCGCTGCCGACCAACGGGGCGCACATCATCGAGTGGATCTGGAAGTCGACGATACTCTGGGCCATGTCGAAGCGGGAGTCGGTCGACGCGTCGGCCGACAGAATCGCCTGCCGGCTCTCGATCACCCCGTTGATGATCGTCCGGCTGACGCGGATCTGATCGGCCGCATCCTCACGGCGGTGCTTCAGCGCCTTGGGCACCAGCACTCCCGAGGCCCGGTCCTTGAGCACCACAAAGCCGCGGTCGGCCTGGAGGAAGATGGAGAACAGGCTGTCCAGCACCTTGGCCAACACCTCGTCGAGCTCGACGGCCCGGCCCAAGTTCTGACCGATCTCCAAAATCGCCTTCAACTTCGCCTCGGCGTTGACCGTCAGCCGCAGTGCCGACGTGCCCGAGCCGACGTTCACCTTCGACATCACCGTGGAGCCGCTGGCCTGCGGCCCGTCGTCGATCAGCACGGCCCCGTCGATGGTCTCGTCCTTGCCGGCCACCGGGACCGCGCTGTCGGCCGCCCCTAGGTGGAAGACGAACTCCATGTCACAAATCCGCAGCCGGTCGTTCTCCCGCAGCCGCTGCCGCCCTGCCACCATCTCGTCGTTCAGGAAAGTGCCGTTGCGGCTGTTGAGGTCTTCGACGTAGAAGTCGTCGCCGGCCCGGACCAGGCGCGCGTGCTGCCGGCTGACCGCCCCGATTTCCAGGACGACGTCGCACTCGGGATGGCGCCCCAGGACGATCGAATCACCCTCCAGCGGCACCAGTTGCCCGGGATTTTGTCCTTTGAGTACCCGTAACACAGCCATGTCGCGGTGGACCCCACTCTTGGAGGATAGTCTATTGCCGTCAATGCCCTTTAGCCAACGCGGCAATCGGCCAACGACCCACGTTGACCGCGAATCCGCAACGACAATTAAGACCGATTCTAATTTCGCTGTCGCGTGTCCGTCAACCGCCTACCCCTCTTCCCCTTGACATAGCGGGGCCCGCACAATACGTTTTAGGTATTCTCGCCCGGTCGGGCCCCAAGCCCATCGCGGCGTCGCATTGGGGAATAGTGTAACGGTAGCACGACTGACTCTGGATCAGTTAGTCGGGGTTCAAATCCCTGTTCCCCAGTTGAACGGAAGCCCTTGCGAGTCAAGGGCTTCCGCCGTTTCTTGGAGACGCCCCGGCGCCCGCCTCAGGGCCGATGTTGCCACGAATGTTGCCAACCGGGGCCGTGTTGCCGTTTTTGCCCCTCCGGACTGTTGCCAAAGTGTTGCCATTTTCCCGGGCCCTATACGCTGTCCAGAGGGCCTCGGCCGTGCTCTCTGCGTCCTGCCCGACGTAGTATCGCATGGTCGTCTGAATGTCGGCGTGGCGCATCAGCTCGCGCAACTCGGCCGGGAGGATGCGACGGGACCACCGGAATCCGAACGACCGGCGCAGGTCATGGGCCGAGGCGTACTTGACCACGGTTCTCCGTTCCCCGGTCTGTCGGTCCTTCTTGACCCGCTCGTCTACCTTGATCCGGGCTGCCTCGCCGATCCGGCCGACGAAAGCCGAGACGTAGATCGCGTCTCGCACTTGTCTCCCCGAGGCCCCCACCAGCCGAAACACCCGCCCCCGCCGCTCGGCCTCGGGGACGGCCAACAGCATTTCGCCGAACTCCGGCGCGACGGGATACAACTGTTCCCGCCCCGACTTCTGCGAATCGTCGCGAATCCGCAGCATCGGGTACTTGCCCCTCACGTCGACGGAGAGCCCGGCCCGGCGGTCCCGACAGAGGACCAGCGACTCGCCAAGCCGAAGCCCGGACCACCATAGGCCGCGCAGATAGTATGCTCTCAAACGCTAGCTGCTAAGTCTCGAATTCTGCGAGACGGAGAGCGGGTGCGGGGCTTGAA
>CAZDHR010000382.1:0-6861 GCA_964505295.1 uncultured Planctomycetaceae bacterium
ACCTTCTCCTCGGCCGACCGGCACTCGTTTTCCTTGATCTTGCGCGTGAAGCCGGCAACGTCGAACTCGTGCTCGGCCTGCTCCACCTCCAGCTCCGCGCGCTGAACCACCAGGCGGAGCCGGTCCATCTCCGATTCCGAGATGCTTTTCGGGTACTTCCGGATCGATTCCTCCGACCGCCGCAGCTCGGCCCGGGCGACTTCGACCGACTTCGCGGCGAAGCGCGTGTTGACGTCGTTCTCCGCGTTCTTCGCGGCGATATCCAGCTCGATCTTGGCCCGGTCCGAGGCGATGCGGGCCTCCGTGTCGACGATCTGCGCCAGCACCTCGCCTTCCTCGACCATCTGGCCCTCGCACACGTTGACCGCCGCCAACACGCCGGCCTCCCGCGCGGGAACGTCCGCCTGCTCGATCAGCGTCACCAGCGCCGAGGCGATCTCGATCTCCCTGCGAGCCTGCTTGGCCGGTGCCGCGAGCCGCGACGAAGGCGACGTCGACGGCGGCGGGGCAGCCCCCGCCACGGCGATCGACAACAGGAACAGAGCGGCCGAACGTACCATGGTCGTTTCCCCCATCAAAATAGAACCCACGTCTGAATCGCTTCCCAGAGATCGTGAAACCACACGTATCCGACCGCTCGCCGGCCGCAGTGAATCTTCGCCACCACGGAACCGCCCGGGATCAGTTCCGGGATCTCGTCGCGGTTGATGCGGACCGTGGCCAACACGAAAGCGTCTTCCGTCTCGCTCACCTCGGTACGGATTCCCACGCGATCGATCTTGCCCTGGAGTTTTCGGCCCGGATCGGCGGCCGGGACAAACGACACGTCCAGGCCCTCGCCGATCTCCCGCTGCGCGCCCAACACGTGGGCCACGCGATCGTCCGGGACGCGGATCTCCAGCACCCACGGCCCCCCCAAATCCGCCACCGTCATGAGAAGCTGTCCCCGATTCACCGGACGGGCCTCCAAGAGCTGCCACCGGTCGCAGGTGAGCACCTCGCCGTCGGTCGGGCTGCGCACGGTCAGCGTTCCCTGCTGCACTTCGAGAATCTCATATTGCTTCTCGAAGCTCGCGGTCTCTTCTCGGAGCTCTTCTTCCCGGGCGGTCAACCGGCCGTATTGCCGCCGCTCGTCCGCGGTTTCGCGGCGGTTCTGGAGTCGCTCCGCCTCGACCGCCGCGAGCTTCTTTCTCGCCGTTTGCAACTCGCCCCACACCCGCTTGAACTCGAAGTCGAGCTCCGGCCTGCGCATCACCAGGAGCACCTGGTCGGCCTCGACGCGATCCGCGTGAGCAACCTCCAGCTCGCTGACCACGCCGTCGCTCGGGGCGAACACGTGACGACGCCCCAACGGCTGAAGCTCGCCGTGGGCCTCGACCTGGAAGTCCGCCGGCACGGTGGCCAAGGCGATCACCACGGCTGCCAGGGCCACAAGCGCCGCCGCGGTCTTGCCCACGTGCTTGACACTGACCATCCACCCGACCTTGCCCACGGCACGCAGAAAACGCACCACCGGCCCGCTCTCGTACTCCATGGCGTTGGCCAGCGCCGACGCGCTGTGATTGCGGATCGCGTCCACGCCGGCACGCAGCCGCTCGTCCAGGCCCCCGCGGAACTGCTCGACCACCAACGCGCCGACCATTTTCGGCGGCTCCCGGTGCTTCTGTTCGTCGGGCGGCTCCCCGCCCTGCGGCGCCGCAAGCGGCACGACAACCAGCGCCCGGGCGTGGAATTCGTCCACGCAGACGCTTAGGCTCTCTTCGATCTCCGGGGCAAGGTCGCCGGCGGAGCCGTCAAACCAGACGGGCTCGCCCACGGTCGTCACCGCCTTGGCGAGCCGTTCCAGATGGCGGACGGCGTTTGCGCGACGGTTGACGCCGTCGACCCCGCTGATCGCCAGCACGCGCCATCGGTGGCGCTGGAGCACGGCCACGCTGAGGCGATCGCAGCCGATCAGCCGCCGCCCCTCGTTGGCGATCTCGTACGCCGTGCTCGTCGGGTCGAGGGTACGGTGTACCCGCTCGGTGAACTGTTCGAATCGTCCGAGCTGCTCGATCCGCCGCCGGAAACCGCGGAGCTGGCGGTTGCGGTGGAAGTCGGCCACCAGCTCGCAGATGGCCGAAAGGAACCGAAGGCAGCCTTGCTGCGCCGAGGGGCTCGCCCCCGGTCGCTGAAACACCTCGACCACGCCCGACACATCCTCGAAGCTCCACGGACACAGGACGAGCGCGAGCTCGGTCGGGTTGGCTGCCTGGTCGCTGTCCGCCGTGCCCGACTGAGGAGGGGATAGCTTCCCCTTGCCCGTCGCGAGGACTTGCTCGACCAGCCGGGCGTGCCGCCGGGCGCCCTCCCGGTCCTCCGACAGGAGACCGCCGGGCAGATTGACCTGGTATTGGAGCTCGACGCCTCCGGCCGGTCCGCCGGTCCATACGGCCCCCCCGGTCGCTGCCAGGGCCGGCACGATCCGGTCCATCAGCTCCGCGTAGAACTCGGTGGGCGTCAGGTCCGACTCCGCGAGCCCGGCAACCGTTTCGAGCAGGTCGTCGATCTCGCGCCACGCCTCGTCGGTCGGCCCGGGGGTGGGGTAATCAGGGTGGCTGGTCATATAGTCCAGTATACCGTTGTGTGCACGGGCTTGTCGGACGAGCCGACCGGGGATACTCGCAGAGCCGGTGGAGGGCTTGTCTGGACCCGATTCATCGGGTCCAGACAGCCCGAAGCGACTTCCGACCGCATGAATGCGGTCGCCACAAACGGCGTATCAACAGTCTGGGCGAGGGGTGCCTTTTCTTTGACGCAGAGAATACGGGAAGCCTGCGCAATCTCTGTCGGTTAGGGAAAGGCAACATCTGCCGAATGTATGGCAAAAGGGGGATGTATGGGCTGTCCGTCTGCCGAAAAGGAAAGGGAGGCACGGATTCCCCGGTCGTACCGCGCAGGCAATGTCTACCGAAAAGGCAGGTTCTCGCTTGCCCGATTTCGTCGCACCCGTGCAGCCGCCCGGGACAGCCGCCAGGGGCCGGACGGGTGGTTTCGGGCATTGAGCAGGCAATCGGTCCGGCCGGCATCCCCATGCGGAGCCGGCCCCAAACAGATACGACTAGCCATGAAACGACAAGCAAGGTGGTTCGTTGGGCTTTTGGTGGGTGCGCTGGTGCTGCCGGGCTGCCTGTTCTCGAAGCGGGATTTCACCTTCGACGAGAATATCACCCATTTCGAGACGGTCGCCACCCAGATTGAATATCCCAACGTGGGCGCCGCGAGCAGCCACGAGGTGCTCTGCACCCAGAAGCCGCGTGGCCTCGACGACCCGGAGCCCGAGTACTGGGACATGACCCTCCAGGAGGCGATTCATCTGGCCCTGGCCAACTCGGAAGTGATGCGGGACCTCGGCGCCACGGTTGTCCGCTCGCCCGAAACGGTCCAAACTCCCTACGGGCCCGCGATTCGAGAGACCGATCCGCAGCACGGAATCGAGGCCGCCCTGAGCGCTTTCGACGCCCAGTTCGCCATGGACCTGATGTTCGAGAAAAACGACCGCCGGCTGAACAACACGTTCCTGGGCGACCTCGGCTTCTTCGAGCAGGACTACGACACGTTTCAATCGCAACTGTCAAAGCGGGCCGCCACGGGCAGCCAGTTCGCCTTGCGCAAGTACGTCGAGTGGGACAACAACAACAGCCTGGGCAATGAGTTCGACGACGGCGCCTGGACCGTCTGGATGGAAGCCGAGGCGCGTCATCCGCTCTTGCAGGGGAGCGGCGTCCGCTTCAACCGCATCGCCGGGCCGGACGCGCAGCCCGGGGTCTACAACGGCGTGCTGGTTGCCCGCGTCGACACGGATATCACCCTGGCCGATTTCGAGGCGGGGGTCCGCAACTTCCTCAGCGACGTGGAAAACGCGTATTGGGGCCTCTACTACGCGTATCGGGATCTCCGGGCCAAGGTCAACGCGCGGGACAAAGCGCTGGAAGTCTGGCGAACCGTCCAAGCCTGGCAGCAGACGGGGCGTCGCGGCGGAGAGGCGGAAAACGAGGCGCAAGCTCGGGCGCTGTACCTCGAGTTGGAGCAGCAGGTGCAGGATGCCTTGGCCGGCAAGCCGCGCACCGGCGAACAGACGTCCAGCATCGGTCCGTTCCGGCCGGCGATCGGCGTCCATTTCAACGAGCGACAGTTGCGGCGGTTGATCGGGCTTCCGCCGACGGGGGACCGGCTGATCCGACCGGCCGAAGAGCCGCCTTTGTCACCCTGCGTTTTCGACTGGGGTGAGATTGCGAACGAGGCGATTGTCCGACGCGTGGAGTTGCGCAAGCAGAGGTACGAGGTCAAGAGGAGCGAGCTGGAGTTGATCGCCAGCCGCAACTTCCTCCTGCCGAATCTCGACGTCGTCGGCCGTTATCGGTGGCGAGGCTTCGGCGAAGAACTCCTCGATCCTTACCGGCACGGCCGCCCCCGCTTCGACAACGCTTACATGGATCTCACCAGCGGCGATTTTCAGGAGTGGCAACTCGGCTTAGAGTTCTCCGTCCCCGTCGGGTTCCGCAAGGCTCACGCGGCCGTCCGGAACGCGGAGTTGTGCTTGTCCCGAGAACGTGCCGTGTTGCGCGAGCAGGAACTACAGATCATGCATCGTCTGAGCGACTGGGTGGCCGAGACGGATCGGGCCTATGCGGTCGTCGAGACCAAGTACAACCGCCTGCTGGCCGCCCGAGCAAGATCGGAAGCCACGGAGACGACGCTCCAGACTCAGGCAACCCCGATCACCGCCGACCTGGTGTTCCGGCTACTCGATGCGTATCGCCGCGAAGCAGAGGCCGAAAGCGCCTACTTCCAGTTGCAGGTGGAATACGCGTTGGCCGTCAAGGGCGTCCACTTCCAAAAAGGCTCGCTGTTGGACTACTGCGGCGTGGCCCTGGCCGAAGGACCCTGGCCGACCAAGGCCTACTACGACGCCGCCGAACGCGAGCGCCTCCGTGGGCGTCCCTTGCCCATTAACTACGCGATGGACAACCCGCCGCGGGTCAGCCAGGGGCCGTAAGACGGGCCGCCTGAGCCGTGCGGTCTCTTGGGACAAGCGTCGCGCTTGCACAACAGGATGCAGACGTCCCGCCTGCCCGGCAAAACGCAGACGAAACGCCTGCACCACGCGTCGGGTTTCTCTTGGCTACGGGGCCGGTTGGCCCGGCGAGGCCGGTTCTTCCGGCTCGTCGAGCCGGACCATGACGATCGTTTGCGTCTGGTCCGGGCCATAGTGGACCAGGGCCGTGCACTCGTCTTCGGTCAGTCCGTAGATCCCGGTCTCCATCACGACCTCGGCGTTCTTGCCGTCGATGAGCTTCCAGGCGGCGCGCTGGGTCTCCTTGTCGACCATCCCTTCCACCGGCCGCACCGAGCCGGTCTCTTCATTGACCAGGGTCCCGCCGATCACGCCCTCCTTGCTGACGGCAAGCTGCAAGAGGAAGTTGCTCTCGTTGATCCCCTCTTTGGTCAAGGCGAACACGCCCAGCGGCAGCCACTCGACCTCGTCGGCCTGGGCCTCGTCGATCTGGGGCACGGCGACGGCGATCTCCTCGGCCTGCTGGTAGTACTCTTGCTCCGAGCAGTACTGCTGGCCGTCGACGTAGACCACGTTGTCCTCGTAGTAGACGTTGCCGCCGGTGCCGTAGACGTAGTAGGCCGGCGTGGTCCAGCCCCAAACGGCCCACCCGGTCAGCGCCGACGCCGTGGCCCAGCGCCACCAGTAGTGGGGCCGGCTGTGCCAGCCGCTGCTGTGCCAGAGGTGCCACGGCCGGCCGGGGAGGTTGACGGGGTGCCTGCCCCACCAGCCCGGCGTGAACGGCCGGGTCGCGACGCTCGGATACCGGTGGGCAATCCGCTGATTGATCTGCGGCCGGTTGACGTTAATGGGCCGATCAGCGGGGCGCGGACGCGTGCTCGGCCGACCGCCGGGCCGACCCGGCCGATCTCCGACTGCGGGGCGTTGGCCACCACCGGGCCGTGTGCCGGGAGCGGGCAGCGTGCTGGGTCGATCTGGCCCGGGGCGCGTGCTGGGGGCGGGCATGGTGGACGGGCGCTGGCCGGGCAAGTTCAAGAAATTCTGCACATCACCGGCCGAGGGCCGCTGGCCGGTACCCGGACGCTGACCGGGAAGCGTCGAAGGCCGCTGACCACCACCCGGCGCCGGTCGCGTGGACGGCAGTGTGTTCGGCCTGGAAGGCGTGCTCGGTCGCGTGGAGGGCAGCGTGCTCGGCCTGGACGGAGCGCTGGGCCGGGTGCTCGGCCTGGACGGAGCGCTGGGCCGGGTACTCGGTCTCGACGGAGCGCTGGGCCGGGTGGAGGGCCGGGAGGGAGCCGAGGGCCGGCTCATCGACGGACCACGACTGAACGAACCACCCGACGGACGAGCGCCGCCGCCACGGCCCCCGCCCCCACGAGCGCCACCGCCGCCGCGGCCACGCTGTGCCAGGGCCTCCCCGGCAGCCAGCGAAAGGGCCAGCGTGATCGCCAGAACACAAAGCGCCATGTTCTTCATGATTTCACCTCGATCCTGCGCACGTTGTTGTTCGGTTATTGCGACTGCTTTCGCACCACCGTCACTTCGGGGACGTCGGGCAACATCTCCCCGTCCACCTCGCGGCCGGTCGATTGCCACGTGAGCGTGTTGTCGTCGACGTAGGTGATGACGTTGATCGACGAGGCCCGCTCGCCGTTCTTGAGGACCTGCGAGGACTTCACGATCCACCGGTCGCCCTCACGCGACCATCGCCCCGCGCCGAAGCCGCCTTGGGAATCGAACAACCACGAGCGGATCCGCTTGTCCGCCGGGTCCCAGCCGATCACCTGGGTCCCTTCGAGCACGCG
>CAZDHR010000383.1:0-6824 GCA_964505295.1 uncultured Planctomycetaceae bacterium
GTGAATAGGATTGGGTGAGGGTTGGGGCCGGAGATCGGCCGAGAAACAACTTCCCGACTTCCGTAGCAGGCACACGCCGTGTGCCGTCCGCCGGTTGCGGCACACGGCGTGTGCCTACTACTCCGCAAATCCTGACAGGAACCGGCAAGAAAAGGAAAAGCCCTCCGGCCTGGTTGGAGACCGGAGGGCTTGATTCGCTCGATCGACTCGCTCGCGGCGGCTTAGATGTCGCCCGGGTCGAAGATGTCGAAAATCAGGTTCTTCCAGTTGGGGTCGGTGAGCGACGGATCGACGCCGTCGTCCCATCCCGACATCTGCCCGAGCGTGCCGGCCTTCTTGCCGTAGGGCGTCATGAGGTGCTGATAGATCAGGTAGTCGAGGGTCTCGGCCAAGAACGCGCCATGACCGTCGCCGAAGTAGACGTTCACGCCGCCCGGGTGGCGCGACGACGGCCGCGCGTGGGCGTAGTCGCGGAGGACGTTGATGTTGGGAGGCGCGGGGTTCGGGTTTAGGGGGTCCACCGTGGAAACGCCTTCGTCATACTCCCAGGTGCCGTCATAGCAGACGCCGAAATCGAGCTCTGTCTGGGTAGTGTCGACGCCACGGCCGCTCCCGGGGTACCTGGTCGCCCAAGTCATCGCGTGGAGGTTCTCCGTCAAAATCAGAGTGTACGTGGAGCCGTCGTGTGACGAGATGTAGTCCAGGGACACCTTGACCGACTCGCGCCTCAGCGCGGGATCGGGCTGCAACGCCGGGTCGTCGAACACGTGATTGTGGAACACCCCGGCCGCCGCCCGAATCGGATCGTACCGCTGGTTCAGGTTGTTCGTGTCCTGATAATCCACGACGCCGCAGTTGACCACGTACGCCAAATTGGGTCGGTTGGCAGGCGCCGGGTCACGCACGTCGCTTGGGCACTCGACCAACTCCCACGCGATATACGTCTTCTGGGCCCTCGTCTTCGTCTGGTCCTTCCACAGCTCCCACAATTGGCTCATTTCCACGTCCGGCAGAATCTCGACGAGCCAACTGCCATAGACGGGGGCGCCGTTGAAGTCTGTCCCAAGGTAGTTCATGTAGCCGGGGAAGTACTCGCGGCGCGATTCCCACTCCAGCAGGGCAAAGCCGAGCTGCTTCTGGTTGTTCAAGCACTGGGCCCGGCGAGCCGCTTCCCGCGCGGCCTGGACGGCCGGCAGCAACAGGGCCATTAGCATGCCGATGATGGTGATTACCACCAACAGCTCGACGAGCGTAAATCCTCTCGGTCTGGCGCGATTCATGTGACGTCTCCTTCTGTCCCCGGAGTGCGGACAAGACATGCGTACCCTCGCCCCCTTCAATTCTCACCGAATCGCTCAAAAAGTTCCAGCGATATCCCAGACGATTCCCCGTTTTTGGCCACGATTTTGACACTTGTGAGCCATCTGACCCTCCCTCCGGGTGGCCAGCTCCGGCGGTCTGCCCGGTTGGCCGGTTCGCCATCCCGATCATACCCAGTCTGAGACGGGACCACACAGGGGCCTTCCGAGACCACGCCGCCTCCCGAGAAATCCAGGGTAGAAGACGATTGCCGACGGCTTACAATCGGGGTGCGGATTTCTCATGCCCCGGCGCGGAGGGAATCGTCCATGCCCGAATACGATTGCGTGGTGATTGGCGGGGGGCACAACGGGCTGGTGACGGCGGCGTACCTGGCGCGGGCCCGGAAAAGGGTCTGTGTGCTGGAGCGACGCCCCCTTTTGGGCGGCTGCACCTCGACCGAAGCGCTCTGGCCCGGCTTCAGGGCCTCACCCGCGGCCTACGTGATCAGCCTCTTTTTGCCCGAGATTATCCGGGAGCTGAGACTTCGAGAGCACGGGCTGGAGGTCCTGACTCGCGACCCCTCGTCCTTCACGCCGCTTCCCGACGGCCGCTACTTGCTTCTGGGCCACGACGACGAGTCGAACCGCCGCGAGATTGCCAAGTTCTCCGAGCGAGACGCCGAGGCCTACCCCCAGTACGACGCCATGCTCACCCGGCTGGCCGAGTCGCTCGAGCCGCTGCTCTTGGCCCGACCGCCCAAGTTGCCCCCGCGGCTGAGGGACCTGGGGAAGTGGTGGCGGTACCGTCAGGCCATGGTGCGGCTGGGGGGCCCATTGCGCCAGGCAGTCGAGATGCTAACCACCTCGGCGACCAGGATCCTTGATCGCTGGTTCGAGTCCGACGTGCTCAAGGCCACCCTGGCCACCGACGCGATCATCGGGGCGTTTGCCGCGCCGTCGTCTCCGGGAAGCGCCTACGTGCTGTTGCATCACGTGATGGGCCAGATCGGTGGCCGGCGCGGTGTGTGGGGGTACGTGCGGGGCGGGATGGGTGGGCTGGCCGACGCCCTGGACGGCGCGTGTCGTGCCCTGGGCGTCGAGATCCGCCGGGAATCGGAAGTCGCCGGGCTCCGCGTCGACCGCGGAACGGTGACCGGCGTGACCTTGGCCGACGGCACCGAGGTCCCGGCCGCCGCGGTCGCCTCGAGCGTCGACGCGAACGTCACGTTCCTCAAGCTCCTCGGCGCGGAGCATCTGCCCGACGAGTTCGCCGAAGAGGTCCGCCACATCGACTACGCTTCGGCCAGCGCCAAGCTGAACCTGGCGCTGGCCGGGCTCCCCGATTTCCGCACCGGCTCGCTCGATCCGCAAGTCGCCCTGCGCGGCACCACGCACCTGGCGCCCACGATGGAGTACATCGAGCGGGCGTTCGACGACGCCAAGTACGGGCGGCCCAGCCGCGAACCGATCCTGGAGGTCACGATCCCCTCGATCCTCGACGACACGCTCGCCCCGCCCGGCAAGCACGTCGTGTCAATCTTCGTGCAGTACGCCCCGTACGACCTGGCCGAAGGGACTTGGGACGACCGTCGCGACGCGTTCGCCGACCGGTGCATCGAGGTGCTCGCCCGATACGCCCCGAACGTCAAGGACCTGATCCTCCACCGTCAGTTGATGGTGCCGCCCGACATGGAGCGGGTCTACGGGCTGACCGGGGGGAACATTATGCAGGGGGCGATGGGCCTGGATCAGCTCGGCCCGATGCGACTGGACTACCGCACGCCGATCCGAGGGCTGTATCTGTGCGGGGCGGCGACGCACCCCGGGGGCGGCGTCATCGGGGCCTGCGGTCGCAACGCGGCCCGGGTGATCCTCCGCGGCTGAAGCACTCGCCGGAGGCCCCCAGGGGACGCCCCCGAAATTGCTTGAATCGTCTACCGCCGGCGTTCATACTTACGGCGTCGTCCGGTCGAGCGGCAAGCGACCTGCCCGGGGCCGACGGCTTTCTATCTCAGTCACAAGGAGACGCGTCCATGTCCCGCATCGTTCCCTTAGCGGCGGCTTTGGTGTGTTGGTTGGCAACGTCGGCGGTCTACGCCCAGGACATCGCCGAAGAGGCAGCGAAGGAGCGCAAGGAGCACCGCACCCCCGACGTGGTTTTCGTGCCCACGCCCCAGGAGGTGGTGGAGAAGATGCTGGAATTGGCCGACGTCAAGAAAGACGATCTGGTCTACGACCTGGGATGCGGCGACGGGCGGATCGTGGTGACCGCGGCCAAGAAGTACGGCTGCCACGCCGTCGGGTTCGACATCGACCCCAAACGGATCAAGGAGTCGCGGGAAAACGTGGCCAAGAACAAGGTGCAGCACCTGGCGAAAATCGAACAGCAGGACATCTTCAAGCTCGACCTCAGCAAGGCCAACGTCATCACCCTCTACCTGCTCCCCAGCCTGAACGTGAAGCTTATCCCCCAGTTGGAGAAGCTCAAGCCGGGCTCGCGGATCGTCTCCCACGCCTTCGACATGAAGGGAGTGCAACCGGACAAGGTCGTCCGGTTCAAGCCGGAGGAGGAGAAGCGGAATTACACCATCTATCTCTGGACCGCGCCGCTGAAAAAGAAGGAGGAGCGAAAGAAGGACGAGTGATCGGGCGCCGTGCCGGCCGTGCGAGTTTCCCCGCCTGTCCGCAGCCGGAACGCCAACCGCGAACGACGCCATCCCACACGCCTGCTTCGCTCGTCGTCACCGGCCTCTTTGGCCTAGTCGATCGCGTATTCGGCGGATTGCCTCCGGCGCCCTGGCGGTAGTGCTCCATCCAGCGGAGCACGCGCACGCTGCAATCGAGGCGTACACGCATGCCACGGCGGGGGTTCTCACGGCGCCCCTCGCTCGATACAATGGAGAGTGGAACTGCCGCGCCACACACACGAGGTGCCTTGGCCATGACGTTTCCCGTGCTTGTCGAGCTGTCGGAAGGTCAGTACGCGGCCACGCTCGTGGGTGCGCCGCAGGTGCGCGTCGTCGGCTCCACGCGTGATGAGGCGATTGCGGCTTTGCGAGCGGAGATCGCCGAGCGAGTCCAACGCGGCGAATTGCTTGCTCTGGAAATCGATGCCCTGGGCGCGGCTGACCTCGCCGGCAAGTACGCCGACGACCCGACGCTCCGCGCAATCTGCACCGACGCCTACGACCAGCGCGATCGAGAGCCGCGCGAATGATCGCCTTTGATACGGACGTCCTGACCGAGATCCTCCTGGACAACCGCGAGTTCGTCGATCGTGCGGCGCGCGTGCCTCAAGGCCAGCAGGCGATCCCGATTGTCGTGGTCGAGGAGATTCTTCGCGGCAGGCTCAACGTCATCCGTCGGGCGGAGGCGGGAAAGGCATCGGTCTCGATCGCCCGGGCGTATGAGCTTTTCGGGCGTTCCCTCGCGGATTTCGCGTGCACTACGGTTCTCCCCTAACACCCCAAGCCGAATCGCTTGTCGAGCAGTGGCGCCAACAGAAGGTACGCGTCGCCACGCACGATCTCCGCATCGCCGCCATTTGCGTGGATCACTCCGCCACGTTGATCTCCCGGAATCGCCGAGACTTCGACCGCGTCCCGCAACTACCTGTTGAATACTGGGACTGAGTCCAAGCGGAAGGGTCTCCCGCGTACGCGATGCGGCGAGCGGGGTCCAAGACGGTCCAGCGCCGCCGCACTGCGTCCTTCGTGGACGGAATAGCATAGGCGGTCAACAACGGCTACCCGGCCCCGTCCGCTACCGCCCTTGGTTGACCATCAGGTACGTGCCCGTTTTGCCCGCCACGGCGACGTCCGGGCGGCCGTCGCCGGTCAGGTCGGCGACGCAGATTTGCATGCCGGTGCCCACGCCTTCGCCGGGCGCGCCGATCGGGTGGCGGACGAACTTCTCGGCCGGCGCGTCCCACGAATAGTAGTAGAGGCAGGCCGGCTCGTCGGCCCCGGGATCGCGCCCGCCGTGACCGCGGACCCGCTTGCCCGTGATCAGCTCGCCGTGGCCGTCGCCGTCCAGGTCGGCCCAGGCCATGCTGTGTGCCTGGGACCACGACTTGTCGATTAGGTGCTCGGTCCAGGTGGTGGTGCCGTCCGGCTTGGGCTCGCCCTGCTCCCACCAGTAGACGCCGTAGTCGTGCCCCCGTCCCCAGACGATGTCGTTTCGCCCGTCGCGGTCGACGTCGACCACCACAAACGGTGAGCTGGCGGTCCGCAGGGCGGTCTCGGGATGAAGCTTCCACGGCTTGGCCAACGGATCGCCGGCCGGGTGTTTGTACCAGCCGACGGCGCACAGAATGTCGTCCCGCCCGTCGCCGTTCACGTCGCCGACCGCGTAGCCGTGCCCGGACCCGCCTTCGCCCAGCACGATCCGGCTCACCGTCGGCTGGCCGTCGGGCGTCTTGGCCAGTTTCCAGGCCACGAGCGGGTCTTTCTGGACCCAGCAGTGGACGACGATCTCGGGCACGCCGTCCCCGTCGAGGTCCAACAGGTGAAAGGCCTCGTTCTGCGCCCGGGCATCGACCAGAAGCCGCGGCTCCCACTTCCATCCCTTGGCGAGCCCCTCCTTGCCCGGATTTTTATACCAGTACAGCTCCGACTCGGTCCAGCCGCCGGAGATGACGTCGATCCAGCCGTCGCCGTCCACGTCGTAAGCGTGATCGCCGTTGTTGGCGTAGAAGTCGTCGGGGGCAAAGCCGAGCGAGACCTGCGGGATGTCGCGAACGGGCCTTGGCAGGAAGTCGGGCGCGGCGTACCAGTGCGTGCCGGCGATGATGTCGGGCTTGCCGTCGCGGTTCACGTCGGCCACGGCGCAGCCCTCGTTCTGGTTGACCATCAGCCGGCGCTTGGAAAACCGCAAGCCTCCCGCCTCGTCGGCAAGTCCAACGGATGCCGACCACCACGCGGCCGCGCCGATACTCAAGGCCGCCAACCCCTTTCTCCCCAACCACGTCGAGCGGCGAGCGAACATGACCAGTCTCCTTCAACCCGGACGGAATGCGGAACGATTCAAACGGCCGACGCTGGCGCCAGAATAGCCGCCACGGCAGGCTCGATCAACCAATCCGCCGCCCAGGTCGGGTCGGGGGGAACTTGGCCCGGCCGGCGCGCGTCTAATGCGCTTAGAGCCGGGGCTGCGGCGCACGTCGGCGGGCACCCGACTTGAAATCGCGGCAGATACCCCCCCTGAGGTGGGGCACGGTGTCTCAAGTCCCTGGAAAACGAGGAGACGACACGATGTTCCCACGATGTCGCTGGATGATGACGGTCGGCTTGGCGGTCCTGATGACGGGCCTGGCGGCCATCGCCAACGAGCCGGAGCAAGGCCCGGCCAAGGAGCGGGCGAAGGAGCCGCCGACGGTCCAGCTCGCCCTGCTGTTGGACACGAGCAACAGCATGGACGGCCTGATCGACCAGGCCAAGACGCAGCTCTGGCGAATCGTCGGCCAGTTTGCCAAGACCAAGCTGGCCGGCCAGACGCCCCGGCTGGAGGTCGCGCTGTACGAGT
>CAZDHR010000384.1:0-6786 GCA_964505295.1 uncultured Planctomycetaceae bacterium
CCGCCCGAACCAGAGAGTGAAACCGGAAAGTTATTCTTCGGCCGCCCCTAAGACGCCCGGAAAACGGGCATCGTAGCGTGATCGCCGTGCGCGTGCAAGGCGTTTGGAGCGGGGGAATCGGGCTTGAGGCTTGAGCGGAGATGGTGCGTTTCACGCACCCTACGGGGATCGTGGGTCAGGCCGCGCTGCGGCCTTTCTTGGCGAGGCGGCGGAGGCCGGGGGCGACGTGCCGGAGGGCGTCGTCGTCCTGCTTGGGGCTGAGCTGGTTGGAGACGAACGTCTCGAACACCAGGACGACGAGCACGACCGAGAGGAAAACCTCCCAGAGGCTGGTGCCCTCGCGGAGCCAGTCGAACGTGGCCGAGAGGTCGTCGGGGTCTTCGGCGAAAACGAGCGGCGTGCCGCCGAAGCGCTCTTCGAGGTCTTCCCGGGCGACCTTCTTGGGGCTGGCTTCGTCGGGGTCGAGGTTGACGGAGTAGGCGTATTGGGTGGGACGCACCGCTTCCAAAAGGCGGAGGACGTAGATGCCGACGTCGTGCGTGTCGGCGTAGCGGAACTCCCGGGGGCCGCCGGCTTCGCCGTCTTCCTCCAGGTTGAGCCGGATGGTTGCGCCGGAAGGGGGCAGCACCTCGACGCCGCGGGGACGGATCTCGTCACGGAACGGGATCACGATCGGCGCGCCGGCCAGGGCGTCGTGGCGCGACTGCTCGGCGCCGGCCAGGTCGAACGTGAGCCGGGCAACGAGCGGGAGGAAGATGGGGCGGACCGGCAGATTGGTCCAGCCGCGGTGGGCGCTGGTGCCGAGCATCGTCACCGTGCCCTGCTCCACGCGACGCTGGACCAGAAGCGGCTCCCCGTCGTCGAGCCGGGCCAACACCCGGGCGCCGGCCTCGGCCTTGGCGTCGATCCGCGCGTGCGTGTAGACGAGGATCGACTGGTAGAGCGAGGCCGGCTCGATCACGTGCTGTAGCGCCTTGTGCTCCTTGTCGAGGTAGGTGACGTTCCAACTGTCGCGCCCTTCGACGTCCCGGGCCGCGCGGATCTCCCGAAGCGGCGCGGGCAGGAGCTGGCGGCGGGCGTCCTCGTTCATCCGGTTGTAGGCTTCGGGCTGGACGTTGTCGCCGCCGATCCAGACGAGGTTGCCCCCGTGCTCCACGTAGGTGCGGAGGCGCTCGGCCGCGTCGACCTCCAGGGCCGGCAGGTTCACGCAGTAGATCACCGCGTAGCCGGCCAGCGGCTCGCCGACCAGCTCGCCGGAAGTGAGGCTTGTGGTGCGAATGGCCCAGCCACCGGCGCGGGCCGGGGCGAGGGCCTGCTCGAGGTAGAACGAATCGTCGAGGTAGGCGATCTCGTGGCGCTCGGCCGTGACCACGGCGACGGGAATGCCCTGGTTGACCTCCATGGTGAAGAACCGCCGGTCGTCGAGCTTCGAGCCGTCGTCGCCCACCAGGCGAACCTCGCCGCGGTGCAGCCCGCCCCGTTCGAACGTAAACTGGAAATCGTGCTTGAGCCGGCCTTCGGGGGTGAGGCTCAAGGCCGGGCTGTCGTACGACTTCTTCCCGTCGATGCTGAGTTCCAGATGGGCCGTCTGGGCAACCGACGCGGCGTTGAACAGCTCGACGGTCGCCTGGACGGGCACGCCGGCCACGGGGACGACGGCGTGCAGGTCGACGTCGACCACGGCCACGTCGGGCTTGGGGGCGCGGTGGCAGTCGACGAGAATGATGGGGACGTCGCGGATTTCGCGATCCTCGTCGCTGAGGCTCGCTTCCGCCGCCTCGCCGCCGGCCGTTTCCTCTTGCTTGAGACCTTCCCACGATAGCTCCTGGAGGTCGGAGATGACGAAGATCTGCTTGTTGGGGGCTTCGGCCCCCGCGAGCAGCTTTCGCGCGTCGTGGACCTTGACGGCCAGGTCGGCCCGCTCGTAGCTGACGGCGCATTGGCTGAGGATTTGGCGGACCTTTTCGTGGGACCGGTCGAGCCGGCCCAGCTCGGGGAACTCGGGCCCGCCGGTCAGGTAAAGGGCCACCTGATCGCCGTCCTGGAGCTCGTCCATAATCTGCGTGGCGGCGCCCAGGGCGGTCTCGAAGCGGATGCGATCGTTGTCGATCGCGCCCATGCTGGCCGAGTTGTCGAGGATGACGGCCACGGCCGTGTTGGCCCCGCCGCCCAGGAGCGACTTGAGGCTGGTCAGCGTCGGCTTGGCCAGGCCGAGGGCGATCAGCACGAGCAGGGCCATGCGTAGGAGCATGAGAAAGACGTCCTGGATGCGTCGCCGCCGGCGCGTCTTTTCCACGCTGATGCGGAGAAACCGCAGCGTGCTGAAGGGCAGATCCTTCGCCCGCTGGCGGTTGATCATGTGGAGGACCACCGGGATGATCGCGGCGGCGGCGGCAAACAGGAATCCGATGGCGCCGAAGGTCATGGCACGTTGCGTTTGGCGATGTATCGGGAAAGCATGAAATCGTAGGGGACGGAGGTGTCGGTCATTACGTAGTCGATGTTCGTCTCGGCGCAGGCGCGGCGGTACGTCTCGATGAACGCCTCGATTTGCTCGACGTAGGCGTCGCGGACGTAGACCGGATCGATTTGCAGGCGCTCGTTGGTCTCCAGGTCGTAGAACGAGGTGACCTCGCGGAAGGGGAAGTCGATCTCCGCCTTGTCGAACACGTGGAAGACGATCACCTCGTGCTTGCGGTGGCGGAAGTGGTGCAGGGCGCGGATCACCGCGTCGGGGTCGTCGTAGAGGTCGCTGATGAGCACGATCAGGCACCGCTTCTTGAAGCGGTTGGCCAGCTTGTGGAGGATATCGGCGACGTCGGTCTCCGCGCCCGGCTCGATCCCCTCGAGCTGGCGCATCATCTCGTTGAAGTGGCGGGGGGAGCTTCGGGCGGGCATGTCGAGCCGGATCGCCGTGTCGAACGTGGTCAGGCCGACCGAGTCCTGCTGCTTGAGCATCAGGTAGGAGAGGATCGCCGTCAGGTACGCGGCGTAGTCGTACTTGCTGATCCTGCCCTCGTGGCGGTAGGCCATCGAGCCGCTCGTGTCGAGGAGGATCTGGACCCGCATGTTCGTCTCTTCCTCGTACTGCTTGATGTACAGCCGGTCGGTTCGGGCCAACATCTTGTAGTCGAGGTGGCGGGGGTCGTCGCCGGGGGTGTATTCGCGGTGCTCGGCGAACTCGACGCTGAACCCCTTGTAAGGGCTGGCGTGCAAGCCCGAGATCGCCCCTTCGACCACGCCCCGGGCGACCATCTGGAGGTTCTTCACCCGGGCCAGGGCCGACGGATCGAGATAGCGGTACCCGGTCTGCGGACTCATGGCAAATGGCGGTCCTTCGGCATAATGGGTTTCAAGTGTAAGAAGGAAAGAAGGGAAAGGGGGAAAAGGGGAAGTAGATGGGGAAGGAATGGCAATGAATCGCGCGAATCGGCCGGTCCTCCCTTCTTTCTTCCATCCTCGTCTCACCTCCTTTTCTTCTTTCCCTTTTTCCCCTTCCCCCTTTTCCCTTATTACACAATCCCGAACATCGACAACGTGGCTATCGCAGTTGAAACCTCCTCCGCAAGACCCACTCGGTGGTGAGCAACACCACGAACATCGCCCAGAACAGGGGCGGCGAGAAGAGCGGCCTCTCCATGTAGACCCGCTTCTTGCGCTCTCGCCGGTCGAGCTGATCGATGAGATGGTCGGCCGTGGAGATGTGGACGCAGCGCCCGCCGGTGTTGGCGGCGATTCGCCCTAGGGTTTTCTCGTCGAGGTCGAGCTTCTCGAACTCGAGGTTGGGTCGGCCGACCTCCACGGCGATCTCGTCGGTCGAGAGGGTGACGTCGCCGAGCCGGGCCTCGATCACGATCTCGTAGGCTCCGGCGGCGGTCGGCTCGTAGGTGCCGGTGTAGTGGCCGCCGGGACCGGTCGACGCGGTCATCTCGACGCGGTCGGGCCGGCCGGAGGGCCCTTCGATCCTGGCGGTGACGGAGGCCTCCGCCGCGCCTTCGCCCCGTTCGTCGCGCACCACGGCCGAAAGCGTAATGGCCTCTTCCGGCTCGTAGTAGCCCTTGTCGGCGCTGCCGATCACGCTGGCCTCCGTGGTCACTTCCGTGGTCCGCCCGGCGAGCCAACGCACCATTTGCCCCCAGAATTGCAGGAAGGGCGAGTCCTGGTCCATCGCGCGGGGGCCCTGCTGCCAGTTTCGGGTCGTGTCGCCGCAGAAGACGGCGGTGCGCCCGTCGTCGACCGGCTGGACGGCCAGGACCGGCGGCTGGTCGGCGTCGAGCGGGCAGGTGGCCAGCACAGTGGCCCCGGGGCGCGCGGGTCCGACGCGCGTGCAGCCCAGCAGCGGCGGCAGCCCGGCCACTTTCGGCTCGCCGCTCTCGGTGGGGAAGAAGTCGGCGATGTTGGCGAAGATGGGGTGCTGGGCGCCGTCGGGGCTGAGCGTGGGGAGGAACGGATCGGTGACCTGGCCGATCTCGCGATCGCCCAGGAGCGTGGGCAGGACCTCGCCGAGCGGCGTTCCGGCGTAGCCGCCCGGTCCGAGGCTGTGGTATCCGCCGAGCATGACCAGGCCCGCCCCGTCACGAATCCGCTGGACGAACAGCTTCTGCTGCTCGGGTCGGAGGTAGGAGCTGTCCAAGTCGCCGAAGATGAACACGTCGAACGTGCCGATGGTCTCTTCGTCGGAGGGGATCGCGTCGAGCTCGAGGCCCTCGATGTTCGTCCGTTTCAAGAACACGTTCGTCTTGGTCTGCAAGAGCGCGCAGAACTCGACGTCCGGGTCCTTGGAGAGAAATCGCTGCACGAGCGCACCGTATTCCGCCCGAAGCGTTCCCTCCAGGTAGAGGACGCGGATGCCCGGCTCGACGACCAGCGCCACGGCCGACCGCTGGTTGTTCTCTTCGATTTTCTCCTCCCCGACCGGGGGCACGCGCGCGGTGTAGGTGTGGCGGCCTTCGACGGCGGGCTGGAACTCGAACTCCACCTCCTGGCCGCCTTCGAGCTCGTCGAGCGCGATCTCCTGCTCGGCGAGCGGCTGGCCGTCCTCTTCGAGGATCACCGTGACCACCCGGCCCGACAGGCCGATCCCCTCAACCGACGCCGTGATCCTGGCCTTGTTTTTTAGCATCAAGCGGTCGGGGCAGTCGAGGCCCGTGACCTGGACGTCGCGGTACGAGAGGTCGCTTCGCAAACTGGCCCCGACGCCCACGGTATGGACCGGGATGCCCAGCTTCTGCGCGATTTCTTCCGGCTTGCCCGCCGAGTTGTGGATGCCGTCGGAGATCAGGATCACCGCTTCCACGTCGCGGCGGGGGACGATCTTGGAGGCCGCCACCAGCGCGCGGGAGAGCGACGTGGCCTTGCCGTCGGGCGCCAGCCCCACCAGTTGCCCGACGTCGTCCAACGGCCGGGCCCGCTCGGAGAACTCGATCAGGTGGAGGTTGAAGTCCTCGTCGAGCTTGTCCCACCACGCTTCGACCTGCTGCCGGGCCTGGTTGAAGCGGGGCACGCCGCTGGCGTCGTCGGCGATGCTCATCGAGGAGGACGTGTCGAGCACGAAGATCAGCGCAGGCTGCTCCTTGAGGTCCCGATGATAGCTGAAGACCGGCTTGAACAACAGAAGCACGATGACGATGATCGTCAGCACGCGCAGCACCAACAGCGTCTGCCACTGCCCGGGGCGAAGCATGCCGAACGCCCGGTAGTAGAAGATCGCCGACAGCAAGGTCGCGGCGGTGGCCACGGCCAGCATGGTCGTGACGCTGTAGCCTTGTTCCAGCGTGAGCTTGAACACGGGTTGTCCACTGCCTTGAGTTGATCAGCCGTTTCCATCGTTCCAACGCTTCGCGCCGGAACGATCAAGGGTCGCTTTTCGCTCCGCGAAAAGGCGCTTGTTCGCGGAGCGAACAACGACACTTGTCGATGTGTCGGTGCTACGGTGATTCGTCCGTGGTGCCCGTCTTCCGATCGGCCGACGTGCCCTTCTCGGGCCGGTGCCGGGCCGCTTTGCGCCGCCCCTCCTCCAACGCCTCTTCGCCGAGCTTGATGAGACGGACGTAGACCAGCGACTTCAGGTCCGTGCCGATCTCGCCCTTGTCGCGCTTGTGCAGCAGGAATCGCTTCGCCTCTTCCGGTGGGCGATGGCCGGTTGCGGTCGGGTCGGCGTACGGCTTGACGTAGATGATTTCCGCCAGCGGCCCGCTGATCGTGCGGTCGTCGCGCAGGGTGATCGTGTGGGCGTACTCCCGCGACGGGTATCGGCGGCCGGTGTAGTACTTTTCGGCCTTCGTCGTCTCCTTGAACCGCCACTCCTTTTCCATCCACTCCTTGAGCACCCTGCACTCGATCTGCTTGACCACGCGAAGGGGCACTTCCCGCTGTCGCTTGAGCGTCTCGTCGTAAATCTTCAGCCGCTTGTCCCGGGTCATGTAGATCGCCCCCGGATGCACTTTCCCGTCCGATGTCTCCAAGTAGCCCGGAATCGCGTCCTCTCGCTCGTGGCGGACCGGACCGAACGGGTTGATCGCCGGCGGCTCGGCGCCGTGGGCAGGCCGCCCCGCCGGCGGAGCGCCGAGCGACGCGAGCAGAAGCAGGCCCATGGCCGAGACAAACGGTGTGCGTACCGACACGAGCATCGCACGCCCTCCTTTTCCGAGGAAAAACGAAAAAGAGCCCCCACACCACTGATTCGGTTTCCCACCGCCAACGAAACGTCCGAAGCGAGAAACCGGTCGCCTCGTAAACATTCGTCCAACCCGTCAGAGCGAACTCCCCTGGTTCCCAAGCTCCAGC
>CAZDHR010000385.1:0-6751 GCA_964505295.1 uncultured Planctomycetaceae bacterium
TTGTCGTGGGCGAGTGCGTAGAACATGAAGGCGGCGTCCGGGTCGGGACTATGGCCGACGCGGATCAACTGGTTCGCTTGGCTCACGATCTAGGCCTCCAGGGAGAAGCCGGCCGGTGCGTCGTCCGGGCGATCCGAGTCGGCCGACAGGTCGAGCCCGGCGTGCGGTTTGGGTGGCGTGTCGTGGTTGGAGAGCGAGGCGGCCGCTTCGTTTTCCCGGGGCACGGTTGCCCCCAGCCCCTTGCAGACGCCTTCCCAGGCTTCCCGTTGCGGCTGGAGCACGCGGAGGGCGTCGTCGAGCTTGGCCTCGTCGCGCGTGAGGCTGGCGTCGACCAGCGTTCGGAACACGAACACGTAGAGCGAGGCCACTTGCCCGGTCAGCTTCGGGGCGGCCTCATGGTCGAGCGCGGCGATCAGCTCGGTGACGATCTGCTGGGCACGAATCAGGCACTCGCAGAACGCCTCGTTTTGCACCGCTCGCAGGTGGTGCCGCGCCCGCTCGATGAACCGGATCGCCCCCTCGATGAGCATCAGTTGTCGCTTCTGGGGCGTGGCCGTGAGGATTTCCGTCTCCAGGTAGCTGTCGGGCACCGAGGGTTGCATCCACGGACTCCTTCGGGGGTCTTGGCATCAAGGCCGATTGGGATCGATCGGCATCCGGGAGGGTGTTTTCTTCGTCGGCGATTTCCCGCCGGAGGGCTCAATCGTCGGAATTGAAGATCAAAGGCTTCAGCACCTGGATGGATTCCACGGCGGAGAGGTTGGTTTGCAACTTCGCGATCGCCAGCTCCATCTGGTAGAATTCCGTGTACAAGCGTTCCTCTTGGGCCGCCAGGCGCTCTTCCATCTCCGCGATTCTCTCTTTGTTTGCCTCGATCTTGGCATCGAGCACCTCGAGACGCCCGGCCAAGAGCGAGTCGGTTTCGCCGGCCAGCCGCTCGATCAGATCGCAGAACTTGTCGGCCAGCCCCGTGTCCTCTTCGCAGAAGAACTGCTTGACGACTTCAGGATCCTCGGTGTACTTCGACGTCAGCTTGGTGGTATCGAGTTCGAGTTTCCCTTCGTCGTTCAAGGAGATTCCCAGTTCGCCGAGCGATTGGATCGAGCCGGCCCCCGTGAAGGATCCGCTGAGCAAGTAAGGCAGGTCCATGTCGAGCCGGAGGGCGGTTGCGTCGCCGGTGAGGACGGACATGGCCTCCGTCTCGCCGTCGTAGGCGGTCAACCCTTCCAGTGCGTCGCGAAAACTGTTGTAGTTGTCGACCAACCTTGCGACGGTGGCCGTCAGGTTCGCGTCGGTGGTTTTGACGGAGATGGTCACCGGTGTATCGGAAGCCTGCTCGATTTCCAGCTTGACGCCGGAGATCACGTTGGCAAACGTGTTCGACGAGGAGGAGAGCAGCACGTTGGAGCTGGCGGCGCCGGCGGCGCCGAAGACGAGCAGGGCGTCCTGGGCGCGGGAGGTCTGTTGGAAAGAGAGGTCGACCGCCGACGTGTCGACGAGGATCTCGCCCGCCGTTCCCGTCGAGTTGCTCTGTAGCACGAGCCGGTAGGGTTTGCTCGACCCGTCGGAAACGATCGAGGCGGTCACGCCGGCACCGAACTCGTTGATTTTGTCGCACAGATCGGTGAGGGAATCGTCCGCATCGAGCTCGATGACGCACGTGGTCGAGCCGTCGATCACCTGCGTCGTCTCTCCGGCGATCTCCACTTCTTCGACGTCCCCCAAAAGGTGGAGATCGGCCGCCGTGGTGAGGTTTCCTTCCTCGACCCGAAGGATTTCGCTCCCGTGGGCGAGGTCGACGAGCCGGATGCCGTCGCCCGTCTCGTTCAACTCGGCACGGACCATGAGGTTTTGCCGGTTGATTTCCCGGATCACGTTGCCGACGGTCTGGACGTCGTCCTGGCCGAGGTTGATCACGGCCGACTGGCCTTCGGTATCGTAGATGGTGAATTTGCCCGCCGCGACGCCTGCCCCGCCGTTCAGCCCGCGGAGCTGCGTGTTGTAGGAGACGGTTTGCAAGTGCAGGTCGCCGCTATTGACCGACCCGACGCCGTCGTCGACGGCGATCTGGAGCTTGTCGGCGGTCGACGTCGCGTCGCCGTTGGCCACGATCAGGTTGCCGGTCCCGCCCGTCGTGTCGACCAGCTCGATCCCGTTTTGGGCCTCGTTGACCGAAGCGGTGATCCCCAGGCCGGCGGCGTTCACCAGCGCGATCACGTCGTCGAGCGTCTCCGCCCCGGAAAGGTCGACCGAGGCGCTGGCGCCCGAGCGGTCGGTCAGGTCCAGTTGGCCGAGGTTTTCGAGGCCCTCGCCGCCTCCCAGGCTGCTCAGCAGCGCCGTCCTCAGGCCGCCGAGGACGTTGCGACCGGTGATCACGCCGTCGACGGCCTCGCCGTCAAGCCCCAGGTCTTCCAACGCGGTGGAGTCCCCCGAAAACTCCACGGAGAAGGTGCCGGTCCCCTCGGTCGAATCGGTGAGGATGATCCGGCTGCCGTCCGAGGCGATCTCGGCCTGGAGCTTCCCGGGCTCGGCGGCGTTGATCCTTTCCAGAACGTCGCCGAGGGTGGTGTCCTCGTCGACTTCGCTGCCGCCGGCGATGATCGGCGAGAGGTCGATCGTGCCGGTCGTGCCGTCGCGGAGCACGTACTCGATGTCGTCCAGCACCGGGTCGGTGCACACGCCGTTGCCGTCGTTGAGCTGATCGAGATCGGTATCCTCGGTCAGCCAGAGGACGTCCTCCCCGTCGGCTGCGTCGGCGGCCACGTCGATGCCGGCCAGGCCGAGCGAGGCGGCGGTCGTCCCGCCCCCGACTTCCTGCACCTTGAGATTCGAGACGGACTGGCCGGTATCGTCCTCCAGCCGGATGTGGCCGCCCTCGGCGGTGGCGGTCACGTTGATCGTCGTGTTCGTGTTGATGGCCTCGAGGACGTCGTCGATGGTTTGCACGGTCGACAGATCGATCTCGGCGCTGGCGCCGCTGCGGTCGGTGATGCGGATCGAGCCCCGGTCGACGCCTTCTCCGCCGTTGAGGGCGTCGAGGCTGAGACCCTCCTCGACGTGGTTGCCGAAGCGGAACGTCAGCGTACCGCCGCCGAGCGCCTCGGTATCCGACGCAAGCCCCTCGCTGAGAAGCTGATGCTGCGTGGCCGTCCGCAGCGCGGTGAACTGGTACGTCCCCTCCACCGGGTCGCCCGTCATCGTCGCACTCAGCCCACTCGAGTTGCTGCTGGTGACGGTTCGCTCTTCGTACAAGTCTTCCTTGCCGAGGTTGGTCACGGCGTACTGCACGTTGAGCAATAGCGCGGAGAGCGACGAGATTGCGACCTGCTCGGTTTCCAGGTTCTCGTTCCGTTCGACCAGCAGGTCGCGGCGTCTTCCCGCGATTTGCATCAGGCTTTCGACGGTACCCGCGATGTCGATGCCCGTGAACAGGCCGATCGTGCTTTGGATGCGTCCCATTTCTTGACCGGCGCGCAATGTCAGCCCGGAAGAGGTGCTCTATCAATTCAAAGGATCGGCGTGCGTGCGCCGGAGACTTTACGCAATCCCCCGCGTCTGCGGCGTTTCACCAAGCCGTCTGGGTGGAGCGGGGAGCGAAGCATCTCGCACGAACGCGCCCCGGACGTCCTCGGCAATGGAGACGCACAAGACCCGCTATTGGGATCGGCCGAAGAATAGCTTCCGCATTTGCGGAGTCGTGGTCACACGGCGTGTGCCGTGACCGGCGGGCGTCACACGGCGTGTGGGCTGCTACTGGAGTCGGGAAGTTGTTCTTTGGCCAAGCGTTAACGAAAACGGCCCGCTCCGAGTGCCGGAGCGGGCCGTTGTGGTTGGCGTCGTAGGATCCTAGCCCTACCGCAGCAGGGCGAGGATGTTCTGCGGGTTGCTGTTGGCGATGGCCAACACGGAGACACCCGACTGCACGAGGATTTGGGCCCGGGTCAAGTTGGCCGTCTCCGCGGCGAAGTCGGCGTCGCGGATGGAGCTTTCCGCCTCGGTCAGGTTCTCCAGGGTATCGTTGAGGGAGTTGATATTGCTTTCCAGCGTCGTTGCCTGGAAGGCACCGAGGCGACCTCGGAGCGAGGCGACCTTGGAGCTGACCTCGTCGACGATACTCGCCGCGGTGCTCGGGTCGGTGAACAAGTCGGCGGCCTCGCCGCTGCCGAGCTCATAGAGCCGTCCGCTGGTGCCGCCCAGCCTGCCCGTGTTCACGCTGAAGATGCCGATACGGGCCTGCTGGTTGCTGACGACCTCGGGACCGACCTGGAACAGGCCGCCGCCGCCGGTGATCGTGAAGGCGAAGTCGGTGCTCGAGCCGGCGGTGACGGTTGCCGTCATGTTGAGCGTGGCCGTCTTCACGGAGAAGCTGTTGCCATCGCCCATCGCGGAATAGCCATTGACCAGGGCTTGGATATCCGCGCCGGTGTCCCGCCGCGCGCTGAGGCCGCTGAGGAACGCCCCGGTGGCTGCCTCGCTCAGGACGCTGGCGGCCACAAACGCCTTCTCGCCGTACTGGGTGGAGTTCAGGGTCAGCGTGTTGCCCGTGTAAGTGGCTTCCACGCCCGTCGCGTCGGAAAGGAGGTTGATCGAGTCCGCAATCTTGTCCAGCGCGGCGTCCTGTTGGAAGCTGAACACCTCCGCGCCGAGCAGACCGCTCAGTTCGACCAGCAGGTCACCCTTGAGCAGCGCGCCGCCGGTCGTGCCCGTATTGCCCTCCACGTCGACGTCCGCGCCGGTGGGGTCGATGCTGGAGATTGCCGTGCCGGGGGTGTCGGTCGCTTCGAACAGTTGCACGCCGTCGACCTCGTAGTTGTCGATGGCCAACTCCAGGTTGGCCAGCGTCGTGGCACTGGCGGAGTCAATCGTGATGGTCAGCTCCTTCGACGTCGTATCGTAGGCCACTCCGGGGGTCGCGCCCTGGCCGACCGCGGTCTCAAAGAGGACGGACACGTTGTTGTATTGGGCGCCGTCGGCGACGGCTTCGATCTGCAGGGTGGCAACGTCGGTCGTCCCGACGGTCGTCGTGGCCGGGTCGTCGGCAACGTCGTCTGCTGCAAGCACAGCCCCTGCACCACCCGCGACCGTGGCCGAGAAGGTACCCTCCGTGTTGATCGCGTCCATCACATCTTCCGTGTCCGTCAGGTCACCATCGATGGTGATCACGAGCTTCTTGGTCCCGGCAAACCACTGGGCGCTAGCAGCTTTACCCGACCCGTCCGAGTCCATCAGCTCGATCGTGGCGCCGTCATAATCGGCACCAAGTGCATTGGCACGGATATTCCACTGGTTGGAGTTGGTGGCCAGGGCCGTGGTCTCAATCGAGGCGGCGAAGCTCAGCGTGGTGGTGGCCGTGGCCGCATCGGTGAAGGCGGCGGAGTTGGTGATCTCGGCCTTCTCGGCGCCCGACGTGACGTCGACGCTCACGGCCATGCTGCCGGTGGCGCCGAGGTTGGCCTGGTCGATCTGCAAGTCGGTGACGACCGTGTCGAAGTTCGTTCCGGCGCTGGTGATGAAATCGAGGCTGCCATCCAACACTCTCCGGCCTTGGAAGGCGGTCGTTTGGGCGATTCGGTTGATGGCTTCCAGGGAGGAGTCGACCTGCAACTGGTTAGCCGCAATCTGGTCGTCGCTCAAGGCTCCTGAGTTCGCCGCCTCGGTGACCAGGCCGCGGATGTCGTTTAACAGGGCGCTGACTTGGCCCAAGGCGCTGTCGGCCGTGGCGATCATCTGATTGGCGCGCTCGGTGTTCGCGACCGCCGCCTCGACGCTGACGATGTCGCTCCGCAAGGCTTCGCTTGCAATCAAGCCGGCCGGGTCGTCCTTACCCACGTTGATCCGCAAGCCGGTGCTCAGACGGGTCAGAGCCTCCTGCAACTGAATGTTCGACCGCGCAAGGCTCTTCTGCGCGTTCAGAGAACTAACGTTTGTGTTAATGCGGGTCATGCCAGACACCCTTTCTCATAGAAGGACTACGTCCAAGCCTGACCGGAGTGCGGGGAGCGGGGGGTTCCGGGCCAGCTTGCCTTGGTGGCGCCTCGAGGAAACACGCCTCGAGTGCGGTGGGAAACAGTATGGTTTCTCCAATAACGTCGGCTGCTTCCTGCGGGGGGGTCGGTCCTCACTTCCATGAGAGCCGTCCGCGCGGGACGATTCGCGGATCGCCGCACGGAGACGCAACTATCTGGGCTTATCGGCCGGTAAAGCTGCGTACTTTAGGCAATTTGGGTTCTTGTTTTCCAAAAAATTGCTCCCCGGTGCTCATCTCGGCGTCGGCAGTCCTTGACGAAAAGCGAAAGGCCCCGCAATCGGCAAACGCGCCTTTGCGAGGCCCTTATGATCGAGACAATCGGTAGAGATGGTGGCAGAAAGGCGCCAGGGCAATCAGCCGCGGGAAATCGGGCCGGACTCCGTGGCTTGGTCTTCGCCGAGCTGGTCGATGTCTTTGGCCTCCAGCCGGCTGGCGCGAAGGTTCTCGCGTTGGATTGCTTCGTAGACCTCGCGACGATGGACCGGGATTTCGGTGGGGGCGTCGATGCCCAGGCGGACCTTATCGCCCCGGACGTCGACCACCGTCACGACGATGTTATCGCCAATGATGATGCTCTGGTCGCGCTGTCTGGACAGGACAAGCATCGATCGCTCCTTCCCATGCGGAATCGGCCACCGCGGCCTACCGTGTTCTCTACCACAATCGCTCCGTCCGGAAAAAGGTGACAGCCACCTTTTGCCGGAACGGCCCGAAGGGTGCTTC
>CAZDHR010000386.1:0-6747 GCA_964505295.1 uncultured Planctomycetaceae bacterium
CCCGACCGCCACGGCGCTACGGGCCGCTCGGGTCGCCTTGGCCCGGGCAGCCTTCTTCCCGGCGGGCGTAGCCGTCTCGCCGGCGGGGGCAGCCTCGTCCGGGGCGGCGGGCTCTGAGGACGTCTTGCCCTCCGTGCCGGCCTCGGTCTTACGAGCGGCTCGGGTGTCTGCCGCGGCTTTCGGCTCGGGTTCAACCGGGCTCTCCGAGGCGGCCTCGGCATTGGGATCGGGATCGGGCTTGGCGCCGCTGTTCGACTCAGCAGAAGGCTTCTCGGCCATCTCAGGGGACTCCCCGGAGATTCACAGGACAGGATTCGCAGGGTCGTGCCGAACGGATCTAGCGCGCGGCCCACCTCGACATTTCACGTTGGGTGCCACGGCTGGCTTGTCCAGCAGTGCCGGAAGCACGGTTGGACAAGCCAACCGTGGCACCCGCATCGTGCAGGCTTCTCGATGCCCCGTCTAGCTGTAGCGTATATCGATCGACCGGCGAATGCAACGACCTGGCAGCAACGTGGGCTTCCCCGGCATTCCGACGCTCGCGAGGGGTGTGCGTGCTCAGCACCTCGTCTTCTGCGACACCATCTCGCAGGCCCTCCTCTGAATTACGGGTCCGGCGCTCCCGCTGGAGGGTGCGTGCGGTCGTCATGCCCTCGTGACAGCTCACGCTTCCCCGACACCACGCGCGGAGCGTCGTGTGCGACTTGGAGGGGTTTCTGCGAACGGGCTCACGGCTCGGCGAAGAGCCGTCGGATGAGGTCGGCGGCACGGGCCGAGATGCCGGGGCTCTGGCTCTCGCGCGGCCCGGCGACGTTGAGGGTGTCGGCATGGGAGGCGGCGATCCACCGGCGGATCTCTGCCAGATCGGGCGGGTGGTCCAGATCGACGACAAGGCAGGGCTTGCCATGACGCTCGGCCAGCTCTTGGGTCAGCGCCGTTCCGCCCTTCCGCTCGCCGCGATAGAGGATCAGCGTGGCGTCGCTATCGAGCACGTTCTTTTCGGTCCGGACGCAGTATTCGCGTGAGCCGGTCTCGGTCAGGTCGTAGCAGGAAGGGATCGGGCCGTCTTCGGCCAATCGTCCGCGCGGACACCAGCCTCCGTGCGGAATGCCCAGCTCGATCGCCGCGTCCAGCGCCCCGCGGTCGACGCCGGTCTGGGCCCCGGAGACGATCTTCGACGGGCGAACGGCGCTTGCTTCGCTGTGGTCGCTCATCGATCGCCTAGCCTGAAGTTCTAACGCAGGATCGTACCTAACTCTTTGCGCGACAATGACTTAAGCGCGTTTCGTCCTGCAAAACGTAGTCATGTAGGGCAACGTAACTCCTTGTGACACAACGAGTTGCGATCTTGCCCATTCTAACAGTGGTCAGAACAAGGAATTCAGGATCGCTGCTAAGTCCTTTACTATCAATCACTTAGGTGCAATTCTCTTCCGGAACTTTAGCCTAGCGTGGATACAGCGAGCCGAAAAGGTGAGCGCCACCAAATCTGGCGAAGGTGGAGAAGATGGCGCCTGACAGAATACCTGAATTACCCAAATTTGGTGGCTGCCACCTTTTCTAGCGTGGATACACCGAGCCAGGGCGCTGGCCTATGTTGGCGGGGGGCGGCTCGTCGGGCAGAAGGAGCTTCATGCCGGGCGTCAGGTAGTTGAGATCGCTGAGGCTGGTGCCCAATTGGTCCTTGTTCAAGGTGACGATCTCCGTCCAGCGAGTGGCCTTGCCGAGCTCGTAGCGGGCGATGTTGAACAGGTTGTCGCCTTCCTGCACCACGTACACTCGGCCCTCGCCGACCGGGACGTGGCCGTCGGCCAGCGCGCGCCGCCGGGCCGCCTCGCGATGGGCCGGCATGGGACACAGGTCGGGATAGGTCTCGTGCAGCGCGGCGGCGCTCGGCGCCAGGATTTCCTCCCCGAGTTGAAGCCGGTCCGGGTTGACCACCTTCGCCCGGTTGTGGTGTGCCAACGCCTTGAAGTACGCGTCGGTGCCGTAGAGCTTCCGCGAGATCGACCAGTAGTTGTCGTTCGGCTGGACGACGTACGTTCCCTCCTTGCCGGACGAGCTGATGAGCGGCTCTTGTCGACCCAGATGGCTCAACCCCGACGGCGGATCGGTAAGCGACGGGCGCGCAAGATCGGTTTCGCGAACGCCCGAGTTTCCGGCCCATTGTCGGGCGGCATCGGGCGGGGGCGAGACCCGGCTACCCGGGTACTGCTGGGCCGAATCGCTTTGAACGGAGGATGAGCCCAGCGGCTCATCCTGGCGCGTGCCGGGCGAGGGGCGGGGCTCGGCTTGGAAGGTGGCGGGTGGACCGGGGATCGGCGTCGGCACGGACGCCTGCGCGGCGCGATCGCGCATGGAGGGAGGCGGTTGATACGAGTAGCCTGTCTCCCACGAGTATCGGGGTGCCGGCTGGCTGGCAGTCGGTTCTGCTCCGCCAGTCTCCGTTCGCAGCGGGTTCGGCTGCCCGGCGTCCTGGTCTAAGCTACTCAGTTGCCGAAGGTCGGGGGCAGACGGGACGGCGCCGTCGCTCCTCGACAGATCCGGCCCGGCCGCATCCGCTGCCTCCGCCATGCCGGCCTGCTCGTGGTCACTCGTGGTCGGCGAGGAAGCGCTGGGAAGCGGGTTGTGCGGCTGGTTGTCGGTCGACGGGGTCTTGGCCGTTTGATCGATTGGCGACGCTCCGGCCGGCAAATCCGCAGACTGCATGCCGGGGTACCCGGCATACCGGCCTGCGGGGGGCACCGTGACCAGCTTCGGCGGGAAAGATGGAGGCGAGGACGGGACGCTAATGCCCGAGCCGCTCTCCCCGGTTTGCTCGGCCCCGCTGACGGCCCCCCAGGAACCGGGGCCAGTCGGGGAATCGTTCTGCGCCGTTTCGGTCGAGCCATCGTTGGCCGACACGGCCGCGCCCGTCCAAAGGGGGGCCAGACTTTCGGCGTCGGGCTTCTGCGAGGCGGCGGCCTCGTTGGCTTCCGTGCCCGAGCCCGTGGTCGCGGCGGCGGCCTCGGCGCCGTCGTCGGCCGAAGTCATCCGGTTGTACACGAACCCGCCGAAGACGACCAAGAGGACGAAGATCACGCCCAGGCCGATCTTAGCCTCTCGGGCCATGCGGGACCGGCCCGCGTCGCCCTGGTCCTCGTCCCGAGTGTCGTCGTAGTCCTCTTCGTAGGACTCGAAATCCTCCTCCGGCCGCTCGTCGCCGGCCTCGCTGTTTTGCTGGTAGTGTCGACGCTTCCTGGACATCGTGCATCCCTGCCTTTCTTTTGGGGGCCGACGGAGCGCGGCAGATGGTTGCCCCGTGGGTCGGCCCGTGAGCCAACTCGCTACGTCTCGATCTCCTCGTATTTCGCTTTCGAGTTACCCTCTCGAGGCAACTCGCAACTTCGCACTGGAGGCCCGGGGGTTCCGGTCGACCTCCTCCGGACTGGGCCGAATCGGCTTTCGCGTGAGCACCTCGTACCGCTCGTCGTCGCGGAACGCCTCTTTGACGCGGCGATCCTCCAGCGAGTGGAAGCTGATCACCGCGAAGCGGCCCTGGGGTCGAAGGCAATCGGGCATCCGCCGCAACGCGATCTCCAGCGATTTCAATTCGTCGTTCACCGCGATCCGGAGGGCCTGGAACGTCCGGGTGGCCGGATCGATCGCACGCCCCGCCCGGGACCTGGGCACGTTCCGGCGGACCAACTCGGCCAACTCGGCGGCCGTCTCGATCGGCCTCTCCGCACGCCGACGCACGATCGCCCTCGCGATCCGACGGCTGTATCGCTCTTCTCCGTACCGGTAGATCAACTCGGCCAAGTGTTCCGCGCTGAGCCGGCCCACCAGTCGCGAGGCGGGCTCGCCGCGGGTCGGGTCGAATCGCAAGTCGAGCGGGCCATGGGCCGCGAAGCTGAAGCCTCGTGTGTGGTCGGCCAGTTGATCGCTCGACACGCCCAGGTCCATCAGCACGCCATCCACTTGCTCGATCCCCAGCCCGTCGAGCACCTCCGGCAGGTCGCAGGTGTTGGCGTGTACCGGCTCGACCGGCAGCCCTGCCAAGTCCTGCTCGGCCGCGGCCACGGCGGCGGGGTCGCGATCCAAGGCGATGATCCGTCCGTCCGGACCGACGCGTTGAGCCAATGCGCGGGTGTGGCCACCGCCGCCGAGCGTCCCGTCGACGATCACCCCACCGGGGCGTGGATCGAGCCAGCGGACGACTTCGTCCAGCATCACGGGCACGTGCACCGGGGCCAGATCGCACATAGAGCGCTCCTTGGGCACAGGCACGGTGTCTCGCCAACGTCCAGTGCGGATCGACGGATGCCGACGACGTTCGCCTCGGCTCGACGCGTAGGCGCAGCCAGCCGGGGCGGGACGGCGACCAGGAGTCTCGACGGATAGCTTGTCAATCGATAAGTGCTGTCAGCGTGGGATGCTGCGGAAGTGCAGTGGTCGAGAGGTCGAGTGGGAGGGAACACCCGACCTCAGGCACCTCCTTGTGCCTGTGCGAGGTTGGATGCCGGGGGTCAACTCGTCGGCTATGGCGACGAATGGCTCCGCGTTTCGCAGCCGGGAGGTCTCCATCGCTCCCGTACTCGTGAGAGCCGGCCCCGACCGTCCAGGCGGGGAGAACGTCGGTCGGTGGCCGGTAACCGACGTCCCTGGTCTCACGCATGGCGAAAGGACGGACGAACGCGCATCTGCTCCTTGGGGTTCTCGGCCATGGCCTGATCGAAGACCGGCCGGTTGTCTCTCCAGGCGATCTCAGCCCGAGCCGCCGAACGCGGCCTCGGCGATTTGATCGTAACGTGCTTGCTTCTCGGCCAGGTACGCTTCCCAACGGCCCGACGCCCACAGCTCGACGTGGTCCTGGACCCCCAAGAGCACTACGTCCTTCCCCAGTTGGGCCAACTCGGCCAAGTCGGCCGGGATGCGGACACGGCCCTGCCGGTCCAGTTCGACGCGTTGCGTCCGGGCGTAGAACAGCCGGGTGAAGTCGCGTACTTCCTTTTGGGTTGGCGAGACCTGGGCGAGTCGCTCGGCGAGCCGCTCGATGGCTCCTTCCGTATAAATGCTCAACGATCCGTCGGTGCCCGGGGCCACGTAAAGCGCGCCCGAATCTGGGCACCCCAACGCCTCTCGGAGACGTTTGGGGATGGCGACACGAAGCTTCTCGTCAACCGAGCGGGTAAACGTCCCGGTAAGGAGCATGTTTCACCACAAATCCCCACTTGTCCCCAATAGCGCCCAAGAATAGCTACTTCCCCACACGCGTCAAGCTGGCTTTCCCACGCCCCATCGCAACTCCGTCGGAGCGATTTTGCGTAGCCTCAAACGATCACAAGACTTCCATCGATTTCCGGTGACGCAAGTTGCCCCCAAATTTTTTCCCCGCCCGGGATCAACTCGCCATAAGCGATTCCCAGAGGTCTTGATAGGCAGCCACCATCCGGTCCAGCGTGAACTCGCTCGCCACACGCCGCCGATTCTGGCGGCCCAACTCCGAGGCAAGCGCCCGGTCGGACATGAGCGCAACCAGTTTCTCGGCAAAGGTTTGCGTATCGCCGTACCGGACGACCTGGGCGTCGGCCGCGGGCCCGAGCAGCTCCCGGACTCCCTCCACGTCGGTCGCCAGCACCGGGAGCCGACTGGCCATTGCCTGCAAGACCACGTTCGGCATTCCCTCCCAGATCGAAGGAAGTACCAACAGATCGCTGGCGGCGAGGATCTCGGGCACGTCGGTCCGCCAGCCGGCCAGTTGCACCCGGTCGGAAATGCCGCGCTCCCGGCACTCAATATCGAGCGCCCCCTGCTCCGGCCCTTTTCCGACCAGGAGCAGATCGCAGTCCGGCACCCGCTCCAGCCACAACGGGGCCGTCTCCAGCAGCCATCGCACTCCCTTCTGCCGATCGAGCCGGCCCACGTACGTGACCACCCGGCGACCGGCTCGCAGGCCGCATGAGTCGAGGTCGGCCGGACATTCGGCCGGGTAGCGATCGGCGTCAATCCCGTTGGGGATGACCACGAGTCGGTCGGCCGGCAGTCGGGCTCGCTCGGCCGAGAACCTTGCCACGGCTTGGCTGACGCAAACGTGCCGATCGACGAGCCCCGCCGTGAGACGGTCGATCCAGAGATGCCAGCGGCTGTGTTGTTCGGCCACTCGTATCCCCGAGACGACGCGCCGCACGCCCGCACGCCGCGCCGCGATCCGTCCGGCGATATTCGCGTGGAACAGGAACGTTTGGACGAGGTCGGGCTTCTCGTCGACCAGGAGCCGCTTCAACCGCCTGAGGGCCCCCGGGATCTGCCACGTACGACGGGCGCCCAGGCAGTGGACTGCGATCCCCGCGGCTTCGAGGGGGGGCACGCACGAGGCCTCATCGGACTCGGGCCGTGGCTGGAGGCAGTAGACCACCGGGGCGACGCGTGCCGGGTCCAGTCGCGTGGCCAACTCGACCAGGGCCCGTTCCGCCCCGCCGACGTCAAGCTCCGTGATGCAGAGTGCGACTCGGATCTTCCCCATCGTCCCGATTCATTGCGACCGCGTGACTCGTCGATGCGGCCCCGTGATCCTATTTCCTCTTGCCCCCGTCACCCCGTCACCCCGTCACCTTTTCCGGACCCCTGCCCTCCGTCAGGCTGGGTGCTTATACTCACTTGTGCCAGGACGGTAAAGCTCACCTCCGGAGGCCAGAAAAGGTGGCAGAAAGAAAGGTGACAGCCACCAAATCTGGCGAAGATGGAGAAGATCGCGCCTGGCAGAAT
>CAZDHR010000387.1:0-6716 GCA_964505295.1 uncultured Planctomycetaceae bacterium
AACACAGCAACTTCCAGCCATCGCCGCGTGACACGCTTTGGGATCAGACCCATCCCGATCGGAGTCGTCGTCGGGCCTGGGAAGCGGCACACGTCGAACCCCGATAGGCAGGAATCGCTGGCTGTCGTAGAATGGAAGTAGTCGCTGCTGGATTGTGCCGGGTCAGGTCGGGGTCACGATCGCATGCTCCTGGATCGCGAAGAGTACGTCGAGCAAGCTTATTTCTACCGGACGCTCCGGGAGCGGATGCAGCACGACATGTCGACGCAGGAGCTGCTGGTGACGATCCGCCACGAGATCCTGTCGACGACCAAGCTGCCGATGGCGTTGGACTTCATGTCCACCGAGCTGCGGCACACGGGGGGGTTCGGGACGGCCATGGCCCGGCTGGGCCACTACTTCACGCCGTACCAGACGTACGTGATTCGCGAGGCGGAGAAGGAGGACGGCCGGTTCGATTTCCGGATCGCCCTGGAGATCCTCGAGCGGGAGGCGAAGTATCGGGCGGACGGGGCGTCGCGCCAGGGGATCTTTCTCTACCAGTTCGAGACGCTCTGCCGCAACCGGCTCGGCTACGATCGGGGCCTCGAGGCGGTGGCCGCCGATCCGGCCTACGACGAGGGGTGGCGGGAATGGATCCTGACGGTCCGCCGCCAGGTGGGGATCATCGACTTCGCCGACATGATCTACGTGCGGAGCGAGTTCTTCCGCAAGCAACGAGGCGATCCGGGCAAGCCGATCCTGTTCGGCGAGAAGGAGGGCAAGATCGCCTTCGCCAACCGGCGCAAAGACCCCCTCTATCTCTTTTCGGCGCTGGCCCGGCACCTCGGGTATCCGTCCGTGCCTCGTCCCAAGCAAGAGGAGTCGGCCGAGAAGGCGCTGTACGCGCTGAGGCGCCAGTTGGAGCGGCTGGAGGCGCGGATTAAGCTGGTGGAAGAAGAGAATCGCGGGGGGATCAACCTGGCACGTTTCTATGTGCAGTCAAAGAAGCGCCCGTAGCGAGGGTGCCGGCTTGGCTCGAGTTTTCCACACGTGCCAGAGGTGTTCTGGTTGATCTGAAGGCCCCGAGTTGTCTAGCGGGCGGGTCGGCGGAGGCTGGAATCGCCTGGCGGAGGCGATTCGCGCCGCGCTCAGCCTGCCAGGCAGAGGATATGGGTGATTTGGGTAATCCTCTTTTTCAAGCGTCCGGTTTTCGGAAGCTGGTCTCGCAGTATTTCTTCTCAGACTGAAAGCGGATGAACACCGAACGTGTGCCACTGCTTGTGGAAGTGCCTGGAAATGCTCGACTTGCGCCACGGCACTGCTTGCCGGATACCGTAGTGTGCGGGAAACCCGCAAGCAGTGCAACGACGCCTTCGGTCGCAGCGTTCCCAGCAGGCAAGCAGTGGCACACAGCTCGCCGCTTTCAGCTTGAGTTTCTTCAAGGCTTTGCCGCCGCAGCGTCGTGAGCATGTCGACGAAGGAGGGCTCTTCTTGGTGCGAGTACCATGGCCGATCGGGGAATTTCAGATGGCGATGGCCTTCCTGATGAAACCAAGCGACGATCAGGCTGTAAAGCAGCAACGCCATCGGGGCTGTGCGGCGCACGGCTTTCTCCTTGCGGTTGGCCGGGTCTTCGAAGCCCAGAAGCTGCTTCACGTTTTCAAAGGTGACTTCGATCGTCCAGCCATAATGCCTCCTAAGGAACAAGCCTTTACCTGGTGTACGGGATAGTGAACATGCTGCCAATGCTATCGCTGGGGTCTGGGCTTGGGGGTCGTTAGCTCGGCCGGATAGCGGGGTTCGGGCCAGGTGTGCTGGTAGCGGCGGATCCGGCGGAATCGGGCGATTTCTTCGGCGTCGGCCCAGACGGCCCAGCGGCCGCCGGCAACGTCGACTTTGCGGCTGTGGATCCAACCGAGCCGCTGCCACTTGTGCAGCGTGGCTATGGGAATGCCCAATTGGCGGCCCAAGCGGCCCTACCCGATCGACCGCCTGCCGGGCATGGACACGCAGATGACCTACTACGCCTGCCGCCAGGGGGCGTGGCAGGACCTGATGGTCGCCACCACGGCCCAATGCATGGACGAGTACGACACCGACGGCGTCTACCTCGACACGACCGTGCGCCCCCACGCCTGCCGCAACCGCTTGCAGGGGGGCGGCTACGTCGCCCCGGACGGCACGCTCCGGTCGACCTATCCCGTGTTCGCCACGCGCCGGCTGATGAAGCGGCTCTACACGGTCGTGAAGCGCCGCAAGCCGGACGGGATTGTCGACGCCCACGTGTACGACTGCCTCAACGTGCCGGCGCTCGCCTTCTCCACGTCCCACTTACTGGAACGGCGAGCAGCTCCCCCGCCGCGATTTCAAGACGGACGCCCTGCCGCTCGACCGCTTCCGCACCGAGTTCATGGGCCACAACCTCGGCGTCCCGGCCGACGTGCTCTACTACTGCCTCGGCGACTACGACGCCTGCGCGGGCCTGGCCCTGTTGCACGACGTGCCCGTCCGGTCCGAAAGCGAGCGCGACTTCGCCATCCTCACCTCCATCTGGCGCGTGCGCGAAGCGTTCGGCTGCAAGGACGCCGAGTTCATCGGGTACTGGAAGGCCGGGGATCTCGTGAAGGTCGAGCCGCAAGGCTGCTACGCAAGCCTCTGGCGACACCCCACGAACGGCGTCCTGGCCGCGGTGACCAACCTGACGCGAGAGGCGGCCCAGGTTCGCCTGTCTCTAAACCTGGACAAACTCGGCCTGCCGCAGGCAATTGCCGCCGAAGATGCGCGAGCCGGAAAGCCTTTGCCTGCGCACGAAAACCGCTTATCCGTCGAGTTGAAATCGCAGGGCTGGACACTCGTCTGGATTCGGTCGGCCAAGTGAAGAAGTCAACGGCTCCGCGGCCGTCATGCCTCGTGCTGCTCCCGGTGGAAGGGGTGGTCGAACTGGGTCGTCGTCTTGAACCGCTCGTAGCGGCCTTCGCGGCCGGGCGACCTCGTTTCGGCCAACAGGTCTCGCAGCTCCGCCTCGGTCATCGGCTGGAAGCCTCGGGCGACGGCCAGGTCTTGTCGCAGCTCCTCGCGCGACGTGATCCCGCACACCAGCGTGCTGATCGGCAGCGACAGGGCGTAGCGGCGGCAGACCTCGGCGCTTAAGCCCAGCTCCTTGGGGATCGCGCCGCCCGCGAGCGCCTTCATCCCGATCACGCCGATCTTGCGGCGGTTGCACTCCGGCACGACCCGGCGCTGGAAGCTGCGGTAGTGGGCGTCGAGGATGTTGACGGGCATCTGGCACGTGTCCCAAGCAAAGGGCTTGGCCAACGCGGCCAGGTGGATGTCGATGTCCTTGTGCCCGGTGAAGCCGATGTAGCGAACCTTGCCCGCCTGCCGGGCCTCCAAAGCCGCCTTGAGCATGCCCCGCTCGAAGATCCAGCCGGGGTCCTCCTGGTAGTTGATCTCGTGGAACTGCCAGAGGTCGAGGCGATCGGTGCGGAGGCGTTTGAGGCTATCTTCGAGGCAGGCGAGCGAGCTTGGGTAGTCGCGGCCGCAGTCCTTGGTCATCAGGAAGACCTTGTCGCGGCGCCCCCCGGTGGCCAGGGCCTTCCCCATCAGCTCCTCGCTGCCGCCCATGTGGTAGCACCAGGAGTTGTCGAAGAAGGTCATGCCCTCGTCGATGGCCTCGTGGATGATGGGGATGGCCTCGCCCTCGGGCACCGAGCCGATGTGCCAGCCGCCCAGCCCGACGATCGGCACCTTCTCCCCCGTGCGCCCCAGCGGACGCACCGGCAACCCGGCCGGGCTCTCCTCCTGCGCGGCCAGCACCGGCGAGCCGACGGCCATGGCCAGCCCGGCAGCCGCGGCTTTCAAGAATTCCCGTCGATTCGCGTCGTTCATGGTCCGTGCCTCCGAATTGGGTTGCGAGCCGGGGAAGAACGTGCGACCGTCCGAGAGCATCGTACTCCCCCCGGGGCTCAAAGGCAAAAGGAGCCGGAAATTGCACGCCGCGCGGGCGGCGGCTATCCTAATGGGCGGATGCCCCGCCAGCCGCCGGGGTCGACCTGACCACTCGACGACCAAACCTCGACCGAGAAGGAGATACCGATGACCAGACCGATCCATCGTCGTGAGTTCCTCGAGCTTGGCGCCGCCGCGGGAATCGCGGCCGGACTGAGCACTTCGGCCCTGGCCCAGGCGACCCCCAAGCCCATCCGCCTCGGCGTCATCGGCGTGGGCGGCCGGGGCACGCATCACGTCCGGCTCGCGCTGGCCGCGGGAATCGAGATCCCGGCGGTCTGCGATATCAAGGAGGCCCATGCCAATCGGGCGATCGACGTGATCCAGAAGGCCCGGCCGGGCGCCAAGGTGGAAAGCTACACTAAGGGCCCGACCGACTACCGCCGCATGCTCCAGCGCGACGACCTCGACGCCGTGCTCGTGGCTACGCCCATGCAGGACCACGGGGTGATGTCGATCGACGGCCTCCGGGCCGGCAAGCACGTCCTCAGCGAGGTGGCCGCCGCGATGACGCTCGACGAGTGCTGGGGCCTCGTGCGCGCCGCGGAAGAAACCGGCAAGATCTACATGCTGGCCGAGAACTGCTGCTATTGGCGCCACGCGCTGATGATCCGCAACATGGTCGAGAAGGGCGTCTTCGGCGACCTCACCTTCGCCGAGTGCGGCTACGTGCACGACTGCCGTTCCCTCGATTTCCTGCCCGACGGCACGCTCACCTGGCGGGGCGAGATGGCCCGCGACTGGGCCGGCAACCTCTACCCCACCCACTCGTTCGGGCCCGTGGCCCAATGGCTGGGGATCAACCGCGGCGACCGGATGGTCTCGCTCGTGGCGTCCAGCACCAAGCCCGCCGCGCTGCACGACTTCGCCGTCAAGCGGTTCCCGGAAGGCAGCCCCGCGCGCAAGCAGAAGTTCATGGTGGGCGATTCCGTGAGCACGCTGATCCGCACGGCCAAGGGCCGGATGATCGACCTCCGCGTCGACATGTTCTCGCCCCGTCCCCACCCCCGCACCACGTACCACGCCCTCCAGGGTCTCAAGGCAAGCTACGAGTCGCGGCTCGACGGCATCTGGATCGACGGCCGCAGCAAGGGCCGAAAGTGGGAGCCGCTCGAAACCTACGCCAAGGAGTTCGACCACCCCCTGTGGGTCGAGGGCGCCAAAGAGGCCGAGGGGACCGGGCACGGCGGGGCCGACTACTTCTGTACCCGGGCCTTCTGGAACTGTGTCCGGACCGGCGGCGAGCCCCCCGTCGACGCCTACGACGCGGCCGCCTGGAGCTCGATCATCCCCCTCTCCCACAAGTCGATCCTCGAAGGCGGCGCCCCCCAGGAAATCCCCGACTTCACCGGCGGCAAGTGGCAGGCGCGCGAAGCTTGACCGTGTCGTTGTTCGCTGGAGCGAACAAGCGTCTTTTCGCAGAGCGAAAAGCGACTATTGCGGCAGCCGTTGATGGGCCGATCCTTCGCCGCTCGTTGGGCGTCACGACAACCTCTCGGCCGAATCTCACGACACTCAAGCGCTATGACCCCACGAGCCACCGACAACGCACCCGCCCTCGCAGCCCCGTTGCCCGACGCCGCGTGGCTCCGCAGCTTGCGCCGGCGCTTGCGAGCCTGGTACGCCCGGCACGCCCGCGATCTCCCTTGGCGCCGCAGCCGCGACCCGTATCGGGTGTGGGTGAGCGAGATCATGCTCCAGCAGACGCAGGTCGCCACGGTCAGGCCCTACTTCGAGCGGTTCCTGGAAAGCTTCCCCACGGTCGACGCGCTCGCCCGAGCCGACGAGCGCGACGTGCTCCGCCGCTGGGAAGGGCTGGGCTACTACCGCCGCGCCCGGCAGCTCCACCAGGCCGCCCGGGTACTCGTCGAAGAGCACGGCGGCCGGTTCCCCCGCGACCCGCAGTCGGTGCGCCGGCTGCCCGGCATCGGACGTTACACGGCCGGGGCCATCCTCTCGATCGCCTTCGACGCCCGGCAGCCCATCCTCGAAGCGAACACCACGCGTCTCTACTGCCGGCTTCTGGCCTATCGCGGCGATCCGACCGCGGCGCCCGGCCGGCGTCTCCTCTGGGCGATGGCCGAGCGCGTGCTGCCGCGGCGTGAGGTGGGCCGTTTCAACCAGGCCCTGATGGAGCTGGGGAGCCAGGTCTGCCTGGCACGCGCGCCGCGGTGCGAGGAATGTCCGGTGGCCATGCTGTGCGGCGCTCGGGGCGCGGGGGCTCAAAACGAAATCCCGCCCCCCAAGGCCAGGCCCCGCTACGAGGACCGGCACGAGGTGGCCGTGATCGTGCGCCGCCGCGGGCGCGTGCTCCTGGTCCGTTGCCCCAACGACGGGCGTTGGGCCGGCCTCTGGGACTTCCCCCGGTTTCGGGCCCACTTGCCCTCGCCGGCCGCGCTCGGGCGCGAGCTGGTCGAGGCGGTCGAGCGGCAGACGGGCGTGCGCGTCGAGCCGGGCCGCCACCTGGCCACCCTCAAACACGGCGTCACCCGGTTTCGCATCACGCTCGACTGCTACGAGGCCCGCTACCTATCCGGCCCCCGCGCCAAGCCCGACCCGGCCCAAATGCGTTGGCTCCGTCCCGCCGACCTCGACACCTACCCCCTCAGCACCACCGGCCGCAAGCTCGCCCGGCTGGCGAGCCCGACCGACCGGTAGGGTGCGTGAAACGCACCATCATCTCCGGGCCAGGCGAATATGGTCCGTTTCACGCACCCTACTTGCTC
>CAZDHR010000388.1:0-6699 GCA_964505295.1 uncultured Planctomycetaceae bacterium
CCGGCCCGGCCACATGTACCCCTTGGCGGCCAAAGAGGGCGGCGTGCTGCGGCGGGCCGGGCATACCGAAGCCTCGGTGGACCTCGTCCGAATGGCCGGGCTGACCCCGGCGGGCCTCCTCTGCGAGATCCTCGGCGAAGACGGCGATCGCGCCACCCGCCGCGAGCTCCACGAACTGGCCCAACGCTTCCAGCTCGAAATCATCACGATTGAGGACCTGATCCGGTTTCGCCGCCGCCGGGAGAAGCTCGTCTTCCGGCAGGCCGAGGCGGACCTTCCCAACCAGTTCGGCCGCTGGCGCGTGATCGCCTACGGCGTGAAGTACGAGAAGCAGGAGCCGGTGGCCCTGGTGCTGGGCAAGCCCGACCAACTCCCCGCGCCCCTGATCCGACTTCACTCCTCCTGCTTCACCGGCGATCTGCTGGCCTCGCTCCGCTGCGACTGCGGCGATCAGCTCCGCCTGGCCATGGACATGATCGGGCGGGAAGGCGCGGGGGTAATCGTGTATCTACCCCAGGAAGGCCGCGGCATCGGACTGGTCGAAAAGATCAAGGCCTACGGTCTCCAGGATCAGGGCATGGACACCGTCGAAGCCAACCTCGCCCTGGGCCACCAGATTGACAGCCGCGACTACGGCGTCGGCATCCAGATCCTCAAGGACCTCGGACTCTCGCGGATCCGCCTGCTTACGAACAACCCTAAGAAGACCGACGCCTTCATCTACGGCGGGTTCGACCTCGAAGTGGTCGACCAGGTCCCCATCCTCGGCCCCATCCACGAAGAAAACGCCGGCTACCTCGCCGCCAAGCGCGACAAGCTGGGCCACAAGCTGCCCGACGACTTCTGAGCCGCAAGCCGAAGTGCCGCACCGGGCGTTCGGCGCGCCGATCGTCGGCCCTACTTCTTGGCCCGTGGCAGCGGTCCGGCGTAGGGCGGCTTGTCGAACGTCGTCCCGTCGCCGGTGACGCGAGGATCACCCGTCTCGCGCAGGATCGACGTCAGCCGGTCGGAAAGCCGGCGCCGGACCGCCGCGTAGTTGGGGTCTTTCGCCACGTTCTGCATCCCGTGCGGGTCCTTGCCCAGGTCGTACAGCTCCTCGGCCGGCCGGCGCCCGAAGGCGAAATCGAAATAGCGGTCCATGCCCGGGTCGTCCCGATGCGTGAAGACCCAGGCCTTGGTCGGGCCGGCGTCCATGTCGGCGAACGCGGCGAAGGTGTTCTCGCGCAGTTGCTCGTACGTGGGAAGCGGCTCGTCCGGGCCGTCCAGCCCGGGGCCGGTTCCCATCGGCAGACGGTCCGGCTTGAAGTTGCGAATGTAGAGAAAGTCCTTGGTGTGCAGGGCGCGTTGGGGGTAGGGAAGAAGATCCGTGCGCGCGGCGGCCACGTGACGCTCGCGACCCACGACCGCGAAATCCCGAGCCGGGTCGACAAGCCCGCTCCGCTCCGACGTGAGCACGCTCATCAGACTCCGAGCGGTCATCACCCCCGGCGGTTTCAGCCCGGCCGCTTCGAGGAACGTCGGGGCCAGGTCGGGCAGGGTCACGAAGTCTTCGACGACGCGGCCGCCGGGAACGCGACCGGGCCAGCGGACCGCCAAGGCAACGCCCACGCCGAGATCGTACAGATTGCACTTGCCGCGTGGGAAGCCGGGGATCCCATGGTCGCCGCTGACGACGAGGATCGTGTTGTCCAGCTCGCCGATCCGCTCCAGCTCTTCGATCAGCACGCCGAGCGAAGCGTCGAACGCCTGCGCTTCGCCGAGGTAATCGGCGAAATCCTCCCGCACGGTGTGAACGTCCGGCAGAAACGGCGGCATCTTCCCTTTCAGATCGTCGGGATGGATGCCCCAGAGCTTCAGCCCGGAGCCTTGGGTCCACTTGCGGTGCGTGTTCGTCGGACCGAACCAGTAGCAGAAGGGCCGGTCGCCGCGTACGGCCAGGAAATCGCGAAAATTGCCGAGGACCTCCTCGAACACCTGCTGCTTGGCCGCCTCATGGTCGGGGTTGCGGCTGACGAACTGGGAAAACTGGTTGAGGTGTCCGCCGCGTCGGGTGTAGGCGTAGTCGCGCCCGCCGTAGGGGGCGTCTCTCGGGGTGCCCGGCGACCATACCTTGTACGTATGGCCGATGTGATAGCCGCTGTCTCGGAGAATCAGCGGATACGAGGGGATCGACTCGTCCCAGATCGCGCCTTGGAGGATGGCCCCCCGCCCGGTCCTCCAGAAATACTGGCCCGAGAGGAGCGAGCTGCGGCAGGGCGTGCACGAGGGCGCGTTGACGAACGCGTTGGTGAACAGGACGCCTTCGCGGGCAACGCGGTCGAAGTGGGGCGTGTGGATCACGTCGCTGGGTCCGCCCGGCTCCAGCTTTGCGTAGGCGCTTGCGTAGCGGCCCCAATCGTCGGCAAAGGCGAAGAGGACGTTGGGCCGGCGCTCGGGCCTCGCGTCGGCCGACGACGTCTCGCCGTCCGCCCGAATCGCGTGCGTTGAACAAGCGAAAGCCGCGATCGCAAACAGGATTGCGAGCCGCGGGTGGGACTCGTGCCGGGCACTCCGATAGGGTCTTTTCATGATTGCTCCTTTCCGAGGATATGAAGTCACACTCTCACTCGTTCCCAAGCTCCGGCTTGGGAACGCACTTGAGGCAAGCTGCCGCTTTCCCAGGGGCGAAGCAGCGCTTCGCCGTTCGGCGTCCCCAAGCCGGAGCTTGGGGACCAGTGATAGTCGCTTTTCGCGCCGCAGAAAGGCGCTTGTTCGCGGAGCGAACAACGACACTCAGGGGCCCGTCACTCTTCCCAGCCCGTCCGGCGCCGCCACGCTTCGAGCGCCTCGATCATCTGCCGCTTCTGGGGCTTGCAGTCGGGCCGCCCGGCGAGGTTCTCGGTCTCGCCGGGATCGGTTTCCAAATGGTAAAGGGATTCGTCGCCGCCGGAGTAGCGGACGTACTTCCAGCCCTGGCCGCGGACCATCAGCGACGCCGGGGTGCCGGGCCGCACGTCGCGCGTGTTCTCGCGGTTCGCCCGGACCCGCTCGCAGAAGCTGTAGGGCCTGGCCTCCGACGGGTCGCGGCGCCCGGTCAGGTAGGGCACGAGGCTCTGCCCTTGGGCCTGGTCGGGGATCGGCCGGCCGGCGATCTCCAACAGCGTCGGCATCAGGTCGGTCAGGTCCACGGCCAGGCTGCTCTTTTGGGGTGAAAACATCGGAGGGTAGCGAACCACGAGCGGGACCAGCACGATCTCGTCGTAGAAGGAGCCGTTGCTCTTCCACGCCATGCCGTGGCCGCCCACCATGTCGCCGTGATCCGCCGTGAAGACGATCACGGTCCGGTCGAGCCGGCCCGACTGCTCCAGCGCGTCGAGGACCCGCCCCACCTGGTCGTCGACCAGCTTCACCGACGCGTAGTAGATCCGCAGGAACTCGCGGAGCCCGGTCTCGCCCAGCCCGGTCACCATCTGACGCGACCAACTGCTTTCATGGCGCGGCTCGCGCACCGACCGGTTCTCCGGGAGCCGGATGGTGGCCGGATCGAACATCTCGTAGTACGGGGAGGGCACGACGTTCGGATCGTGCGGCGTGTTGAACGAGCAAGTGATCATGAACGGGTGGGCTCCCAAGGCGCGAATCCGCTCGACCGTCTTGTCCGCCACGCGGACGTCGAAATTCTGCTCCAAGGGCAGCGTGAGCCGGCCCATCTTGCCGACGAACTCGAGATACCGCGGCCCGCCCCAGCGCGCCACCGCGGCCCGGACCGCCTGCTCGAACCGAGGCGCCACTTCGACCGGCAAGGCCCAGCCGTACCAGTCCATCCACCGGGAAGCGTCCTTCCGGCGCACGGCCACGAACGTGTCGGCCATTTCCCGGGCGTAGGCGCCGTGCTCGGTGTACATGTCCGTGTAATAGGGGAGGTCTTCGTCCGTTAGGTGCCACTTGCCGTAGTGGTGCGTGGCGTAGCCCGCGGCGTGGAGGATGCCTTCGGTGGTCACGTCGGAGACCTTGATTCCCTCCTGGGTGGGCGGCGACTTGACCGCCGGATAGTCCCGGCGCATCACGTTGTACGTGATCCCGTGCGCGTGGGGATACATCCCGGTGACGATCGTCGCCCGGGTGGGCGAGCAGAAGGGCGTGGGACACGTGGCGTTGGTGAACCGGACGCCCTCGCGCGCGATGCGGTCGATGTTCGGCGTGGGAACCGGCCCGCCGTAGCAGCCCAGCACGCGAGCGCTCAGTTGATCGCACATGAGAATCAGGACGTTGGGCGACTCGGCGCCGGCGCCGCCCGCAGCCGGGGGCTCCGCACCTCCCGCCAGTCCCGGCGCGAAGGAGAACAGCACCAACGCAAAGGTCAGCACGCCGGGCAACAGATCCGAACGTTCGAATGTCTTCATTGCTACCTCCTGCTGACGTGGGGCACGCGCTCGGTGCGGCGTCGATCTGAGGGAATGCGGCGTCGAGCGCCGTCTCGGCGTGCGTCGCCCCGTTTGCGGTCCGCGCCCCGCCTTGCCATAATGGGCCGTCGTTATGGGCGAGCGGCAACTTCGTCGATCAGCCTACTTTAGTCCAACAGACCGCGGTTTGGAAGCAGTCATGAGATTTGCGAAGCTTGTTCGGATTGGCGTGCTCGGCTGGCTCCTGGGGGCCGCTTGTTCGGCGTGGGCCGGCGATTGGCCCACGTATCGGGCCGACGCGGCACGCAGCGGCTACTCCCCCGAGCCCCTTCCCGCCCGGCTGGAGCTGCGCTGGGTGCATCGCGGCCGGGCGCCCTGCCCGGCCTGGCCCACTTCGGCGCGAATCACGTACGATTTCGTCCACCATCCGATTCTCGTGGGCGATACGGTCGTCGTCGGCAGCACGTCGGACGACACCGTGGTGGCCCTCGACGCGGCCACCGGCCGGCGCCGATGGACGTTCTTTGCCGGCGGCCCGGTCCGGTTTGCACCGGCGGCCTGGCGCGACCGGGTGTTCGTGGCCGGCGACGATGGGTGGCTTTACGCCCTGTCGCTCGACGACGGAACGCTCCTCTGGAAACACCGTGGAGGTCCCAACGAGCGGAAGTGCCTGGGCAACGGGCGGATGATCTCGCGCTGGCCGGCCCGCGGCGGCCCGGTGATCCTCGACGACACCGTCTACTACGCGGCGGGCATCTGGCCCAGCGACGGCGTCTACCTGCACGCCCTCCAGGCGGCGACCGGCGACGTGCTTTGGACCAACGACCGCACGGGCCGCCTCCAGATGCCACAGCCGCATGGGGGAGCAAACGCCCTCAGCGGCGTGACGCCGCAGGGTTACCTCGTGGCAACGGAGAAACGCCTGTTCGTGCCCACCGGACGTGCCGTCCCCGCCGCGTTTCGCCGCGCCGACGGCGAGCTGGAATACTACCGCTTGCAGCAGAACGGATCGATGGGCGGCGCCCGGGCCCTGGTCGCCGACCGATTCGTCGTCAACGCGGGCTGCTTCCTGGAGCGAGAGACGGGCAATCTCGCCGCGCGAGCCGGCCGCGGCCTGTTCAGCGCGCTCCCGGACGGAGTGCTGCGGTTCACCGGCAGTACGCTCCTGGCGTCCCGTTGGGGTGACGTCGAAACGCACGACCGCAAAGGCAACCCCGTGCGCTACCGGGGCCTCGAGCAGTACGCCAAGATAGACCTGGACGACGACCCGGAGCCGGTTCGCCGGGCAGCGCGTGCCCTGGAAAGCCTGCCGGCGCTCGCGAACCTCTTCCAAACCGGCGTCGTGTTCAAGGAAGCCGATGCCGACGTCGCCCGGCAAACCGGCCTGGAACGGACCCTGGCCCAGGCCAGACCCGACGTCGAGCGGCTGGGAGCCGACGTCCGTCCGTTCTTGGCCACCACCTACCAGCGCGCCCACGAAGTCATCGCCGCCGGGCGCGAAGCCGTCTGCGGCACGCGGGGCTCCGTCGCCGTCGTCGATCTCGCCTCCCAACAGGTGCGATGGACCCATGAGATCGACGGAGACGCCGCCGGGCTGGCCGCCGCGGGCGGGGTCCTCCTGGTCGCCACCACCCACGGCGCGCTCTATTGCTTCGCGGAACCCTCGCCGGCCACGCCATCACAAGCCGAAACGGTCACCGCGGCGGGCGCGACCACGACGCAGCCGACGACGGGGCCAACCGCAGACGTCGACTATGCCCGGGCTGCGGAGGAAATCCTCGAGAAGAGCGGCGTGTCGGAAGGCATTTGTCTCGACCTCGGATGCGGCGCCGGACAACTCGCCGCGGAGTTGGTCCGCCGCTCCCGGCTCCACGTGATCGGAATCGAAGCAGACCCCACCCAGGTCGGGCGGGCACGACGCATGCTGGCCGCCGCGGGCCTCTACGGCAACCGGGTGACCATCCACTACGGCGATCCGGCCGACTCCGGCTACCCGCGCTACGTCGCCAACCTGATTGTCTCCTCGCAGCAGCTTGCAGAGCCTTCCACGGCGATCGAGCGGGCAGAGGTCCGCAGGATGCAGCGTCCCTGCGGGGGCGTGGTCTGTCTCGGGCCGTTGGGGAAGCTGGAGGTCGAGCGACGCGGCCCGCTTGCGGGCGCCGGCCAATGGACTCATCAGAATTCCGACGCGGCCAATACCCTGTGCTCGGCGGATGAGTTGGTCCGCGGTCCGCTGGAGGCTTGCTGGTATCGCGACGGGGTGCTGGAGATCCCGGACCGCCATGCCCAGGGGCCCGCCCCGCTTTTCAACCGCGGG
>CAZDHR010000389.1:0-6599 GCA_964505295.1 uncultured Planctomycetaceae bacterium
GTTGCCCTAAACTCTAGCACATAGCCAAAGCTCAACGTCGTCCTGGCGCAAAACAATTCGTCATACAGGGTTGCCAGCTATTACGCGCCTGTGTCAGCAGCATCTATCGCATCTGCCAAGTCATCGACGGTTGGAGTCACGAAGGAAATGAAGAGAACGGGCTTTAGCAAACGCATGCAGTCAACGGGTCGTGGCCGCGACTGGTGCCCGTCGTCAGCTGACGAAAGTCAGATCGTGCACACCGACAACGGATAGTCACTGATGCCGTCCGTTTACTTGGAAACAACGATTGTGAGCTATCTCGCGGCCCACCCCAGTCGCGATTTGATCATGGCTGCGCACCGTCAGATTACGTACGACTGGCGGCTCGGCGCCCGCGATCGCTTCGAGCTCTATATTTGACGTTGTTGCGGGCAGCCCGTCAACTTGTTTCGGTCCTTATACCGCCGGTGCGCTGTGATACGTACTTCCGCTCTGATGTACACAAATGAAGCCGAAAATCTACGTCGAAACGACCGTCATCGGCTATCTGACATCGCGGCCACGTGATGATGTCACGGTCGCCGGGCATCAGAACACAACGCGCGAGTGGTGGAACACCGCAGCGGACCGTTTCGATCTGGTCGCCTCTCAGCTCGTCGTCCAGGAATGCTCGGCAGGCGATGAAGAGGCTGCGAAGGAGCGTTTGGAGGCCCTGGCCGAGATGACCCTGCTGCCGACGACCACGGAGGCCGAACAACTGGCCGACGCTCTTATCACCGGTCACGCGGTCCCGGAATCTCACCCCGAAGACGCCCTTCATATTGCCCTGGCTGCCGTGCACGGCGTAGAATACATGGTGACGTGGAACTGCCGTCACATCGCCAACGCAGCGGTGCGTTTGACCATCGAACGCGTATGCCGTGATGCCGGGTATGAACCCCCAGTCATTTGCACTCCGGAAGAACTTCTGGGACCCTAGCCATGCGAAACGACCCGATTGTGGATGAAATCCGACGGATTCGGCAAGAGCACACGGACAGGTTCCACGGTGACCTGCACGCAATCTGCGAGGACCTCCGGCGCCAGGAGCGGGAGTCCGGTCGCGACTATGTGTCCTTTGCGCCGAGGCCCGTGCGTGGGGTCGCCGCGTCGCCCGCTTCCGACGAGGAAGGGCGATGTTAGAGGTCACGAGTGCCGAATACGTCGAAGGCTACAAGATCCGCGTTTCCTTCAGCACAGGCGAAACGGGAACCGTCGACCTGAAGGACGCGCTGTGGGGCCCCGTATTCGAGCCGCTCGAGGATCTCAACGTTTTCCGGCGATTCAGCGTGTCGGACGTCCTTCACACGGTCTGTTGGGAAAACGGGGCCGACTTCGCGCCGGAGTTTCTCTACGACAAGATGCTCGAACAATCGCGTACCGCGGGCGCCGCACCGCCGGGCGGCTGAGTACAAGTAGCACCATCACTCCTCCCGCCATTCGAACCGCACGGCGACCTCGACCAATTGCTCGATCGCTACAAGCAGTCGGAAGATTCGGACCGAGTCGTCACGTTGAAAGACGTCGACGAGCGGCGTCAACTCGCACAGCAGCGCCATTTGACGGAGCGATGAAGCCGAGCGGGATAGGATCGTCGAACGCCGTGAGCGGTTCCCGCGAAAGAGCCCTGCGCCGGGCACCGGCCGTCAGGAGGACGAGTCGAAGGCTTCCTCGACGGAATGGCTGGAGTCTTGGAAGCTGTCGGCGGTCGTTTGGCCCAGCGCCGTGATGACGCTCAGGACGGCCAGCAAGACCAGCAGGAGCATCATGGCATACTCGACCGTGGTCGGGCCTGTCTCGTCGAGCAGGAAACGGACCACTTTCCGTGACAATTCGTTCATGGGTCAGCTTGTCTCTGCGGAGAATCGGCACTCGGCCGTGTGTCCGGCGCGGTCGCCGGTCGAACGGGCCGGCGCTGCCGCTGCCTCGCGACCTTCTCATTAAGGCTAGCCCGGGGAAACCCGAGGGGCAACCTGCACGGTGCGGAGGCCGCGTCAGGGGCCGCCCGATCGCATGCCGCAAGCTCCTTACAGTCGTCAGGACCGGCGGGACCCAATAGGCGGGGGCGCGTTGCCGGGCCGGTTGACACGCCTCGCCCCGTCTTCCATATTCAGAGGGCGGGTGTGCCGTTCCCGGAATGGTGGGCATTTGCCCTGCGGTGCTCCGCCGCCCATTCCGCGCGGGCCCTGAGAAGTCTCGCGCTTCGGCATCGGAGCTGGTCTCGTTGGTGCTCGGGCAGCTCGACGAGGACGACGAATACCTGGTCGGGCTTCTCAACGACGAAACGCAGCCCCCGGCGCCCGGACCATGACTTCCGCGGGAGCCCGCTCCCGTCGTCTCGAGTTCCTGGTAGCCCTTTTCGGCCCACACTCCCCTGATCCGCAACAGAGCATGAACGACTCGGCCGTGATCTTCGACATGGACGGCGTGCTGGTCGACAGCTACCACGCCCATTTCAAGAGCTGGCAGACGATGGCCGCCGAAGCAGGGCTCGCGCTCACCGAGGCCGAGTTCGCCGCCCAGTTCGGACGCACCAATCCGGAGATCATCGCCGTCTACTGGGGCGAGGATCGTCCTAGTGACGAGGAGATCGCCGCCATGGCGGATCGGAAGGAGGAGGTCTTTCGCGAAATCCTCCGCGCCGATTTTCCGGCCATGCCGGGCGTGGGGGAGCTGCTTCGCTCGCTCGACGGAGCCGGCTTCGCCCTGGCCGTCGGATCGTCCGGGCCGCCGGAGAACATCGAGCTGGTGCTCAGCGGACTGGCGGCGCGGTCGCTGTTTCGGGCGGTGGTGACGGCCCAAGACGTCACCCGCGGCAAGCCGGACCCGCAGGTGTTCCTCATCGCCGCCGAGCGACTCGGCGTTCCCACCCGGCGATGTGCGGTCGTCGAAGACGCCCCTGCCGGGATCGCCGCGGCCAGGGCGGCCGGGATGACCGCCGTCGGGCTGGCCAGCACGGGCCACACCCGGGAGTCGCTCGCCACGGCCGACCTGGTCGTCGACTCGCTCGCCGAGCTCTCGCCCGAGCGCGTCGGCGACTTGATCGTCGGGAATCGGTCGTAGCGTGCGGGCCTCTAGCAACACCCCGGGCCCTTGTCCCGATCGCCCTTGCGCCGGCCCCCGACCAGCGAAAGGACCAGGGCGGTGACGCCCGCGACGATCAACCCCGCGCCGGCGCCCATCACTTCGCTGGAATTGCTGATGGGGACGCCGAACACTCGCGCTAGACACCGACCCATCGCTTTTCTCCACGACGCTGCGCTCGATCGATCGCGTCGCTAATTCTCGTGGCTGACGGCCTTCCAGGTTCCGTCGCTCTCTTTCTCGAAGCGGAAGGTCCACGTGACGCTCGGCCCTCCCACGTCGGCACGGGTCAACGACGCGACCAGGGTGGCCGTTTCGCCGGTGACGGTGGGCCCCTCCTTGACCTCCTTGACGGCCATCCCCATGTTGTTCCGGTCCAGGTACTCCGCGATCGCCGACTCGAACGGGGCCGCATCGACCGTGCTCTCCGACTTGCCGCAACCGACGAGCCACGCGCAGGCGAGGATCAGAAGGGCGGCTTCGAGACGCGCCGTTCGACCGGTCAATCGTGACATCTGGCTTTCCTGTCGGACCGTGTGCCAGCGGTGGTGCCTTCACCACGTGATGCTAGCGGTCGCGAAGTGCCGCGTCAACACGGCCGCCCGATCCGGGGCCCCGAGCCGGAGCTTGGGAACCAGGATTCCCGACCACGCTCGTTCCCACGCTCCAGCTTGGGAACGTACTGTGAAAGTCTGCTTCTCCGTTTCGGCGAAGCGGAACTTCGCGGGTTGAGGTTCCCAAGCCGGAGCTTGGGAACCAGGCGCGTGCCCGCGCTACGAAATCGCATGGATCGTCGGGCCCGTTCAGACGCCCTTCTGCATCCGCCAGGCCTTGAGGTAGTCGTCGCTGTAGAGGTGCTTTTCGAGGAGCACCTCGGCGGAGATCGCCGCTTCGACCAGCTCCTTGTCGGCGGCGTCCATGATCGCCGAGTCGAGGCCGGCGGTGATCGCCATCACCAGGTAGGTGCGATTGATGAGGTGACGCATCAGACAATTCTGGCTGACGTTCGACAGCCCCAGGATGAAGTGCGGCGGCGGGTCGCTGAGGATCGCCAGTTGGCGGATCGCCTCCATCACGTTCAAGGGCTGCTTGGGGGCGACGTTGACGGGCAGGATGATGGGGTCGAGGTAGATATCGTCGGGCATGATGCCGTTCTCCATAGCCATCATGAAGAAGGCGGCCCCGCACTCGACGCGCTTCTCGACGTTGCCCGGCACGCCCTCCTGGTCCATGGTCAGCCCGATGATGCTTGCCCCGCTGGCGGCCGCCACGGGAATCAGCGTCTCCATGCAATCGGGGGCCGCCGTGGACGAGTTGATCACCAGCTTGGTGCCTGGCAGGGCTTCCTTGACGCGGGGGACGGCCTCGGCCAGCAGCTTGGGTTTAGCGCTGTCGAGCGAGATGGGCAGGTCGGTCACCTCGCTCACCGTTTGGACGAGCCAGACGAAGTTCTCGACCGGGTCGCCCTTGGTGGGCCCGAGGTTGATGTCCATCACGTCGGCCCCGCCGGCCACCTGTTCCTTGGTCAGTTCGTGGACGACCGACTTCTCCTTCTCATTGATCGCCCGGCGGACGTCGCGATACATGCCGTTGATCCGTTCGCTGAAGATGATCATGTGTTCCCTCCCGTTGTACGGATAGAAGAGTGATAAGCGATAAGGGATGAGGGATCAGGGATCAGGGATCAGGGATGAGGGATCAGGGATGAGGGTTGAGGGATGAGGGATGAGGCCGGCGCCTCGTTGCTCACCCATCCCCGACCGCTCCATTTCCATCCTTCATTGAGTCCTCCCGGTGACGGCTGCGGGGCCGCTCGTCCGACGAACACCGTCTCTCCAAATAGGGCACTTCGGATGACGGATAGAACGACGGCATTATCGCTCGTTACTGCCTCAACCCTCATCCCTCAACCCTCATCCCTCAACCCTCATCCCTCATCCCTCATCCCTCATCCCGTCATCCACCCATGAGTTGGCTGACCGCGGTGCGGACCGCCTCGACCGCTTTCGGGTGGCGCATGATCAGGATATCGGCCCCGCCTTGGAGCAGGTCGCAGGCGGTGACGGCCTCCCATGCGGGTCCGCGCTCTTGCGCGGGCCCCCAGATCTCGGCGAAATCGTCGCCGGATCGGGCCTCCTTCGCCCGCCACGCTTCGTGGCCCACGTCGAGGATCACCGGCTGGGCCATGAGCTTGTCGCCGGAGAGCGCCGCCAGCCGGCCCCGCTCGAGGATCGAGTAAATGTACTCCATGCCGTATCCGAGCGAGGTGGTGGTCGGGTAGATGACGACGTCCTCGATCGGGAAGCCCATGTCGCTGACGAGGATGTTCACCTGCTTCTGCTTGTTGATGTCGCACGGTGCCAGGGCGATCACTTTATGCCCGTAGGCCTGGGCGGCGGCCGTGAGCGTACGATGCTCCTCCTCGGTGACCGCGCCCAAGAGGCAGTTCTCCCCCTGGCACGCCTCGGCCACCTTGGGCATGACCTGTTGGTCCTTCCCCGGCACGCTCGAGCCCCAGACGACCAAGGGCAAGTCGACGGCGGCCAGCACGGCCTTGACCGTCTCGGCGGCCTGCTGCGGCGGGGCGTCGTCTTCGTCGGGATGGGTGGAGACGAGCCGGAGGTTCACCAAATCGGCCCCCAGCTCCTTGACCCGCACTGCCCACGCCGCCGGATCGGACCAGACGTCGCCGTACACATCGGAAAGCGGCTGGGGCCATTCGCCCGGTTGCTTGTCGAGCACGTCCATGGCCACGAGGGGCGGATGGGGCATCTCGCCGTCGTAGCTGAGGAAAGGGATGCCCGACGCGCCGCCCACGGTGACCGTGCAGGCCCGGGTGCCCCCTTCGGCCGAGGTGGCCCCGATCGTCACCGTGTTCACGCGCCCCGACCACTTCTCTTTGACGTCAGGAATAGCCATGGAAAAACTCCTTGGGTCGGCTCATTGACCCCTTTGCTGGCGGAACGTCAATCTCGTCCCAAGCCCAGGGGTTGCAACCCCTGGGCTTCGAGCACGTTCCATGCTCAACACAGGACTCAATAGTTTGGAAAAGCCGTGGTCATTCCGCTGTTTTGTTCATTCTTCTCGTAGGGTGGGTCGAGGCACGAGACCCACGCGCCGGACATCAGTGCGACATTTCGGCGTGGGTCTCGTGCCTCGACCCACCCTACATCTAATGGAGCTAATACCCTCGTTCCCGGGCGGAGTCTGGGAACGAGAAAGAATCGATGACGAGCTCGCCGGCGAGGCCTGGGCGTCAGCCCGGGGTCGGTTATCATGCCAGTTGACCTTTGCGCTTGGCGCACCCCCGGGCCGAGCCCCAGGGCTCGCCGGCTTGCCTCTTCGTCTTCCGTTCGCTTCTTACCCTCCCTCCACGCTGGATGAAGCAGATAACCCACTACGTAGTGTCTCGACCAGATTCCTCACGGCAGCGACCGCCGGCGCGACGTCGGGCAACGTGAAGACATCGCCGCCTGCGGCCCCCGCGCGCTGGA
>CAZDHR010000390.1:0-6583 GCA_964505295.1 uncultured Planctomycetaceae bacterium
TTTCCCCTCTTTCCTTATTACACATCGAGTCACTTCATTTGGCTGAACTGTTACCTGATTCCCAGCTTCGCGGCCCGGGCCTTGGTGTACGTTTCCTTGCCTTCCGGGTCGCCGCAGATGCTCCATTCGGGGGCCCGGACCTCGCCGTCGCCGTAGCCGCAAACGTCCCGCGTCGAGGGGATCCTTTCGTAGAGCAGCTCGTAGAGCTTGCGCGCCGGGAGCGTGTCGCCGTACGCGAGGCCGAGCTTCTGGAGGACGTCGAGGTCCTTCTTCTGGTCGCGCAGGGCCATGCTCCGGCCGCCGAGGCACAGGTTGGTTTCGGGCTCGTAGTGCGAACAAGGGGGGCATATCATGCAGCAGCCGGCGACGAGCGTCACCGGAACGTCGGGGTTCTTCTGGATCACGTCGATGGCCTCGAACAGGTTGTCCTCCTTGATCGGCGCGAGGTTCTCCATCCGGGCGCCGTAGAAGCAGCTCATGCACATCAGGTGGTGGGGCCGGATTTGGAGCGTCTTGGCCTGATAGACGGCCTCGGCCGACGCCTTCTTGAACTGGGCCTTCTCCTCCGCATCGCGTGGCGGGAGGATCGCCTTGATCCCCAGGGCGTGGCCTTTCTCGTAGTTGCCGCTTGCCGCCCGCGCACACCCCCGCCACGCATCGCCGGTGACCGTCTCGTAGCCGCAGATTCCCGTGGCGGTCGAAACGTTGAGCAGCAGGCGCTCGAACATGTCGACCGCGGGCCGCGCGTCGCCGGGCACCAGGCCGAGCTTCTGGATGACGTCCAGATCGCGCTTGGCGTTGAACAGCTCGCCCTCAGGGGTGTTTTCTTCCGCTCCCGGATTCTGGTAGCGGTAGACCGTGTCGCAGTTGCAGCGGAGCCGGATGGGGATCTTGCGATCACGCCGCACGGCCGCCAGGATCTCGTTCAACCTCGCGTCGCCGAGGTCTTCGGCCCGCCCTTCGCCTATTCGGCAGACGATGCACATCAACTGGTAGGGCCGCACTTCGAGCGCGTCGACGTGCGAGGGCGCCGCTGGCCCCGTGCCCGGCTGCGGCGATCCCGCGGCTCGGGCGGCCTTGACCGACAGGGCGCCGAAGGTTGCCGCCGCTGGGGGCACCGCCCCCACGGCGGCCTTGGCGAAAGCTCGTCGAGTGATCCGCTGGCTCATCGTCGTCCTCCCGTGATGGAGCGTCGTCGCCGTTGCCCGCGCGGCGACGTTGAGCTGGTCGCCTGCGTCCGGACTCCAGATTGCCATTATCCTCCCAGCCTTGGACGCCGCAATACCGGACACGCCTTGCACGCGAAAAGCCAAAAAAGGGCAAACGTGCTATTCTCGCGGCCAGACGTTACAATCGGGGGACAACCGCGATCGTAGGTCCCAAGCAAATCGGAGGTATTTATGTCCCGCCACGCAAGGTTGCTGGTCTCGTCGATCGGGTGGTGCGCGATCGGTCTGGCCATCATGCTGTGGATGGCGGCGCCCGGCGAGGCCGAGCCGCAGAACGCCGCGAAGTCGACCGCAAACCCGGCTTCCGCCGAAGACGCGACGCCGCCGGGGGTACAGGCTTTCGGCAAGGCCGACGAAGTCAAGTACCCTTGGGGCTGGATCCGCTGGCTGATGAGCTCGAAGATCGACCCGGAGGCGGAGATGACCTTCGGGATCGTCTACGTCAAGCCGAACCAGAAGAACCCGATACACGTCCATCCCAACTGCGCCGAGTACCTCCACATGCTCTCCGGCTCGTGCGAGCATCTGATGGGAGACGAGTGGTTGCCGCTCAAGGCGGGCGACACGCTTCGCATTCCCGCGGGCGTCCGGCACGGGGCCCGCACGCTCGACCAGCCGATGCGGGCCGTCATCGTCTACAGCTCCGGCGATCGCCAGTTCAAGGAGGTCGAGGGGCCCGAAACTTCAACGTCGGGGAGGTGAGCCGATGCGATCGAGCCGTCGAACGTTCTTGGGCGCCGCCGGGGCCGCGTTGGCCGCTGGCTGCGTCGGGCGCACCGGCCGCGCCGCGGCAAGGAGGTCCGCCGCCATGCAAACCACGGTCTTGGACGCCAAGGTGCGGTTCGTCGACCAGGCGTTCTTGCGCCCCCTGATCCTCAGCTCCGGCGCCATCACCGAGATTACCGAGGCCGTGGCGGAAGTCACGGTCCGCGTGGACGGAAAGGAGGCGACCGGGCGGGCCTCGATCTATCTGAGCGATCTCTGGGCGTGGCCCGAGCCGTCGCTTACGCACCCCGAGCGCGACGCCGTCCTCCGCAAGCTCTGCGAACAAATCGCGGCCAATCTGTGGACCCACTGCGGCCGCGAGGCGATTCATCCGCTCGAGCTCGGGCTGCGTCTGCACGAGAGCGTGTGCCACGAGACCACGCCGCCGCCGCTGGCCCGGGCGATGTGCGCCAGCCCGTTCGACGCCGCCATCCACGACGCCGTGGGCATCGCCCTGGGCCGCTCGGCGTTCGACTTCTACCGCCAATCGACCCCCATCCCTACGGCCGATCCGTTCTTCGCCAACCGCGACGCCTGCGGGGCGATCGCCCGGCTGATGCGATCGCCCAAGCGGACGCTCCGCGCCTGGTACGTGGCGGGCAAGAACGACTCGATGGAGCGGGACGTCGGCCCCTGGATCCGCGATCGCGGGTACCGCTGCTTCAAGATCAAGATCCTCGGCCGCGACAACGCCGCCGACGTCGCCCGGACGGTGGAGGTCTTCCGCGCGGCGCGGCGTCTGGGAGCCCGAGAGCCGGTTCTGACGGTCGACACGAACGAGGCCAACCCCGACGCGGCCAGCGTGCTCGACTACTACCAGCGGCTCCGCGCGGCCGACGCCGAGGCGTTCGCCGCGATCCTCTATTTCGAGCAGCCGACGGGCCGTGACATCACCGTGCACCGGTTCGACTGGCACCCGGTCGCCGCCCTCAAGCCGGTGATGCTCGACGAAGGCCTCACCCGGCTGGAACTGATGCACGAGGCCCTCGAGCAGGGCTGGAGCGGCTTCGCCTTGAAGACCTGCAAAGGGCACAGCTTCGCGCTCGCGGCGGCGGCCTGGGCCCGGCAGAACGACCTGCTGGTTTCGCTCCAGGACCTGACCAACCCGGGGCTGTCGATGATCCACGCCGCACTCTTCGCCGCCCATGTGCCCACGCTCAACGACGTCGAGCTGAACTCCCCCCAATTCACCCCCGCTGCGAACCGCCCCTGGCTCGCGCGCCTGCCCGGCCTGTTCGACCCGCACGGCGGCGTGCACCGTCTGCCGGAGCAGATCCCCGTGGGGCTCGGCTCGGTGCTTTAGCGCCCAATCACCCTGCCCAAAACCCGTGGCGGTCAGACGGTTTCTACGCGCCGCTCAGCCGTTCTTGCAGCTCGGCGAGGCAGTCTTCTTTCTGCACGCGCCACTGGTCGAGCGTGTCGCGGTCGCGGATGGTGACGGTGCCGTCTTGGAGCGTTTGGCCGTCGACCGTGATGCAGAAGGGGGTACCGATTTCGTCCTGGCGGCGGTAGCGGCGGCCCACCGCGCCCTTCTCGTCGTAGAAAGCGCTCACGTGGGGCTTTATCTGGCCGTAGATCTCCCGGGCCACCTCGGGCATGCCGTCCTTGCGGACGAGCGGGAACACGGCCACCTTGATCGGGGCGAGCCGGGGGTGGAACTTGAGGAAGACCCGTCTCTTGAGCTTGCCCTTCTCGTCGGGCTGCTCGTCTTCCTGGTAGGCCTCGCAGAGGAAGGCCAGCGCCGCCCGATCGGCGCCCGCCGAAGGCTCGATCACGTGGGGGACGTAGGTCTCGCGGGTCTGGTCGTCGAAGTAGCTGAGGTCCTTGCCGCTTCCGCGATACTTGGGCTGGCCGTCTTCGTCGCGCTCGACGACGAACGGGCCGTCCGGCTCGTGCTCGCGCACGAGCTTGCCCTCCATGTGGCTGCGGAGATCGAAATCGCCCCGATGGGCCACGCCCTCCAGCTCGCCGAACTCCCCTTGGGCCAAAAACGGGAAGGCGTACTCGATGTCGGCCGTGCCGCACGAATAGTGGCTCAGCTCGGCGGCGTCGTGGTCGCGCAGCCGGAGCCGGTCGCCGGCCAGGCCCAGGTCGACGTACCAACCGTAGCGGCGGTCGCGCCAGTAGGTGTACCAGCCGGGCGAGCTCTCGGGGTGGCAGAAGAACTCGATCTCCATCTGCTCGAACTCGCGCGAGCGGAACGTAAAATTGCGCGGCGTGATCTCGTTGCGGAAGCTCTTGCCGATCTGCGCGATGCCGAAGGGGATGCGCACGCGCGTGCTGTCGAGGACGTTCTTGAAGTTGACGAAGATGCCTTGAGCGGTCTCCGGGCGGAGGAAGGTCTTGCTCGATTCGTTGCGGACCGCGCCGGTGTGCGTCTCGAACATCAGGTTGAACTCGCGGGGCTCGGTGAGGGTGCCGAGCGTCTTGGCGTCGGGGGCCAGGACCCGGGCCGGCTCGTTCACCGTGGTTAGCGACACCACCGGACCGTCCCACTTCAGGTCGCCTTTGTGCTTGGAGCGGAGATTGAAGAACTTGAGCGCCTTCTGCTCGATTTCCGCCAGGGCCTCGTCGCCCGACTGATAGCTCGTCACGAACACGCGCTCCCCGTTGTGCTCGACCCAGCGGCCTTCGACCTGCTCGTGGCGGTATCGCCCCCTCGACTCCCGGCAATCGACCATGTGGTCGCAAAACAGGTCGTAGTGCCCGGAGCACTTCCAGACCTGCGGGTGCATGATGATCGTGCAGTCGAGGCCGGTCATCTGATAGGTGGCAGGGGCGCCGGGCGGGACGACCAGCTCGTTGTGGCCGGTGACCATGTCGCGCCACCAGGCGTCGCGGATGTTCCGCTTCAGCTCGACGCCCATCGGGCCGTAGTCCCAAAAGCCGCTCAGCCCGCCGTAGATCTCGCTCGACTGGAACAAGAACCCACGCCGCTTGCACAAGGCGACCAGTTGATCCATCTCCATGTCTGACGTCCGCTCCGGTGGTTCAGGGGACACTTGGAAGGGGGGAACGCAAAACGCGAAACATACAAGTGTACTACGATCCGGCGGGATCGGTCTACGGGGGACCGGGCGAGGGTCGTGGTACATTCTGGAAAAGCGGAGACATGTGGCGAGCACATCGTAACCCGAAGCGTAAGCGAGGCAATGCATTCGGCCCTCGCTTACGCTTCGGGTTACGATGAAGAGCGTCAAACTGCACGACTACCCCGGGCGAAACGCTGCCCGCCCAGGGCTCGATGGGCTTGCGGCAGCCGGGAGTGCCCCTTCTGAAGTGGGGCGTGGGGCAACCGCGGGTTTTGCGGTCGGCCATGGCGACGCGCGGAGCGAATCGTTGTGTTCCGGGGGCAATGCAAGGCACAATGGGATGAAGGTGGCGCACCGACGCGGCCGCCGTGAACTTGCCTCTCGCGCGAAAGCTCGTCCGACGACCCGTGACCTACGAACGTTTCCCGGCCCCAGCCGGTTCCTCGCCCGAGCACCATCCAACGCCCGTCGACAAGTCCGGCTCGCGGGTTCGCCGGATGTTCGGCGAGATCGCCGGGCGGTACGACCTGTTGAATCGCCTGCTCTCGCTCTCGCTCGACCGGCGTTGGCGGCGTCGGACGGTCCGGCTGGTGCCGCCGTCGGGGGAGGGGCCGGTGCTGGACGTCTGCACCGGCACGGCCGACCTGGCGTTGGCGTACTGCCGTGCCGGGGGGCGGGCTGTCCGGGTGGTGGGGGCCGATTTCTGCCGGCCGATGCTGGCCATCGCCCGGCGCAAGGCACGCCGGCTGGGGGCCGATCATCACCTGGCGCTGGTCGAGGCCGACGCGGAGCGCCTGCCTTTTGCGGACGACGCGTTCGAGGTCGTCAGCGTGGCGTTCGGGCTGAGGAACGTCAGCGACACGGATCGGGGGCTGCGGGAGATGGTCCGCGTGTGCCGGCCGGGGGGGCGCGTGGCCGTGCTGGAATTCGCGCTGCCCGAGGCCCGGCCGCTCCGGACGCTCTACGGCTGGTACTTCCGCCGCGTGCTGCCGGCGGTGGGCCAGGGCTTGGCCCGGAATCGCCAGGCGGCCTACAATTACCTCCCGCAGAGTGTCGCCGAGTTCCCGCAGCGCGAGGCGCTGGTTCGGCGGATGGAGCGAGCGGGCTTGTCGGAGGTCCGGTTCCACTCGTTCACGTTCGGCGTGGCCCTTTTGTACGTGGGGGTGAAATGAAGCGAAACTACGTCCTCGCCATGACCGGGGCCAGCGGGGTTGCCTACGCGGTACGCCTGTTGGAGGTGCTCTCGGCGGCCGGGTCCGACGTGTATCTGTCGATCAGCCCGGCCGCCCGGTCGGTGCTCGGGCACGAGCTCGACCTGGACGTCGATCTGGACGACTTCGACCCCTCGATGCTGATGCTCGATCGCAGCCGCCGGCAGGAGGACGAGAAGCTCCGAGAAATCCGCACGCTGGCCGGCATCTCGAGCGAAGAGAGCAGCGTGCTCTCGGTGCCCACGGGCGAGCCGGGCCGGATTCACTACTGCCATCATGAGAATCTGGAATCTCCGATCGCCAGCGGATCGTTTCTCACCGACGGGATGGTCGTCTGTCCCTGCTC
>CAZDHR010000391.1:0-6583 GCA_964505295.1 uncultured Planctomycetaceae bacterium
CGCGTTTCACACACCCTACGAAGGCTTTCATAATGGTGCGTTTCACACACCCTACGAAGGCTTTCATAATGGTGCGTTTCACACACCCTACTGGAGTTGGATGTGCCTCGGGTGGAATGTCGGCAATGCGGGGCCGTGCGGCAGGTGAGGATCGGTTTTGCCGATCCGCGGGTCAGCTACACGAGGGCCTTCGAGCGATACGCCCTGGACTTGTCGAAGTCGATGACGATCAAGGACGTGGCCCAGCACTTGGGGATCAGTTGGGACGTGATCAAGGAGATTCAGAAGCGGCACCTGAAGCGGCGGTTCGGCAAGCCGAAGCTGCGTAGGGTGCGTGAAACGCACCACTTCCGCTATCACGCCCAGATGGTGCATTTCATGCACCCTATCAGGTTTGTGTTGGCGGGTTCTATTCCTCGGTGACGGTCACCTTCTCCATCACGTCGCCTTGCCGGATGGCATCGACGACGTCCTGGCCTTCGACGACGCGGCCGAAGACGGAGTGCTTGCCATCGAGGTGCGGGGTGGCGACGTGGGTGATGAAGAACTGCGAGCCGTTGGTGTTGGGACCGGAGTTGGCCATGGAGAGGACGCCGGGGCCGTCGTGCTTCAGGTCGCGGTGGAACTCGTCCGCAAAGGTGTATCCCGGTCCGCCGGTGCCCGAGCCTTCCGGACAGCCGCCCTGGATCATGAAGTCGTCGATGACCCGGTGGAAGGTGAGCCCGTCGTAGAACCCCTGCCCCACGAGCTTCTCGAAGTTGGCACAGGTGTCGGGCGCCTTGTCGTCGTGGAGCCGGATGCGGATGGTGCCTTTGCCCGTAGTGATGGTGGCGACTTTCATGACGTGCTCGTTTCCTTTATCGAGGTTTTCCAGGTCCTAAACCGTGCTCCGGTTTCTCGTTCCCGGCGGATCAGCTCGGCGACGTGGCGGGCGGCGACGTCGATCTCGATCACGTCGGGCTCGGCCTCCCATCGCCACTTGACTTCCAGCTTGCCCTCCTTCACGCGCCGCGGACCGAGGACCACGCGCAGCGGGACGCCCACCAGGTCGGCGTCGTTGAACTTCACGCCGGCCCGCTGGTCGCGGTCGTCCAAAAGCACGTCGACGCCGGCCGCGGCGAGATCGTCGTAGAGTCGCTCGGCGGCGCCGAGCGTGTCGGTTTGCGTCACGTCGAGCGGCAACACGAGCACCTCGTACGGCGCAAGCACGGCGGGCCAGACGATACCCCGGGCGTCGTGGCTGGTCTCGGCCACCGCCGCCACCAGCCGGTTGATGCCGAGCTGGTAGGAGCCCATCACGATCGGGATCAACTGTTCGTGCTCATCGGCGAACCGGGCGCCGAGGGCTTCGGAGTACCGGGTACCCAGCTTGAAGAGGTGGCCCACTTCGATCGCCGTGCGAAGGGCGAGCGTGCTGCTACAGTGAGGGCAGGGATCGCCGTCGACGACGGCGCGCAGGTCGGCGAACCGCGGATCGGGGAAATCGCGCGCGGGGTTGACGCCGGTGAGGTGGGCGTCGGCCCGGTTGGCCCCGGCGACCGCGCTTCGCATCGCTCGGACGCTGCGATCGGCCCAGATCGGGATATCCTGCTCGAACCCGACGGGCCCGGCGAACCCGACCGGGGCGCCGGTGACCCGCTCGATCACGTCGGGCGGGGCCAGCTCCAGGTGCGTGGCCTCGAGGACCCGGCGGATCTTGTTCTCGTTGGCCTCGTGGTCTCCGCGGATCAGGACGGCGATCGGGCGCCCGTCGGCCGTGTAGATGAGCGTCTTGATCATCTCGCGCGGCGGGCAGCCGAGCATCGTGCTCACCTCGGCGATCGTGGTGGCGCCCGGGGTGTCGACCTCGCGAATCGGCTCGGGGGACGCCTCGGGTGGATCCTCGCCGAGCGGTCCGACTTCGGCACGGTCCGCGCCGGCGGTGTACCCGCAGTCGGAGCAGTGGGCGACGAGGTGTTCGCCGTTGGGGGCGAGGACCACCAGCTCGTGGCTTTCGTGCCCGCCGGTGGGGCCGCTTTCGGCCTCCGCGATGAGGTATTCCAGCCCCGAGCGATCGAGGATCCGGCGGTAGGCGGCCTGCATGGTCTCGTAGGTCGCGTCGAGCGCCGCCGCAGTGACGTCGAAGCTGTAGGCGTCGCTGGTGAGGAACTCGTCCGTTCGGAGCACGCCGAGCCGGGGCCGCGCTTCGCCGCGGAACTTCGTCTGGAGCTGGTACAAGGTGATCGGCAATTGGCGGTAGCTGGTGACGTGCCGGGCGATTAGCTCGGTGACGACCTCTTCGTGTGCCGGCGCAAGCGCGAGCCGGGCCTTGCGCCCCTGGCGGCGGACGACCACGTGGAGCAGTTCGTCCGCGAAGTCCTGCGCCCGGCCGGTCCGTTCCCAGAGCGAAACGGGCGTGAGGGCGGGCATGGCGACCTCGACGGCCCCGGCGGCGTCCATCTCGCGGCGGACGAGCCGTTGCGCCTTCCCGAGCACGCGAAGCCCCAGCGGCAGGTAGGCGTAGGCCCCGCTGGTGACCTGGGCGACCATGCCGGATCGGAGCATGAAGACGTGGCTGGGGGCCTCCGCCCCTTCGGGGGCCTTGCGCAACGTGGGGATCAGGGTCCGGGTCCAGCGCATCGAAATCAGGCCGGCATTTCGGGCTTCGGAAAGGGGCTTGCTTTCGTCTGGTTGACTCGTCTGGTTCCCAAGCTCCAGCTTGGGGACCCGGTTCCGCGAAGCTCTGCTTCGCCACCCGGGAAGCCGGGACTTCCCTGAAGGGCGTTCGCGAGCTGCAGCTTGGAAACGAGGAAATGCTCGCCGCAGGCAACCGCCGAGAGGTGGGCATTGTAGAGGATGGCCACCCCGCCGGGCAAGAGGGCGGGATGCCCCCTTGTGACGGATAGCCCCACAGCGTAGAATTCCCGGTTGGTGAGTTCTGGGCAAAAAGAGGCAGGTGGCTCCAAACGGCCGGAGCTGTCGGCAAAGGGAGCACGGTTAGGAACCGGCGCCGGCCTCCTCCTCCCCCGTCTCTCTTCTGGATTTACGCACATCGAGCCCGAAAGGAGTCGCATGCCGCGACGCTACATCAATCAGTTTCGTCCTCAGGAGACGGTCGACGAGGTGTTTCTGGCCAACGAGAAGCAGCTTCGGCCCAATCGCAACGGGAATCTCTACCTGCAAGTGGAGCTCTCCGACCGCACCGGCTCGATCGGGGCCCGGATGTGGAACGCCTCGGAGTCGCTCTACCGGTCGTTCGAGAACGGCGACTACGTGCGGGTGGAGGGGGCGACGCAGTTGTTCCAGGGGGCCCTGCAATTGATCGCCACGGGGCTGGTGAAGGTCGAGCCCAGCGAGGTCAACGAAGACGACTTCTCGCCCCTGGCCGGCGTCGAGGTCGACCGGCTGATGCTCCGGCTCGGGGAGATCCTCCGCGGATTGGGCAACCCGCAACTGCGAAACCTGGGCGAGTGCTTCCTCTTGGACGAGCAGTTCATGGCGAAGTACGCCCGGGCGCCCGCCGGCGTGAAGCACCATCATGCCTACCACGGCGGGCTCTTGCAGCACGCGGTCAACGTGATGGAAGTCGCCCTGCGCATTTCCCCCTGCTATCCCCAGATCGACCGCGACCTGCTGGTGATGGGAGCCTTCTTGCACGACGCGGGTAAGGTGGACGAGCTCACCTACGAGCGAGAGCTGGCCTACGGCGACGAGGGGCAACTGATCGGCCACCTGGTGATGGGCGTCCGGCTGCTGGAAGACAAGGTGCGCGAGGCCGAGAAGCTCTCCGGCGAGCCGATCGCGGAGGAGACGGTCCTCCGCCTGAAGCACATGATCGTCAGCCACCACGGCGAGTACGCGTACGGCAGCCCGAAGCTGCCCATGACCCTCGAAGCGATGGCCCTGTACTGTCTCGACCTGTTGGACGCGAAGGTGTTCGCCTTCGACCAGCAGCTCTGCGGCGATCCCAACGTGGACAGCCCGTGGACACACTACCACCCCACGCTCGGCCGCAAGCTGTTCAAAGGCTACGGCAGAAAAGAGAGCCCGCCCGACGGGGGCGAATCCGCCTAGGAAACCGCAGTAGGGTGGGTGCTTGCACCCACGCGTTCGTGGTAGACGTGGCAATGGAGAGATCGTTGCGCGTGCGTGCGAGCACGCACCCTACGGATGTGGGTCCGAAGCTGTTCAAGGGGGCCGAAAGAAGGAGCGCCTAGCGAAGGATGACGCCCGCGGCTCACGGACAAGCGAATGAAGAGCGAATGAACGACGTCGACCTGGAGCGGGCAATTCTGGAGCTGGTCGCCACCCCGGGCTACCAGCCGGTCAAGTCGCGGGCGATCGCCCGGCGTCTGAGGGTCGCCGCCGATCAGGCGCCCGAGGTCAAGCAGGCGATCAAGAAGCTGGTCGGCGAAGGGCGGCTCGTGTACGGGCCGGGCCGGACCATCGAGCCCGTCGGCTTGGGCAAGCCGGCCAGGTCGCGGAGCAACCGCGTCGTGGGCGTGTTCCGCCGCAGGAACGAGGGGTACGGCTTCGTGCGCCCTACGGGCGTGACGGCAGCCGGCGTCCCGGCCGACGTCTACATCCCCTCGGCCAAGTCGGGCGACGCGTCGACCGGCGACCTGGTGATGGTCGAGCTCGACCGGCGCCGCGGCGGCAAACACCCCGGGCCGCGGGGCGAGATCGTCCAGGTGATCGAGCGGCAATCGCACGAGTTCGTCGGCACCTACGTCGAGTCGGCCGGCTCGGGCTACGTCGAGGTCGACGGCACGCTCTTCGCACGGCCGATTCTGGTGGGCGATGCGCGGGCGAGCGGAGCGCAACCCGACGACAAGGTGGTGATCGAAATGGTTCGCTTCCCCTCCCACCTCGGCGACGGGGAAGGGGTGATCACCGAAGTGCTTGGCCCGCGGGGCAGGCCGGGCGTCGACACGCGCTCGATCATCCGCCAGTTTGCGCTGCCCGACCGGTTCCCCGACGACGTGCTCGAAGAAGCCCGCCGCGAGGCCGACGGGTTCGACGAGCAGATCCCCCCCGACCGGCTCGATGCGACCGGCCTGGTGGTGATCACCATCGACCCGGCCGACGCGCGGGACTTCGACGACGCCATCTCGCTGGAGCGACTGCCCAACGGGCACTGGCGACTCGGCGTGCACATCGCCGACGTGGCCCACTTCGTCCGACCGAAGACGGCCCTGGACCGGGAGGCGTACGGGCGCGCGACGAGCGTCTATCTGCCCGACCGCGTGCTGCCCATGCTCCCCGAGCTGATCTCCAACGCCCTGGCCAGCCTCCAGCCGCGAAAAGTCCGCCTTACCAAGACGGTGTTCATCGAGCTCACGGCCGAGGGGCTTCGGGTGGCGATCGAAGTGCACCGCGCGGCGATCAAGAGCCGGCGCCGGCTCACCTACGAGCAGGTCGACGAGTTTCTGGAAGACCCGGAGCCCTGGCGACGCAAGCTGGGCGCCAAGGTCCACGGGCTGCTCGGCCGGATGCACGAGCTGGCCATGATCCTCAGGCAGAGGAGGATCGAGCGCGGGGCCCTCGAGCTGGCCATGCCCGAGGTGAAGATCGACCTGGACCGGCAGGGAAGGGTGTCGGGGGCTCACGTGGTCGAAAACACGGTGAGCCACCAGATTATCGAGGAGTTCATGCTGGCGGCCAACGAGGCGGTGGCCGTGACGCTCGCCCAGAGAGACCTCCACTTCCTCCGCCGCATTCACGAGGCCCCCATTCCCAAGAAGCTGAAGGACCTCGGCGAGTTCGTCGCCGAGCTGGGCTTCAAGGCCGGAAGCCTGGAAAGCCGCTTCGAGCTCCAGAAGCTGCTCGCCGAAGTCGCCGGACGCCCGGAACAGCACGCGGTCAACTACGCCGTGCTCCGGTCGCTTCAGCGAGCCGTGTACAGCCCGACGCCGGAGGGCCACTACGCCCTGGCCAGCGGGTGCTACTGCCATTTCACGTCGCCGATCCGACGCTACCCGGACCTGACCGTCCACCGCCTCCTCGACGCGGTGCTCGACGGCAAGAAGCCGCGGAACGTCTACGACGAGCTGGTCGCCGTGGGCGAGCACTGCTCCGAACGGGAACAGCGGGCCGAAGCGGCCGAGCGCGAGCTGGTGAAAATCAAGCTCCTGGCCTATCTCAACGAGCGGGTCGGCGAGGAAATGGACGCCGTGATCACAGGCGTCGAGAGCTTCGGGCTGTTCGTCCAGGGGATCGAACTCCCGGCCGAAGGGCTGATCCACGTCAGCTCGCTCGCCGACGACCGATACCGCTTCGATCGCACCGCGCACACGCTCTCCGGTAATCGCGAGGGCAACACGTACCGGCTGGGAGACTTGGTGCGGGTAGCCGTGTTTCGCGTCGATCTCGACCGGCGCGAGCTCGACTTCCGCTTGGTCGCACGTTGCCAGCACCCCGCTGTGCCGGGCAAGACGAGCGGTCGCGGCAAGAAGCAACCCGCGGCGTCGGGCAAGTCCAAGGCCGTCGACAAGACCAGGAAGCGGGCTCCCGGCAAAGCGATCAAACGCGATCGACGCCGCCGATAGCCCGTAAGGGGCGGCCGAAGAATAACTTTCCGGTTTCACTCTCTGGTTCGGGCGGG
>CAZDHR010000392.1:0-6548 GCA_964505295.1 uncultured Planctomycetaceae bacterium
GGAACGGCCCGAAGGGTGCTTCGCACAAAAGAGCTGCGTCCCCTTTTCCTGCCGCGAAGCGCGCGGCCGGCGCCATCGCCCTGCGCCCGGACGGCACGCTGGAAGCGTATGGGGCCGAAAACGTGGTGTTCGCCGTGGGTGGCCCGGGCGGGCTCTACAAGACGAGCGTCTACCCGAAAGTGCACACCGGGGCGATCGGGCTGGCGCTGATGGCAGGCGCCTGCGCGCAGAACCTGCCCGAGTCGCAGTACGGGATGGCTTCGATCGGGTTTCGCTGGAACGTATCGGGCACGTACATGCAGGTGATTCCCCGGTTCATCAGCACGGCCGCCGACGGCCAAAGCGACGAGCGCGAGTTCTTGCCCGAGTACTTCGACTCGATCGGCCAGATGTGCTCGAACGTGTTCCTCAAGGGCTACCAGTGGCCGTTCGATTCGCGCAAGGTGGTGGGCGGGTCGTCGATCGTCGACATCCTGGTCTACATCGAGACCGTGCTTCGAGGGCGGCGCGTGTTCCTCGACTTCCGCCGCAACCCCGAGGGCTTCCGGTTCGACGACCTGAGCAAGGAGGCTTTGGACTACCTGACCAACTCGAACGCCCTTCAGGATACGCCGATCGAGCGGCTGCGGCAGATGAACCCCCAGGCGATTGAGCTTTACGGGGAGCACGGGATCGACGTGACGCGCGAGCCGCTGGAGATCGCCGTCTGCGCCCAGCACAACAACGGCGGATTGGCCGGCAACCATTGGTGGGAGTCGGTGAACGTCAAGCATCTGTTTCCGGTGGGGGAGGTGAACGGCTCGCATGGTGTGTATCGCCCCGGCGGGTCGGCCTTGAACTCCGGCCAGGTGGGCTCGCTTCGCGCGGCCGAGTTCATCGCCAACCGGTATCGCGACTGGGACGTGCCGCAGGAAGCGGTCGCGGCCGAAGCCACGCGCGCGGCCTCCGAGCTTCTGGCTTGGATCGACAAGTGCTCCCAGGCCGAGTCGCCCTGGCAGGCGGAGCGCGAGGAGCTTCAGGAGCGGATGACCCGGGCGGGCGCCCACATTCGGTCGGCCGCGGAGCTGGGCAAGGCGGTACGCGAGGCGTGGGGGCAGTACGAGCGAATCGAATCGTCGGGCTGCCGCGCTTCGGACCCCGAGGACCTGGCCGAAGCGCTCAGGAACCGGCAGCTTTCGTTCGCCCATGCCGTGTATCTCGAAGCGGTTCTCTTCGCGGTCGAGAGCGGCGTGGGAAGCCGCGGGTCGGCCATCGTGCTCGACCCGGGCGGGACCAAGATTCACGACGGGCTGGACGACCAGTGGCGGATCGTGCCCGAGGATCCCCAGTTCCGGGAGAAGGTTCTGGAGACGCTGGTCGAGCCGGACGGCAAGGCACAAAGCCGCTGGGTCGACCGGCGCCCGTTGCCCGAGAGCGACCTCTGGTTCGAGACCGCGTGGGCCCGGTTCCGAAGCGGAGAGGTTTATCGGACTGACTGAGCGGGGCAAGGAAAAGCCCGCGCGGTCGGGTGACTGCGCGGTCGGGTGGCACTGGCGTCTCGCCAGTGCACGGGCAAGATGCCAGTGGCGTTGCTGGCTTGCTTATTGGGGGACATGGACGGAGGCACCCTCTAAACAGGGGGCATTGTTCTGCGCGTCTCGGGCCGCATTGACAGCCGATTTGGCTGCGTCTACACTATTCTGTTCGCGGTTGCGTAGGGCGCGCAGGTGCCCATCGAACCCCGGATTCGTGACGCGGTGCGTGTTGCGCACCCGACGCACGCTCCGGAGATGGACCATTCCTGGGGAGGTGGCGGACGCAACCGATCGCCGCTGAGCCTACCCCCCAATCGTTGAGTAGCACGATGGCTGTTCCAAAACGAAAGCACACCAACGCGCGGACCGGGACCCGCCGGTCGCACGACGCCAAGAAGCCGAAGGCCTTGCGCACCTGCCCTGAGTGCAGCACGGCGGTGCCGTCGCACGTTGTCTGTCCGAACTGCGGAGAATACATGGGCCGCAAGGTGACCGAGGGATCGTCGCACAAGACCCGCTTGGGACGCGACTGAGCTTGACCGTGCCACGAGTTCAAGGCAATCGACACGGAATGGTGAGGACCGAGTTACCTTGAGCAGGATCGCCTTTCTGTTCTCGGGCCAGGGGGCCCAATTCGTCGGCATGGGCGAGCGGCTGGCCGAGTCGCTGCCCAGCGTGCGTCGTTTGTACGACACCGCGTCGCAGATCCTTGGCTACGACCTGGCGGCCCTCTGCTTCGAGGGCCCGGCCGAGCAGCTCGACTCCACGGTCGGCAGCCAGCCGGCCATTTTCGTCACCAGCCTGGCGGCCCTGGAAGGGCTTCGCAACGAATCGCCCGACGTAGTGCTTTCCTGCGAGGCGGCGGCCGGGTTGAGCCTGGGCGAGTATACGGCGATGGTTTTCGCCGGGGTGATGGACTTCGAGGCCGGGCTGCCCCTGGTTCAGAGGCGCGGCGCGGCCATGCAGGAGGCCGCCGATGCCACCCCCAGCGGCATGGTCAGCATTCTGGGGCTGGAACGGGTCGAGGTGGAAGCCCTCTGCGACAAGGCCCGAGGTGACGACGTGCTGGAGATCGCCAATTTGCTCTGCCCGGCCAACATCGTGATTTCCGGCTCCAATGACGCCTGCGAGCGGGCGGCGGAGATGGCCCCGGCCATGGGGGCGATGAAGGCGGTGCCCCTGGCCGTCGCCGGGGCGTTTCATACCCAGATCATGCGCCCCGCCGACGAGCGCCTGGCCGACGCGCTGGCCGGCGTGCCCATGCACCGACCCAAGATCCCCGTCATCTCCAACGTCGACGCCCAACCACACGACGACCCGGAAGAAATCCGGCAGCTCCTGATTCAGCAAGTCCTCCACCCGGTCCGCTGGGAGGAGTCGATGCGGCACCTCTTGGCCGAGGGCTTCGATTCGTTCTACGAGGTCGGGCCGGGCCGCGTGCTGCGCGGGCTGTTGCGCCGCATCGAGCGCAAGGTCTCGTGCCAGTGCATCGACGTCTGAGCCGAAGCAAAGGGCCGGATGTCTGCGTCGACGCTCGGAATGCGGGGCCTGCCCCCTCAGGATTACGTGACTCGCCAGTACTTGTTGAGCTTCAGCCGCAGCACACTCGCTCCCGGCCCCACACCGCTCCGGAAGCGTTCGATTTCCGGCTGACCACCACCCTGAGAACGGAATCATGACAGAACCAACCCAAAGCCGCATCTCCACCGACCTCGGCGGACAAATCGCGATCGTCACCGGCGCGGGCCGGGGGCTCGGCCGGTTGATCGCCGAGGTGCTGGCCGGCTCGGGCGCCCGGGTGGCCTGCGTCGACGTCCAGGCGGACCTGCTGGCCGAAACCGTCAAACGCGTCCGGGCCGCCGGAGGCACGGCCGAGGCTTTCCCCTGCGACGTGACCGACAGCCGGCAGGTGGACGAAGCGGTCAAGGCCGTGGTCAAGGAGTGGGGCGGGCTCCAGATCCTCGTCAACAACGCCGGCATCACGCGCGACAACGTCGTCCTGCGAATGAAGGACGACCAGTTCGACGCCGTGATCAACGTTAATCTCCGCGGCACGTTCCTGTTCACCCGGGCGGCCGCCAAGCCGATGATGAAAGGGCGCCGGGGGCGGATTATCAACATGGCCAGCGTCTCGGGGATGATGGGCAACCCCGGACAGGCCAACTACTCGGCCTCCAAGGCCGGTGTGATCGGGCTGACCCGCTCTGTCGCCCGCGAGTTGGCCGGACGGAACATCACCGTCAACGCGGTGGCGCCCGGGTTCATCGCCACCGAGATGACCGCCGCCTTGGGGGAGGAAATCCGCGAGGAGATTAAGAAGCAGACCCCGTTGGGTCGGTTCGGCGACCCGCAGGACGTGGCCGACGCCGTGCTGTTCTTGGCCAGTGACGCCGCCGGGTTCATCACCGGGCACGTCCTTGTGGTCGATGGAGGACTGACCGGGTAGGCGCGTGCCTCTCCGGCTCGCCTCGCGGCAGGGCCCCCGTCGCCCAGTTTCCGGCCGTGTGCGTTCGCCACCTGCACGGTGGGCGGTCCGAGCCGGATCCGCCGCGAAAGAAGCCCGCGAATACCCCGCGTGCAGGCTGCCTAGCCTTCCCCAGAACACGCGCATGAAGATATGGACACGGAGGTGAGAAGTCGCTATTTTTGGTGGGTTGCCAGGAAATCAGGCAAGGTGTACTATTTGGACCGTCTAGGGCGTAATCCGTCGAGACGACGTGTCGCGGGGGGCGGGTTCGCCCCCCATAAGAAGTGTGCTTATCAGGAGGATGGTCAAGGTGGCCTCAGTCGAAGAACGAGTGATTGAGATTGTTGGCGAGCAGTTGGGTGTCAACAAGGACCAGATATCCCGCGAGACCTCTTTCGTCAACGACCTGGGAGCTGACTCGCTGGACACGGTGGAATTGGTGATGGAACTCGAGGAGGAGTTCGACATCAACATTCCCGACGACGCAGCCGAGAAGATCCAGACCGTCGGACAGGCCATCGATCACATCGAGGCCGCCATCAGCGCAACCGGTAGCCAGGACCAGGATTCCGAATAGCTTCCATGAAACGTCGCGTCGTCGTAACCGGGCTTGGGGCGATCACTTCCCTAAGCTGCCAAGTGGAAGACCTGTGGACTCGCGTCTGCAACGGGGAGAGTGGCATCCACCGAATCGAACGGTTCGATGTCTCTCACTTCCGGTCGCAGATCGGCGGAGAGATCCGCGATTGGTCCACGGACGGCTACCTCCCCTCCAAGGACGCCAAGCGCCTCGATCGCTTCGCCCAGTTCGCCATCGTGGGGGCGATGAAGGCCGTCAAGGACGCGGGCATCGATTTCTCCAAGCGAGACGTCCGCCGTTGCGGCGTGATCTTGGGATCGGGCGTCGGTGGACTGCGGGAGATCGAAATCCAGCATACGCGAATGCTAGACAGGGGGCCCGCCAAGGTCTCCGCCTTCACCGTCCCCAAGATGATGGCCAACGCCGCCTGTGGGCACGTCTCCATCCATTTCGGCCTTCAGGGGCCGAATGCCGCGGTCGTCACGGCCTGTGCCAGCGCCTCGCACGCCATCGGCAATGCCTTCCGCGCCATCCGCATTGCGGACGCCGACGTCATGATCACCGGCGGAAGCGAAGCGGCGGTCACTCCCCTGGGCATGGCGGCGTTCAGCTCGATGCGGGCCCTTTCGCAGCGAAACGACGATCCGGCCGCCGCCAGCCGCCCCTTCGACGCTGATCGCGACGGCTTCGTGCTCAGCGAAGGGGCCGGCATCCTCGTCCTCGAAGAGCTGGAGTTCGCCAAAGCTCGCGGCGCACGCATCTATGCCGAAGTGCTCGGGTGCGGCGCCACCGCCGATGGCAGCCATATCACGCAGCCGGACAAAGACGGCGTCGGCGCAGCCCGGGCCATGACGCTCGCACTCCAGGATGCCCAGCTCGACCCGTCCGAGGTCGACTACATCAACGCCCACGGCACGAGCACCCAACTCGGCGATCAGGCCGAGACGACCGCCGTCAAGACCGTCTTCAAGGAACACGCCCCGAAGGTGGCCATCTCCAGCACCAAGAGCCAGCTCGGCCACCTGTTGGGGGCCAGCGGGGGCGTCGAGCTGGTGCTTGCGATGCTCGCCATGCAACGGGGGGTCGTTCCCCCGACGATCAACTACCAGACTCCGGACCCGCACTGCGACCTCGACTACACGCCCAACGAGCCCCGCCAGCGCAAGGTCTCCGTGGCGATGTCCAACAGCTTCGGCTTCGGCGGGCACAATGCCTCGATCGTCGTCGCGACGTTGGCCAACAGCCGGACTTGATCAGGCCCGGCTTGGCGATTACGGGCCTTTCACAGAACTCCCATCTTCCACACTTCGCCACGTCTCTCGTGACTCGCTGTCCATTGCTCTGCCGATATTGCCTCAGATGGCCCGCGTCCCTATACTGCCCGCCTCCGACCCACTAAAACTGCGCGCACTTCGGCAAGGAGGCTGAAGCATGTTGGCAAGAGCATTGCCTGTGGCGGCCGCGTTTCTTGTTGCCGCCGGCTCCGTTTGGGGCCAAGTTACGGCTGCGCATGCCCAGAACGGCTCGTCTGCCGACTGGGGGCCCCCCACGGCCGCCGGCAAGAACAGCGGCACGGCCCAGACGCTTGGGCCAACCGCCGGCCCCGGTTCGCCTGCCCCAACGTCCGGCCGGGCCGCGTCGCCCGGCCAGACAACCGGCGCCCTTCCACCGGGATCCGACCCGGACGACAGCGCCCCTCGCCGCCCCCTCGCCAAGGTGAGCGCGGGGACCGGGCAGTTGCCGAACAAGCACGGGCAACTCTGGCGCGAGTACGATATCAGCCCCTACACCCTCCGGGTCGCGTCCACCAATCACCCGGAGCAGGCGATCGTCGACTGGCTTCTCCGCGAGACCGGCTACGAGGCGTGGAATTGCGGGCCGGTGGCCGTCCTCAACGCCAACCCGCGGACGCTCACCGTGTACCATACGCCCGAAATGCACCGGGTCGTGGCCGACATCGTGGATCGCTTCGTCTCGAGCGAAGCGC
>CAZDHR010000393.1:0-6539 GCA_964505295.1 uncultured Planctomycetaceae bacterium
GCCGGACCTCGTCGATCAAAGGCATCTTGAACTTCAGCCCCGGCTCCGTGTAATCGACGATGGGCTCGCCGAATCGCAGGACCACGGCCAACTCCCGCTCGTTGACCGTGAACATGATACTCCGACCCAGCGGGACGGCGAGCAACAAGACGGCGATCACCACAATCAGGAAAAGACGTTGTCTGTTACTCATGGCCGGGCTCCTTGATCTAGCGGCAACAGGGGCAGCATCTTCCCTTGCAGGTCGGCGTCGACGATCACCGTCGACTCCACCGTCCCGAAGACCTCCTCCATGGCCTCGATGTACAGTCGCTGGCGAGTTTCCTCGGGGGCCGCCTGATACTCCTCGAACTTGGCCAACAGCGCGTCGATCTCCCCCCTGGCCTCCGCCAGGCGACGTTCTCGGTAGCCCTCGGCCTCGCGGATGAGCTTGTCCTTCTCGGCTTCGGCTTGGGGCACGAGGCGGTTTCGCTCTTTTTCTCCCTCGTACTCCAACTGTTCCCGCTTCTGGATCGAGGCGTTGACCTGCTCGAACGCCGGCCGCACCTTCTCGGGAGGCCTCACCCGCTGCATCTGGATGTCGCGAACCTGCACTCCGCAGTCGTACCGAGCGAGCATGTTTCGCGTGGCCTCAAGGGCTCCCTGTTCCAGCTCTTCCGTCTTCTGCGTGAGCACCTGGTCGATCGAGTAATCGCCCACGAGCCGATTCATCACCGTCTGGGCTACGGTCTTGATCACGCTTTCGGCGTACTTGGGATCGTCATCCCGGTAGAAGCGGAAGAGGAACTTGTCCGGGTCGGTCACTTGCCACTGGATCGTCCATTCCACGGCCGCCGCGTTCAGATCCGCGGTGAGCATCAGGGTCTCATCTTCGTTCGCTTTGGCTTCGAACGGTCGGCCGCGCTCGGTGCCGGAAGGCAGGCGCAGACCTTGCTCCTGCACGTTTGCGTACAGCACCGTGTCGACCAGGGGGATGCGAAAGTGGAGCCCGGGCTCAACGATCGGCTCCTGAAACCTGCCAAACCGCATCACCACCGCCCGCTCGTGCGCCTCGACCCGGTACACGCTGCCGTAAGCCAGAAGCGCGACCATGATCACCACGATCACCAGCGGCGCGACGAGCAGGATCCGGTCCCAGGGAAGCTCGTCGGGCCGGATTCGGCGGTCTCGCGAGCCACGATGGTTGAATTCCATGAGCACGATCTCCCAGGAAGTTCGCCGATTATCGGGGAAGAACACGTAGTGCGAGGGTCACTCGCGCCGTGCGAGGGCCTTCCGACCCCGCACAGTCCAAAACGCTATGCCAACGTCTCCTGCCCCCGCACAGTGCCACACGCGCTGTGCGAGGGTCTCCTGCCCCCGCACAATCCTGACCGAAGGTCTCCCCAAATGGTAGCACGGAAGACCTCGCACTCTCGCATCTCAGCCAGATCGGCAGACCCGCGCTGAGCCCGTGGCCACGACGTTTCGGCGGAAGTTCAAAGAGTGCATCGACATCGACTGGGCAATCTGTCTAGGACCTGTACGTTTTTTCCGGTTGCACCGTTCGCGATTCTCCGCAGGCCCTCCCCCGTTCCAACGTGGGAGCCGCTACCAGCCTCACAACCCGAGTGAAGCGGAATCATTATCCATCGATTCCCCATTCATCCTGGCCCGGCGCCCCACGGCAGCCGCTCCCAAATCCGCTCGGTGAGGGTGCGCTCCGGACGTGGGGCCGCGTCGAGATGTCGCACGGCCAAACGCGCGAGCGGCCCCAACCGGCGAGGGGATACGAGGAAGTGGACCGCCCCCGCCTCCCGCACCAGCCACTCGCACGAAGCCAGATTCCGCTCGGCCACTACGGCGATTCGGGCCAACGGGTACTCCCGCCCCAGCGACGCCATCCGCTCGATCAGTGCCCGGGCGTTCCAGCGAGTCAGCTCGACCACCAGCAGACTGGCCGGCCAGCGGGCGAGCATCGCCCAGCACTCGGGCAGGCTTCGGGTCTCGTCGACGCGGACGCCCGGCGCGGGCAGCTCCCGTCGCAAACCGACAGCCCATTCCCCCTCACGCTCGCAGACGATCAGACGGGCCAAGCCGGCCCGCTCAGACGGCGGGCGGTCGGATGAAGTTGGGTCGAGCGTCGTCGTCATCGTCGGGCGACCGACCACACGGGCCGGCGTAAGTCGTTCAGGAAGATAATTCCGGAGGCCCCTCCCCCGAGTTCTCGGGCGAGTCTTCCTCCAGACCGAGTTGCACCAGCCGGCGATAGAGCCGGGGCCGAGTCATGCCCAGCAGCTTGGCGGCTTTCGTCTTGTTCCCCTTGGCCTGCGCCACCGCGCGTTGGATCAGCTCCCGTTCGATCCGGCCCAGGAACTCGTCCAGCACGATGGTTTCCTCCGGCCGCCGAGGATGCGCCGCGGCGTAGGCGGCCAGATGGATTCGCTCCGGGAGGTCGCCCACTTCGATCCGGGCACCTTCCGCGCGCTGGTGGGCCTCGGCGACCATCTGGGCCAATTCGTCGAGGTTGCCCGGCCATGCATAGCCGTCCAGGCGGTCCAACGCCTCGGGCGAGAAGCCGGCGAGCTGCTTCGTGCCTCGCGCGTTGGCATCTTCCAGGAACAGTTGGGCCAGAAGCGGCAGATCGCCGCGTCGCTCGGCCAAGGGCGCCAGCTCGATCACGATGGTGCTCAGAACCGAGGCCAGGTCCGCCCGGTACTTCCCGCCTCGCGCCAGATCATCGAGCGACCGCCGGGCCGTGGCGATCAATCGCATCGGGAACGACTTGGCGGAGAACGCCTTGGCCATCTCCGCCTGGACTTCCGGAGGGATCTGATCGGCTTCGTTCAGCAACAGCGTGCCGCCGACCTCGCCGGGCGGCGGGCGCCGGGACGCCAGTGCGGCGACCGTCGAACGGATCAAGTCGGCGCCCAGGACCGAACAGGCCAGCGGGATCAACGAGCCCGGCGTGGCCGAACGGGCCGCGTAGTGGATCGCTTCGGCCACGTGCTGACGTCCGCTGCCCGTGGGGCCGACGACGAGCACGCTGGCGCGATTCCGGCTAGCCAACACGACCTGCGCCCGGGCTCGTCGCGTCGCGGGGGTCTCGCCCACGAGCCGATCGACGCGGACGCGCTCGGCCGCCTGATGTCGCAAGGCGCGGATCTGGTCGTGCAGCCAGGCCGCCTCGGTCTGGTCGGTCGGGGGGCCGCCCATCTCCTCGCCCGCGTCCGGGAGGTCTTCGGTATCGACGAGAACGATTAGTCCGATGGTGTCAGCGGGGCTCCCGCCGAGGGGGACGAACCGTGCCCGGCGTCGGCGGAGCCGCCCCGCCGCGTCCACACAGGCGACCGTGCCGGAGGTGTCCCGCCCGGCCAGCACTTCCGGCGACGGGCACAGCCCGGCCGCCACGGCGTCAGGACCGGTCGTTTCGGGACTCGAGTGGTACGCGCACCGCCGCCCGTGCAGTTGCTCGGCGGTCCGGCCCACCCACTCCAAGCAGGCCTTGTTGCAGAAGACCAGCGTCTGGTCGTCGTCGAGCACGTAGATCGGCTGGGCCGCCGAATTCAGCAGCTTGGCCAACTCGCCGGCGATGGTTCGCGATCGGGCCATGCGTGCCCCCGGGATCTGGAAAGATCTCGCAATTTTCCGAGACGGCATCTCGGCCGGCGTGACAACCATGTGTCACCCCAGTTTGATATAACACATGCCAACCAACGGGCCAATGCCGCCTCCCGGATGTGGGGCAGGCCGGGACGGCGGCTATTTTCTTCATGCGGCGGTCCACCCGTCCTCCCCCCGCACCCGCTCGAACTGCACCGCCGCGGGCTCCGCCATCTATACCCCCGCGAGAAAGGGCCGTCTTTCGGCCGCGTTGCGGTTCTCCTGCGATTTCGGCCGGCGAAGGCCGAAAAGGCTCCGGGCAACGATCGACCGTCGGGTTGACAACCCCAGCCGAACTGTCTGAGACCGGCCCTGCCCAAAAGCCCGCCCAACCTGGAACGCGATCTCCATCGCGTGCGCAAAAAACAGCCCTTCGTAGGCGGGGCAGGGACCTACGAAGGGCAAACGTGCGAGGGGAACCCCTCACACGCGGTCAATTATGCTTGAGCGACTCCCAATGCTCAACCCCGCTAGTGAGGTAAATCGTCACAAAACCAACGGCGTATTTACGCCAAGGCCACACCCCCCCACAAGGGTGGTTGAGCCGGTTGGTTCCCCACCGACCCCCCATTACAATAGCGATCCGCCGGCGCGGTTCAAGCCCGGGCCACGATTTCCCCATTGGCTGTGAAGAGGAGTGCCGTGAAGCTCAACCTGGTCGAGACGCTCAGCGAGTTGGTGGCGATTCCGAGTGTCAATCCGATGGGAGGGCCGGACACGGGACCCGAATTCGGTGAAGCGAGGCTCGCCGATCACCTCGAATCATGGTTTCGGCGGCTCGGACTCCCTCACCAACGGCTGGAAGCCCTGCCCGGCAGGGACAACCTCATCGCACGCCTCGACGGTGACGTGCCGGCCGAGAGAGGAGGGGGGCTGCTCTTGCTCGGGGTCCACCAGGATACTGTGCCGGTCGGCGGGATGACGATCGAGCCGTGGACGCCCACGGTTCGCGGCGGCCGGCTGTATGGCCGAGGGGCTTGCGACGTCAAGGGCGGGATGGCCGCCATGCTGGGGGCGATCGCTCGACTGGCCAAGGAGCGCCCCGCGGGCATGCCCACCATCGTGATGGCCTGCACCGTCAACGAGGAGTATGGCTTCTCGGGCGCCAGCCGCTTGGCCGAATCGCTCGGGGGAGGGCCGGGCGAGATGATCCCCCGCCGGCCCGACGCCGCCGTCATCGCCGAGCCTACCGACATGGACGTGGTGGTCGCCCACAAGGGTGTCGTGCGGTGGCGGTGCCACGCACGCGGTCGTGCCGGACACAGTGCCCAGCCCAAGGCCGGCGACAATGCCATCTACAAGATGGCCCGGGTGCTGTCGGCGATCGAGCGCTATCAGAAGGAGATCGTCGGTACCCTGGGCTCCCACCGGCTCTGCGGGCCGGCCACGATGAGCGTGGGCACGATCCGGGGGGGGATCAGCGTGAACACGATCCCCGCCCAGTGCACGATCGAGATCGACCGCCGGCTTCCCCCGGGCGAAGCCCCCCAGGCGGCCCGTCAACACTTGATCGATCACCTTGCCGACGACGCCGACTTCGGCTTTCCGCTTGAGCACGATCCGCCCTACATGCAAGGGCTAGCGCTCTCCGACGAGGAGAACAAACCGCTGGCCGATCGGCTTGCCGCCGTGGCGACGCAAGTGGTCGGCGGCTGTCGCCAAGTCGGGGTGCCCTATGCGACCGACGCCGCATTCATCTCAGCGGCCGGGATTCCCACGGTGGTCTTCGGTCCCGGCTCGATCGAGCAGGCCCACACCGAGGACGAGTGGCTCCCCTTGGACCAACTCGAGCAGGCGGCGGAGATCCTGTACCGGTTCTGCCGCCAAGGGCTGGAGTGAAACGAGCGGTGCCCGCGGTCGACGCCTAAAACACGTCGAGCATGAAGTGATGGCCCTTGTGGTACCGCCGATCTTGCGGGTAGTAGTTGTGCCACTTCTTGTTGTAGACGGGGATCCGCATCTCGGGCGGATAGCGGTAGTACAAGTCCTCGGAGCTACGGTAGTAGTCGGTTCCCCAGAAGTTCTGGGGATAGTAGACGTAGGGGTAGTGGTAGAAGCGGTTCCAGTCCTGGGTGCTGTAGCTGCGACCCCACTGGCGTCCGAAGGCTTGCTGGGCCTGGGCGTCGGAGACGGTTATCACGGCCACGATCGCGGCTGCACAGAGCAGCACGAGGATCATCCGGCGAATCATGAACTTCCCCCCTTCTCGAAGGCGTGTCTGGTTTCTCGACTGCGCACAACCACCCCCCAAACGGCTGGTCGCGCGTCGGCGTTCCGGGTCGGCTACTATCTGCATCGGCACGCGTCGCCAAGCGCATTAAGTGAATATCCCGCACAAAAGGTACAGGCGGTAGAACCAGTCGGCCCCCGGCGGTGCCGCGGTCAATCGTCGAGCGGCCCCGGGTTCTCATCGCCCGACGCTTGCGACTCCAGATACGCGCTGAGCATGATCTGCGCGGAGAGCATGTCGAGACGCTTCTTGCGACGCTTGCTGGTCATCTGGGCGTCGAGCAAGAGCTGCTCCGCCTGGACGCTGGTGAACCGCTCGTCGAAGTAGACCACCGGCACCCCGGTCACCTCGGAGAGCCACTGCCCGAACCGGCGGGCTTCGGCCGATTTCTGGCTCTCTCGGCCGTCGAGATGCACGGGGAGCCCCACCACAAACAGGGTCACTTCCTCCTCGGCCACCAGGCGATCGAACCGCCGGGCGTCTTGCTCCGCGCCACGTCGCGTGTAGTTCTCGTACGGACTGGCGATCGTCCGTCCCGGATCGCTAATCGCGATCCCGATCCGCACCGTCCCGAAGTCGATCCCGGCGACTCGGCCAAGCTCACCACCCCCGCAACGATTCATCCTTCATCCTTCATCCTTCATCCTTCATCCTTCATCCTTCATCC
>CAZDHR010000394.1:0-6538 GCA_964505295.1 uncultured Planctomycetaceae bacterium
CAGGATGTGGTAGAGAAAATCGGAATAAATTCGGCCGAGAAGTGCGGAAAGTCAGTTTGTACTTCACGATCAAGTCGATTTCATGGCCCAATTCTGTGCCTGCCGCACCCGTGGGGTCGTGCCGTTGCGGTCGGCCGTTGCCGTAGTACCAGGCGTCCCGGGCCTTGTCGAGGGGAAAGAAATGATAATCGAGGAGCACGTCGATTGCATCGGTGGCTTTGGCGCTGACCGTCATCTGGTAGTCCTGAAGGTTCCTCCAAGCGAAAATGTTCATCCATCCGTACTTGCTGTCGATGGCGCCGAACAGCCCGTCGAACGTGCGATAGCGTCCGCTGCCGGGGTCGGGGTCGCCGGAGCCGTAGGAAAACTCCCCACCGATTCTTAACTGCCATGGTACGTCGAAGGTGTAGCCCAGCCGCGCGTTGGCGCCATAGGCCTCCACAGTGGCGCCGTCGCGCTCACCAAAAGTGTGGGCAAACGTTCCGCCGTAATCCCATTTCTTGCGAAACTCGCCGTCGAGGTAGAAGCCAAACGTGCTGATATCGAGATATACCGTGTCGCCATCCGTACTGATCACGTAATTGCCGTGCGACTCTTTCTTGATGTAGAAAAGGTCGAGCTCGAAGGGAAGCTTCTTGAGCATGGCGTAGACACCGTAGGCGTGGAACTGGTAATGGTCGCCGTCGAAACTGTCGGGATCGTACTTGATACGATCGCCGAAAATGAAGTCGACCTGTGCGGCTGGAACGTCGAGAATCAGTTTGGCCGCATCCCACGTGTAACGGCCGACGTTGCCCCACTCTCCCGGTCCCCACACGCGGGTGTCGCGGTAGAAAATGGCCTGCCGCCCGACTTTGAATCCCAGGGGTGAAGACTCCCCAGGCAGCCGCTCGATATACGCCTGCCGCAAATCCATGTAGTTCCAGTACGGACAGCCCAAGGTGAAGTCGTCCCTGCTGAAATTGATGCCAAATGGGCGCGCATCCTGAAGTTGAAGGTAGAATCGCGAGTTCTCTCGGTAACGAAGATTGAAATCCAACCGGAATCGCTGCAAAACGAAGCCGTCGCTTGCGAATACCGGATCGGCGTATCGCTTGATGTTGAAATCATCCTGATACTCGAAACGCTCTCGCAGGCTACCGCCCACGTCGAGGCGCCAGCAACCGATGGGGCGGTCCTTGAGGATGTCGCTCCAATGCGGCTTTGCTGCATCGGTGACCATTTCTTCGGCCGACTTCTCCCATGCTTCCTTCACAGGAGACTGCGCACTGGAAGCATCAGGCTCTGCGGCACGCAACGGCGGCGCGAGCGAACAGCAAAGGAACGCTACGATCAGGGTCGATGTACTTAGACTCGCGCCAACCATTCGTCAAATGCCAGTTTCGGGATTCGGCAGTTGAACTGTCCAGCCCTTCTTTTGGGTGCGGGCTCGTTTCTACGTTCGCCAGCCCACGCAAAGCCCCCACACTTTCAGTTTTCAGGAAACTTGCTCGACAATCTGACTGGAATACCCTCGAAACCGCACGTGTTTTGCATCTCCGAGGGCGGTGCCCGTCAAAGAACCCTTGTTTTCCAGTACGTAGAAACGAGTCTGCACCCCTTCTTTTCATCGGCAGTTTCCGCGCCACCACGTCAAGCGCTTGACTGCCTTCAGTCTTAACGCGGCCTCCGGCCACAACCAAAAAGGGTTACTGAACAAACCACTGTACAAGATGCGCGCACGGCGCGCGCATCCTACAGACTAAGACTCTAACCGGCCCGCTCCCACGGGATCGAAGGGGGCAGCCGGAATTCCAGCCACGCAAAGCATATCGTGGGCGAGACAGAAGCCCCGCCCCAGAGGGGCAGGGGTGCAAGTAAGCCGCGAAAATGCAAAGCGTGTTGACATCCTTGCGTATTTTGCCAATAATGCCAAATAAGGCCAAGCCGTCCGGCCGCGGGTTGGAGACGAGGTCTGCGCAACTGGACGGCCGCGAGTGGAAGGGCAACGCTTGTCACGGTAGATTGCAGCCGGTGCCCACGCGGCCTGGCGTGGCCCATCATGACGGTGCAACCTTTAGACCCAACGGGGAATTGTGCGGACGGAGCATCTTACAAGCTCAGTCGGCTGAGGCTGGGGCTGGCGCGAAAGACAATAGGCCACGAGTTATGGGCGACAAGAATCGAGCAAAGTACGAGGCCCGGGCGGCGATTGTCAAGGCCCTGGCACATCCGGCCCGGCTGATGATCGTGGACGAGTTGACCGAACACAGCGAGCGATGCGTGTGCGAATTAACCGAGCTGGTCGGGACCGATTTGTCGACCGTGTCACGGCACTTGACGGTCCTGAGGAATGCCGGAATCGTGGAGAGCGAGAAACGGGGGACCACCGTGTACTACCGGCTCCGCGTGAAGTGCATCCGGAAATTCTTCGAGTGCGTGGAGTCGGTGCTCCGAGCCAGCGCCCGAGACCGCCAGGACGTGTTGACGTGAGAGGACCGCCAGCGCGGGATTCTCTCTCTTTTTTTGGGGAAATCCTTGCGTATCTTGCCAAATAGACAGAAAAGCCCCACGGGTAGCTGATCATGTACGTCTCAACGACGACTGGGGTATTCAGATTTGCCGAGGCCGGCCTCGCCGTGGCCCTCGTTCTCTCCGGACTGACGGCGAGGGGCCAGCAATCGCCCGGTTCCAGGGAAGCCGAACCGGCGGCCACCCGCGAGCAAACGCCGCCCTGGGGAGTCTGCCCGCCGTTCCATCTGCGGGACGAAGAGGGGAACGTCATCAATCCGGTGGCAGGCGAGAACGCCGACAAGCCGTATTCGCCCAAGCAGACGTGCGGCCAGTGCCACGACTACGACAAGATCACCCAGGGCTATCACTTTATGCAGGGAAAGGGAGAAGAGCCGACCGCCGACCAGAAGGCTCGCTGCCTCTGGGCATCGACGCCGGGTAACTACGGCGGCACCTGGTGCTCCCCCGCTCCCCTGTACCTTTACCTCTCGCCGAAAAAGAACACGTCACCGGCGATGATGGACATGACCTCCTTCAAGTTCTTCACCATGCCATGCGGTGCGTGTCATCCAGGCGGCGGGTCGGCCGAGTATGACCGGGATGGAAAACGTTACGATCTGTGGATGAACGACCCCGCGAGTGGCCTTACTTCCGGCGGGGACAACCAATTTGACGGAGACTACTACAAAGCCCGGTGGAGCGAGACAGGCGTGATGGAGGCCGACTGCCTGCTGTGCCATCTGCCCGAGTACAGCACCTCGGAACGGAAGAAGCAGCTCGGGGCATGGAACTTCCGCTGGGCGGCCACCGGCGGAGCAGGGTTCGCCAAGGTGACCGGATCGGTCTCAGAGAACAAGCCAATCGAGCTGACGTACAACAAGGAACTTTTCAACGCCGACGGTACGGTCGAGCCGCACATCGTCCGCGAGCCCCGCAACGAGGTCTGCCTGAGCTGCCATGCCAAGCCCGGGTGGAAGAAACGGGGAGCAAATTTCCGCCCGCGCACCGACGTGCACCTCCGCGCGGGGTTGAAGTGCGTCGACTGCCACCCCGCGGGCAGTTCCGCCACCGACCCCCGGATCGCCGGCCGCGAGGAGCACCAGTTTGGCAAAGGAGACGACCCCGGCGGATGTGTGCGGGACGACTTGGACGATACCTGCCGCGATTGTGTGGACTGTCATGAGACGGGGTATCTGGGGGCCCCGATCGCCAAGCACCGTTGGCTTCCTCCGCTGCACTTGGAGGAGATCGCCTGCCAGACGTGCCACATTCCTGAGCGGCCGGTGAAAGCGGCTCTGGTGCAAGCGGGCGACGTGTTCAACCCGGGCACGAAGATTCCTACTAAGGGCAAACACCTCTGGACGTTCTACGGGCCGGACGGGAAGTACTGGAATCATTACGGCGACTTGGAGATGATGGGCTACGACGATAAGGCCACGGATCCCTTCCGCCCGGTGCTCGCCCGCTACAAAGGGAAGATCTATCCCGTCAACCGAATTCACAGCGCGTGGCCTGGAATCGAGGTGGAAGGCGAAACGGCGCTCATGCAGCCGAAGATGGCCCACATCTACAAGATGTGGATGACGCACAAGGCCGACGCCACGAAGTATCCGGATCTGTCCAAGATCGGCGACGACAACGGGGATGGCGTGCCCGAAGTCAACCGCCCGGAGGAAATCGATGCGCTGATTCAATCGGTTACCCAAATGCTGGCGGATACCAACTACCCCATGAAAGGCAAACGAGTCGTCTGGGTGATGGACGACCGCGTGTACACTTCCGGCACGGAATTCCGCACCTTGGACATGCATCCGTGGGAAGCGTCACCCTACGCCAACGTCCACAAGTACAACCACGACGTGTTGCCGGCCAATGCAGCCCTCGGAGTAAACGGTTGTACCGATTGCCACCACCCCGACTCGGACTTTTTCTTCGCCAGCAATGTGAAGTACCTCTTCAACAAGAATGCCCAGCCGGTCACCCAGCCGCAGTATCGGCTCCTAGGGCTCTCGCTGCCTGCGGTAAGGATGAGCGCTTGGCGGGAAGGCTATTTGAAGCCCATCACCTATGCGATGATCGTCGTCCTGTGTCTGGGGATCGTGGCAGCGGCGGGCGGCGCGGCACTTAGGTGGGTATTTGAGCCCCGACCGGTTCCAGCCGCGATCAGGCTGCTGCCTCCCGTCGTTGCCATACTCGCTGGCGTCGCTGCCGTGATGCTGCTCTGGCGACCTCGGCTCATGGAGTACATGCTTCCCACGAGATTCTGGCTGGACAGCAACCATTTCCTAATTGCGGTGGCCGTCCTGATTGTCGGACTCGTCGCCTTACTGTGGGAACTGAAAGGCCGAGTGTCCGGAAACCCCTCAAAACGGTCGTGGTTGGGTTCGCTGGCAGGCAGTGAGCTGTTGATCTCGCTGGTGTTGGCCTGTGTGGCGGGAGCGTTGATGTTCCTGAAGCTACCGGGGCTTGACCTGGTGACTCGCTACTCCTACAGCATTTTCGATTTGGCCGTTGCTTTGGTGGTTCTGGGGACGAGTGTCAGCGTGTTGCGACACGCGGGCCGAATGTCCCTCCGTGCAGGAGCCGAAGCAGAGAGTGCGGACTAGCACACGCGGCCGAGCGGACTGAGCCATCAAGACATCGAACGTCTATGATCTCCTACCAGAAGCTTTATGGTGGCTGTGCGCGATGGACGGTTGCCGCGCTCCAAGACGCTGTCCCGTTTGTGCCCGTCGACGATGGCTTGCGACGAGCAGGCACTTGCCTGGACGCGGAGACCACCCCGACCGGCTCGCACAGTTGCGGGGCGTTTACTGGGTGCCTTTTGGTCATCGGGTACTTGTGTGGAGCCAACACGGGCGATGAAGCGAACGAGCAGAGTGCTTCCCTGGCACATGAACTGGCCCGAAGAATCCGGCAGCGCTTCAGCGAGGAATACGGAAGCGTGTTGTGCAAGGACGTTCGGGAAGCAGCAGACGGGAACTGCCCGGATGTCGTCGGCAAAGCGGCAGAGTGGGGCGCAGACATACTTATGAAGGAGTTCACCGGCCCTTCATGAAAAACGTGCCGAAAAAGGTCAACTGCGATCTTGGGAGCGTTATTGTAGTTGTCGCCCCACGCTCTTCCTGAGCACCGTTGCGTGGGTCTCGCTTCGCTCGACCCACCCTACCGTGTGCACCGATCGCGACAAGATTTTGTCGGAACCGGTCATTCCTTCTGCAGCTCCAGCTCCCAGGCGCCGATCTTCCGGCCCCCTTGGAGCACGAACCCCCGGTTCTCGAACGTCACCAGCCCGGTGCCGGCGAGCATCATCATGCTCCCCGCGTTGATCCACCCGTGCTCGGTGTGCGTGACCTCCGTGCTCCCGGTGGCCGGGCGCCGGTCGTTCTTCGCGTCGGTGTAGTTGCCGTTGGCGACCCACCGGCCCTCTTGAAACAGGAAGGTGTGCTCCATCGATTCTCGCTCCCGCTCCAGGTGCGTGGCCGAAAGAAGACGATCGGCAGATTCTCCACAGTGTAGGAGGGGCACTAACGGAAAACAAGCCACATCACCAGACCCCTTGCCGGGTGCAGCCCGAAGCCGAGCGCGGCGAGCTTCCCCAGGCTGAGCCGATTGCAGACGCCGCGTCGACTGGCTACTCTGGATCACGGTCGGGGCCGCCGCGACGGCCCTCTGCCGGTCTCGGATGCGAATCCGCTTGCTTGAAGGAGATCGCAATGATGAGATTATCTATTCTGGTATCCACCGCGATCTGTGTCGTGGCGGGCATCGCGTCGCTCGCCGCCGAGCCGCCGAAGCGCACCACCCTCTCCGACCCGTCGATCGACTACCGCGTGCCCGACCAACCCTACGTGGTGCTCGAGCGGGGCGACGTCGAGGCGGTCGTCGTCGACAACCGGGCCGCGGACGACGACGTGCTGCCCGGCCATCGCGCCGGATACAGCGGCATCGCTTCGCTCAAACACACCAAGCGGCGCGAGAGCCTCTTCGTTCCCTTCTTCGCCGGCCTGAACTTCGAGCACATCCACGACGGCACGGTCCAGGA
>CAZDHR010000395.1:0-6487 GCA_964505295.1 uncultured Planctomycetaceae bacterium
CCGCAAACCCAACCGTCCACACGGGAGTCGTACCGATGGTCGATCGGAAGACGTTGCCGCCGCGTTGCTTGAGCCTCTCGGCCGCTTGCGCATGGTTGGTGCTCGGTCTCATGGCGTGCCTCCAGGCCGCCGAGTCTCCCACGCGAGTGGCGGATTTCCTGCCCGGCGACTACGTGCGCGACGGGTCGGTCTCCTACCAGGCCGAGATCCAGCGAGCGATCGACGAGGCGGCTCGCACCGGCGGCGTGCTCGAGTTCCCGCCGATGAGCTACGCCGCCACGGAACAAGGGTGGGAGCTTCGCTCGGGATTGACGCTCGTGCTCGACGGCGCCGTGTTTCGACTGAGCGACGCGTGCCGCGAGGACGGGGCCCTCTTCTCCGGCCGCGACGTCACCGACGTTGCCCTGCGAGGCGGCGAGATCCTCGGGCGCAATGACGTGTGGCCCGACGGCGTCAACGTGCGCGGCGTGCACATCTCGGGCAAATCCGCCCGCATCCGAATCGAGGGCACGCGGTTCCGCGATCTCTCGAGCAACGGGATCGGCCTGTTCGGAGAACCCGACGCCCTCATCCGCGACGTTTGGCTCCGCGACGTGATTGTCGAAAACTGCTGCAAGCGGTACGCCGATTACCTGTCGAAGGAGAAGCCGGAGCGGGGAAGCCAGCGCGAAGACCAGGGCGATGTCGCCCTCTACTACGTCGAGGATTTCATGGTCACCGGTTGCCGGTTCGAGCGATCCCGTTCCGACGGCACGCACTTCTATCGCTGTCGCCGCGGGCAGATCACCGACAACCGGATCTACCGCGCCAAGATGGGCGGCTACTTCGTCGAGACCTGCGATAGCGTCATCGGGCGGGGCAACGTCATGCTGGAAAACGGCTCGCGAGGGGCCACGATCGAACGGGGGGCGCGAAATTGCGTGTTCGCCGACAATGTCGTCTCGCTGAGCGGTCGAGAGGGCCTCTGGGCGCCCGACTGCATCGGGCTGGTGGTGACCGGAAACGTGTTCGACCGCAACGGACGCAAGCCGAACGGCCCCGAGCGTCCTCATATCTGGAACGCCAACGTCACGATCAACGAGGCCGTCGGCGAGCCGACCGACTCGCCCACGCGCGACTACCTGGTGAGCGACAACCTCATCTACTCCACATCGAGCCAGATCGCCGCCATCCGCGTCGACGCCCCGGAAGACGCCGCCGACATCGTGATCCGCGATAACGTCCTGCTGGGCGAAAACCAAAGGCTGCTCGTCGAAGGGCCAAAGCGAGCCGAGGTCTTCCTGGGCGATAATCACGGGGCCAAGGTGGAAATCGCAGCTCCGTCGGGCGGCGGACCGTAGCCGCGGGGCGGCGCTGGCGTCTCACCAGTGCTCAGCCGCAGTGCGCATCGTTCCCGCGCTTCGCGTGGGAGCGCACGGGAGGACGCTTCGCGTCCTCCCTCGCCCAACTCGTCGCCGTTCCGTGCACACGGAGAAACCCCCCGGCTCACGCGAGATGCCCCCTTCGGGGTGAGGCGGAGCCTCGCGGTAGGGCGTTCCCAGGCGGAGCCTGGGAACGAGGAAATTTGCCAAAACGCTCAAATTTCCGACCACACCCCGGGGACCGGCACCGGGTAGCGTCCCTCGTCGTCGGGCTGGACCGGCGGCGGCGTGTCGTAGTCCATGGTGTCGATATCGGCGTAGAACTGGAAGTCGGAAGCCATCGCTTCGTCCCAGGTGATCAATTTCCCCGAATGGACGGCCGCCCGGCCCATCAGGGTCGCGACGTTCGAGTACGCCGCACGCCGGGCTTCGTTCTGCGGCTTGTCGCGGCGGATGCTGTCCAACAGCACGTTCCACTCGGCGTCCCAGGAAGTGATCGTCTCCGGGGGCGATTCCCAGACCATGTTGTCCTTGTCGATGCGTTGATCCCGGTACAGACGCGACGTTTCTCCTCGACCGAGCCCGTACGTGTTGAACTGGGCGGCGCACTTGGTTCCGTGGACGTACGTGGCAAACTCGCGGTGGCAGTGCCCGCCCAGCCAGCGCACCACGTCGGTCCCCTTGGTGCCGTCGGCGAAGGTCCACTCGATGGAGAAGGAGTCGAGGCCCTGTCCGTGATCGGCGCTGTTAGCGGCGCGCCCGCCGATGCCGTGCGCCGTGACCGGCCAGGCGTCCTTGATCCAGCAAATTTCGTCGACCTGGTGACAATCCATCTCGGCGAACAGTCCGCCGGAGACCCAGAAGAACCGAACGAAGTTGCGGATCTGCCAGAGCAGCTCGTCGTAATCCGCCGGTTTCTTGCCCATCACGCCCACGGGGTGGACACGGTACGCCCGGACGAGCTGGATATCGCCCAGCGCGCCGTCGCGGATTCGCTTGATCAGCTCCTGGCGGTTGGCGCTATGGCGCCACTGAAGGCCGGCGGCGATCTTGACGTTCTTCTTCTCGGCCTCCTCGCCCGCCTTGATGAGGCGTCGCAGACCCGGCACGTCGGGCGCGAACGATTTTTCCATGAACACGTTCACGCCCTTCTCGACGGCGTATTCCAATTGCATCGCCCGGAAGGCGGCGAAGTTGGTCAGCATGGCCACGTCGCTCGGGCCGAGGCAATCGATCGCCTTCCTGTAGGCGTCGAACCCGACGAACTGCCGGTCCTTGGGCACGTCGATCCGGTCGGTGAACTCCTTGCTGAGGTTCTTTAGCGCCGTCGCCACCCGGCTTTCGACCACGTCGGCCATGGCGACCAGCTTCACCGGCCCGTTGGGCGAATTCATGGCATTGGCCACGGCCCCGCAGCCGCGGCCGCCGCACCCGATCAGGGCCAGCCGGATCGTATTGTCCTCGCCCGCGTGGACCGGCGGAACGCCCACGCCGGCCAGCGCCGAGACGGCGGCCACGCTCCCCCCGGCCTTCAGCACGTCGCGACGAGTACAACCTCCCGGCCGCCGCGGTTCGCTATGCGCGTCTTGTTTCATCATCGAGTTCTCCTTGCGTCGGGTTGTCAACGAGCAACGTGAACGTTCCGCGCCGTGCTGGGGAGCGATGCTCTGCCGCCGGGTGCGGCACCAGAGTCTGGCCCGGGCTCAGCCGCAGTCTCCCTGTATCCGACAACATAGTTGGCGGGGGAGCGTGTGAGAAGACCGTGGGCTGGTGCTCAGTAGTACGGCTTCCTTTCCGGAAGCCCCCCGAAGTTGTGTCTGCCGGCACGCAAGTTTGCCCAGCGCGAGCCCCGGTGAAACGCATTTCGCGGGCAAAAGAGGCCCTGTAGTACCAGAGTGGATGCCGAAACCAGTCGGCTGAAGCCGACTTGCGCACGCCATGCGGAGCAGGCCGCGCCGACGGTCCGATGCCCAGTGTCCCGCGCCGGACTCGGTCTGCGAAGCAAGAAACCCAAATGGGCGCTGTAGCACTAAGGCGGTATGGCTTCCGGCGCGCCATTCCGAGCTATCGATTTCCCCGGAACGACCGCTTCCCTTGCCGCCCCGCTCGCACTCCGTTAGCATGTTGGGCGAGCAGGAGGAAGAGAACCATGCACGTTAACCACGGGCAAGCAGTCGCCGTCTCCGTCGTCGTGATGCTTCTGCGGTTGGGAACCGCGAGCGCCGGGCCCCTGGCGCCCGCGGTGGTCACGGTCTTCGAGCAGGGGGGCGACGCCAACTACCACATCCCCAACCTGGTCGTGGCCGGCGACGGGACGGTGCTGGCGTTCTGTGAGGAGCGTTGGCAGTCGCCGTGGGACAACGTCGGCGAGTGCCATATCGTGCTGCGCCGGAGTCTCGACCACGGCCGAACGTGGCAGCCGATCGAGACGCTTCGCCGCAAGGAGGGAGGCAAGTTCCACATGGGCTCCGCCTGTGTCGACCGCACGACGGGCACCGTCTTGCTCATGTGCGGCGGCGGCTGGCTGAAGAGCGACGACCACGGAGCCACGTGGGTCGACTGGAAGCCCAAGATCGTCCCGCCCGAAGACGGCTTGGGAGGCGGCACGCACGGCTCCGCGCCCGGCATCACGCTGCGGTACGGGCCTGCCAAGGGGCGACTCCTCTGGCCGGCCCGCGCGGTCGACCAAAGCGACGGCTACGACGACGGGAGCATCCCCGATCGGCAGGCCAAGTGCTACAGCACGGCCCGCTACAGCGACGACCATGGCCAGACGATTCGTCGAGCCAACCGGTTCCTGCAAGGCACGGGCGAGGCGTGTCTCGTCGAGCGGTTGGATGGTGCCGTGTACATCAACGCCCGGGCGTACTTTGGCGACCACCGCCGGCGCACGGCCGTAAGCACCGACGGGGGTCGCACGTTCGGCTGCGAGGGGACGGACCCGACCATCCGCGAGATCAACCAGGGGACCTGCGCCGGAATGGTCCGCTACCCGGCGAAGCTGATCGACGGCGCCGACCTGGTGCTTTTCTCCAACCCGGACGCCGACGAGAACGTCCGCTGCCACGGCGTCCTTCGGGGCAGCCGCGACGGCGGGCGCACGTGGGCATACACCCGAGAGCTCAACTCCCCGAGCGACTGGTTCGACTACTCGTCCGTCGCCGTCGCCCACGACGGCACGATTCTGGTCATGGCCAAGAGCACGGCCACCGGCCGCGGCGCGCCCGGCTTCGCCAAAGCCAGCAGCATGGTCGTGTTCCGCGCGAGCCTGGAGTGGTTGACGGAAGGGGAGATGGAAGCGGATGCGACCGGGGCGGGCACGAGGTAGACGGTCGGTGCCGGGTCTCGGGGATCGCGTCGTCGACGCCGCGGGTCGAATGGACGGCTATGGCTGGGGACTCGAAGGCTCGCGAGCGACATCCCCGTCGTGGCGAGGCGGAGCCTCGCGTTAGTGCGTTCCCGGGCGGAGCCTGGGAACGAGTGTGGGAGACTACGCCGGGCGGACCTCGCGTTTCTCCTTGTCGAAGACGACCTTCCGGCCGAGTCGGGCGGCCGTGTCGCCCATCACGATGGCAATGCCCTGGCGGTAGCCCATCTCCATGTTGGCGTGGGTCTGGCCGCCTTCCCGGATGCAGCCGAACCAGTCGGCCATGTGGGCGATGCCGGGATAGGGCGGGTCGTGGTCGAGGAGCTTGGTCTCGGGGATCGCGTCGTCGACGCCTTTGCTCGAGTAGACGGGGTTGCCCGGCCAGTGGCCGAACCGTGTCTGGACCAGCCCCTTCTCGGCCATGAAGAACGTGGTCTCGTTGTTGAGCGAGCTGCCGAAGTGGGTGACGAACTGGGTGTAAAACCCTTTGGCATACTCGAGGATCACGCAGACGTTGTCCGGCGCGGTGCGGCGCCGGTCGCTGGTCGGGGCGTAGATGCCGCCGAACGCCGTGGCGGCCCTTGGGCAGCCGCAGCCGGTCACCGCGTGGACGTAGTTGCTGAAGTGGGCCATCCAGCCGCCGATCGGGCCGCTGGAGAAGTCCTGGTAGCCCATCCACGAGGCGTGCTGATCGGCGTCGAACGGCCGGGGCGTCTTGTCATAGAGGAAGCCCTTCCAGTCGGTCTCCTGCTCCTGCTCGGGGCCCTTGTAGCGATTCCAGTAGGGCACGTAGTGGTTGATCGTCGACTCGATGCGAAAGACCTTGCCGAGCTTGCCCGATTTGAGGAACTCCGCCACGGCGAACGTCTCTTCGGCGCTGCTTCCCTGGGTGCCGTGCTGGATGACGATCCCGGTCTGGTTGACCACGTCGTACGCCTGGTTCAAGGGTTCCAGGCTTTCCATCAGCGGGGCGAACGGCTTCTCGACGTAGACGTGCTTTCCGGCCCGGGCGGCGTCGATCGTCTGGCCGCAGTGCTGATGGTCGGGCGTGGCGATGACGACCGCGTCGACGTCGGCCTCGGCGAGCAGCTTGCGGTAGTCGACGAAGGGCTGCGGCTTCGCGCCGAACATCTTGTCGATCTTCTCCGCCCACTGATCGCGTTTCTGCTGCCAGACGTCGCAGATCGCGGTGACGGTCATGTTCTCGTCGGCGCCCTTGGCGTAGTTGACCAGCCCGTTCATCCGTCCCCCGCAACCGATCAGCCCCAGCCGGATCCGCTCGCCCGCGCCCAGGACCCGGCCGTAGCTGGAAGCGGTCATCGCGGAGATGGCGGCTCCGGCCGCGGTCCCGGTGGCGACCGACTGCTGCAAGAACGCTCGCCGGTTCGTCTTGTCGTGTTGCATGGTCGAGATCCTCCCGTGTTGGGTGCAGGTGGTTTTGTGCCGGGCGTCCATGATAGTCGACAGGGAGAGGCGCCGCCAGCAACGGGCGCATGGCAGGCTCTCCCGGCGCGGAACGCTGGGAGCGGGGGCCGACGGGCGCGGCAAGAAATGAAAACCGGTCCCACCATGGAAGCGGCAGGGCCGGTCTTATGAAAAAGCGCGTTGGGCAGGCGGCGAGCACGCGGCCACCTGCCGCCGGCGCTTACGCGTCGAGAATCGCCTCGGCCTCCTCGCGGTAGGCGTCCATCACGAAAGGAATGCCCGTCACGTCGGCGCACTCCCTGGTCAGGCTCATGATCTCTCGACGGGTGATCGA
>CAZDHR010000396.1:0-6475 GCA_964505295.1 uncultured Planctomycetaceae bacterium
AAGGGCCGCCACGGGATTTCGGTGTGGGTCCACGTGCTGTTGGCGAAGTTCGCTTTCCCACTCGTTCCCAGGCTCTGCCTGGGAACACACTACCGCGAGGCTACCTTCCAGACATATGTCCGACCGGTTACGTTCGGTTGGGGCTTGTGTTGTCTGGAAGGAGGCTCGTTATGGGGATTCGTAACCGCTCGAAAGAGGCACTAAACCGACTCGCGGCCAAGAGCCTCGTCACGAGGTGTGCACCTGTGACTGGGGCACTCGGCGGCTCACTTCCTCCGCCTCGGACGGTAAAGGTCGGTGGCCGTGCCGAGGTGGACTTCGGCGGCGACGGCGAGGGTCTCGGAGAAGGTGGGGTGGGGGTGGATGCTCTCGGCCACGTCGCCGACGGCCGCGCCCATCTCGATGGCCAGCACCGCCTCGCCGATCAGGTCGCCCGCCCCGGGCCCGACGATCCCGCAGCCGATCACCCGGTCGCTCTCCGGGTCGATCACCCACTTGGTCATCCCCTCGGTTCGCCCCACGGCCTGGGCCCTGCCGCTGGCGGCCCACGGGAACTGGGCGACCGCCACTTCGCGTCCTTCCTTCTCGGCAACGGTCTGCGTGACGCCGGCCCACGCGATCTCCGGGTCGGTGAACACGACCGCCGGAATCGCCCGGGGATCGAACACCGCCGGCTCGCCGGCCAACGCCTCCACGGCGACCTTGCCCTGATGGGCGGCCTTGTGGGCGAGCATCGGCTCGCCGGCCACGTCGCCGATGGCCAGCACGTGCGGGTCGGTGGTCCGGCCCCGGTTGTCGACCACCACGAACCCTCGCTCGTCGATCTCGACCCGGGTGTTTTCCAGCCCCAGCCCGTCGCTGTTCGGGCGGCGTCCCACGGAGACCAGCACGCGGTCGAAGCGGCGGACTTTCTCGTCCGCCTTGCCCTCGAAGGTGACTTCGATTGCCTTACCCTTCTCGAACGCAGTGACGACTTTCGTGTTCAGCCAGATCGCCTGGAACTCCTGCTGCAAACGCTTGTCGAGCGGCTTGACCAGGTCGCGATCGGCCCCCGGCAGGAGGCCGTCGGTCAGCTCGACGACCGACACGCGACTTCCCAGCGCCGCGTACACGCTCCCCAGTTCCAAGCCGATGTAACCGCCGCCGACCACGAGCATCGACTCGGGCACGTCGGCCAGCTCCAGCGCCCCGGTAGAGCTCATCACGCGATCGGTTGGCAGGTCGAGCCCGGGGATGGTGATGGGCCGCGAGCCGGTGGCCACGAGGCAGTGCTCGAAGCGGAGGGTGTCGTCCTCCGGCGGCTTGTCGCTGACCGGGTCGAGCCGCAGCGTCTCGGAATCGGCGAAGCGGGCCCGCGCCTGGATCACCTGGACTTTGCGTTTCTTGGCCAACTGCTTCAAGCCGCCGGTGAGCGTGGCGATGACCTTCTCCTTGCGCGCCCGCATCGCGTCGAGGTCGATCTTGGGCTCTGAGAAGGAGACGCCCCACTCGGCCAGGTGCTCGGCCTCGGCCATGGCCTTGGCCACGTGCAACAGGGCCTTCGAGGGATACAGCCCCGCAACAGGCAGACGCCGCCCAGCCGCGGCTGAAGATCGACGAGCGTCACTTGCATGCCGAGATCCGCGGCCAGAAAGGCGGCCGCGTATCCGCCGGGCCCGGCGCCGATTATGGCGAGTCGGGTATTCATGAGGAGTTCAGCATTCAGAGGTCAGTCGAAAACATCCTTCGCAGAGGGAACGGCTATCCAAGCAGCTTTCCGAGAGAAACACGTCGGCAAGCGTTTCCTGAGGCGATATAGACTTGGCTGCTTCCCGGGTCGCCATTCGGCCAGGACCACGTCGCGAGCCCTGTAGTACCGAGCGACCTTCCGAAGGCGCTCAATGTCAGTTCTCGACGGCCACGTGGCACCGCCACCCTTTACCTGGATCAGGATCATCTCGAACAGATCGCCTCGCTTCAGCCCAGCTTTCTCGGTGGTCTGGTCCTTCCTGATCGCCAGAAGGTCTACGATCCCTCGCGATTCACCACCGCTTGGGCCCGTGAACGCGACCATTTGCCACGCTCTCCTGCTTTTCGTTCTGCTGACCAGCCATTTCGTCATTGTATTGGCCCACTTGGCTGTGCGAGCAGCCTTCTCTTGCGTATTGAGCCAGTCTGTTGTCATCGTTTGACCCTTCCATCCCTGAACACTTCACTCCGCCAGCAACAACCTCCCCGGCGACTGGAGCATGTCGATCACGTCGTTGAGGAACCGCGCCGCCGTGGCGCCGTCGATGACGCGGTGGTCGTAGGAGAGGCTTAGCGGCATCAAGAGGCGCGGCTCGATCTTGCCATCGCGAACCACCGGCATCCATCGCGACCGGCCCAGTAGCAGCAGGGCGACCTCCGGGTGGTTGATGATCGGCGTGCTGTACCGGCCGCCGACCGCGCCGAGGTTGCTCACGGTGAACGTGCCGCCGCGCAGGTCTTCCACCGCGAACTGCACGGCCCGCGCCCGCTCCGCCACGGAGGCCAGCGCCCGGGCGATCTCGGGAATCGTCATCCGGTCGACGTTGCGCATGGCCGGCACCACGAGCCCCCGGGGCGTATCGACCGCCACGCCGACGTGGACGTACTCCTTGTAGACGATCTCGTTGCTCTCCTCGTCGAGCGTGGCGTTGACCAGCGGATGCCGCCTCAGCGCGATCGCCACCGCCTTCATCACGAAGGGCATGGCGGTCAGCTTGACGTTCGCGCCGAGGTAGCCCTTGGGCACTCCCTTACGGAGCTGCTCCAGGTCGGTCACGTCGGCGTCGTCGAAGTTGGTCACGTGGGGGATGGTGCTGGCCGAGCGGCTCATCTGGGCGGCGATCGTCTGTCGGATGCGGGACATTTTTTCGCGGCGCACCGGCCCCCAGGCGTCCTCGCCCGGCTCGCCCGGCGGCACGACCGGCTCCAAGCTGGCCGTCGCAGCCGAGGCAGCCGCGGGCGCCGGCGTCTCGGGCTCGTGGATCGTCGCCGCGCCGGGCCCGGCGGCTGCGCGGACATCGTCGACCGTGATCCGGCCCCGCGTGCCGCTCCCTTGCACGCCCCGCAGATCGACGCCGAGCTGGCGAGCCAGCCGACGTGCGGCCGGGCCGGCGGGGAGGGGGCAACTGGCGCGCGTCTCCGCAGGCGGTGATTCCTCCGGGGCTCGCGCGGGGGCCGCTTCGCCGGCCGACGGCGTCTCGTCCGCCGCGGGCTCTGTCTCCGCTTCGCCTTCCAAGGTCAAAAGCGTCTGGCCCACGTTGACCGTATCGCCCTTCTGGAAGTGGACCTGGACGATCTTCCCGGCGTGCGGGCAAGGGATCTCCACGACCGCCTTGTCGGTCTCCAGCTCGCAGATCGGCTGGTTCGCCTCGATCGTGTCCCCCTCGGCGACCAGCACGCTCACCACGTCGCCGGTCTCCACGTTTTCCCCCAGCTCGGGCAGCTTGAATTCGATGCTCATCTTCGATCGGGTCTCGCGCATTCGGGAAGCCCCGTAGGATGCATGCTTGCACGCACGCGCTACAGACATCCCTGTGCCGTCAGAAATCGCGCGGTGCGTGCTCGAACGCCCGCGCCGCGAATTGTCACGTATCACCAACGCGTGGGTGCAAGCACCCACCCTACCACTACGTAACGATCCGGCCGATGTCCAGCGCCGTCACGTAGAGGATCAGGCCCAAGACGAGGATCAGGCCGAGGATCGTCAGCGGGACGTAGAGTCGAATCGCTTTCGGATAGACCCTTTCCAACAGATACAGCAGAATCTTCCCCCCATCGAGTACGGGGATGGGCAGCAGGTTGAACACGGCGAAGTTGATGCTCAGGACGATCGTGAACTGGAGGACCCTGGTCAGGTCCGACGCCAGGTACTCGCCGCCAGCGGCCACGATGCCCACCACGCCCGAGAGGCTCTCCGGTCGGGCGAACAACTGCGGCAGCACGGCCACGAGGCGGCCCAACACCTCGCCCGTCTGCACGAGCGGGGCCACCAAAAGCCCGTAGAGCGACACGTCGCCGGCCGCCGCGTTCATGCCCACGAGCAGCACGATGGGCAGCGCCAGGTTCGCCGCCGGCCCGCCCAGCGAAAACAGCAGGCGCTTGCCCCAGGGGATCTGGAAGAACTCCCGCTCGTTGGCCACGGCCGGCAGCACGTAGCCGCCGAGCGGGATCGGCGAGAGCCAGTATTCCGTCTCCCCCCACGTCCAACCCCAGAGCTTCGGCCCGAACCCGATGGAAAACCGCGCCACGGGGATTCCCAGCCACTTGGCCGCGAGGAAGTGGCCGAGCTCGTGGATCAGGATTAAGACGGCCAACAAGGCGACGATCAACAAGTAATGCATATTTTCTCCAACTGGGGCTTGGCCCCATCGATTCGACCGTGTTTCCGCCGAGCGCGGGCGGCAACTCGCCGGAGCGTGTTCAGTCGGCCTTTACAGTCTTATGCGCTTGTCGGGCTGCGCAACACCGACGTGCCGTCGGCGGCTAAACCGGGTCGCCCAATCCTTCATCCTCCATCCTTCATCGGCCATCCTTCATCCGTCATCGTTCCTCACGTCACATCGTCATCGGGTTCGGCTTCGACGGGTCGAGCCCCAGCTTTTTGACCGCCCCCTTGAGCTTCGACTTGGGGAGCTTCTTCTCCCGGGCCAGCTCGCCGAGGGCGGCCAGGGCGATGTTCTCGGCGTCGACCTCGAAGAACCGCCGGAGCTCCCGGCGGGCCTCGCTGCGTCCGAAGCCGTCGGTGCCCAGCACCACGTACCGGCCCGGCACGTATGGGGCGATCGACGTGTCCAACGCACTCACGTAGTCCGACGCCGCCACGACCGGCCCGGGCTGGCCCTCAAGCACCTGGGCGACGTAGGGGACTCGCGGCTCGTCGCCCGGGTGCAGCCGGTTCCACCGCTCGCAGTCGCGCCCGTCCTGGTACAGGGCCTTGTAGCTGGTCACGCTGTAGACGTTGCTCGCCACCTGGAACCACTCGGCGAGGATCTCCTGGGCGCGGAGCGTCTCGCGGAGGATGGCCCCGCTGCCGAGGAGCTGTACCTGGGGCTTCCCTTCCCCCACGTCGCGTTGGGTGAGCAAGTACATCCCCCGGCAGATCGCCTCGGAGACCTTACTCGTCGGGCCTTCGGCTGCCATGGGGAGGATCGGCATGTCGTAGTTTTCGTTCATCAAGGTGATGTAGTAGAAGACGTCCTCCTCGTCGTAGAACATACGGCGCAGCCCGTCGAGCACGATCACCGCCATCTCGTAGGCGTAGCACGGGTCGTAGGCCTGGACGGTAGGGAAGGCCAGGGCATTGAGGTGGCTGTTTCCGTCCTGGTGCTGCAGCCCCTCGCCGGCCAGCGTGGTGCGGCCCGCCGTGCCGCCCAGCAGAAAGCCGCGGCACCGCATGTCGCCGGCCGCCCAGATGAGGTCGCCGATCCGTTGGAAGCCGAACATCGAGTAGTAGATGAAGAAGGGGATCATGTTCACGCCGTGGCTGGAATGGGCGCTTCCGGCGGCGACGAACGACGACATCGACCCCGCCTCCGTGATCCCCTCTTCCAGGATCTGCCCGTCCTTGGCCTCCTTGTAGTAGAGCACGGTTTCCGCGTCGACCGGCTCGTAGAGCTGGCCCGTGTGTGCGTAGATGCCGAACTGCCGGAAGAAGGACTCCATGCCGAAGGTCCGAGACTCATCAGGCACGATGGGCACAATGTACCGGCCCACGTTCCGGTCGCGCATCAGCTTGACCAAGAGACGCACGAACGCCATCGTGGTCGAGACCTCGCGCCCTTCGCTGCCGGCGAAGAACTCGGCGTAGTCCTCCCACTTGGGCGGCTTGAGCTTCATCATTGGCGAGCGGCGGCCGGGCACGAATCCGCCCAACGCGCGGCGCCGCTCGAGCAAGTATTGGATCTCGGGGCTGTCTTCGACCGGGCGGTAGAAGGGGGCTTCGGCAATCTGCTCGTCGGAGATGGGGATGTCGAACCGGTCGCGGAAGTGGCGGAGCTCGTCCTCGTTGAGCTTCTTCTGCTGATGCGTCACGTTGCGGCCTTCGCCCGCCTCGCCCAGGCCGTAGCCCTTGATCGTCTGGGCGAGGATCACGGTGGGCGATCCCTTGTGCTCGCAGGCGGCCTGATACGCGGCGTAGACCTTCACCGGATCGTGGCCGCCCCGCTTGAGCCGCCGGATTTGCTCGTCGGTTAGGTCCGCCACCAGCGATTCCAGGCGGGGGTCGACGCCGAAGAAGTGCTTGCGCGTGTAGCTGCCGGGAGCGACCGTGTACTTCTGGAACTGCCCGTCGACCACCTCGTTCATCCGCTGGACGAGCACGCCTTCGGTGTCGTTGGCCAGAAGTGGGTCCCAGTCGGAGCCCCAGACGACCTTGATCACGTTCCAGCCCGCGCCGCGGAAGGCCCCTTCCAACTCCTGGATGATCTTGCCGTTGCCGCGGACCGGGCCGTCGAGCCGCTGGAGGTTG
>CAZDHR010000397.1:0-6447 GCA_964505295.1 uncultured Planctomycetaceae bacterium
GACGGCACGCTGATCGTCGGCGATCGAGGCATGCTCCACGGCCACCGGCTCCTGCCCGAGTCGAAGATGCAGGAGTACGGCAAGCCGCCCCAAGTGCTGGAGCGCTCCCCCGGCCACTACCAGGAATGGATCAACGCCTGCAAAGGCGGCCCCCCCGCCGGCAGCAACTTCGTCGACCACGCCGGCCCGCTGGCCGCCGTCGTCCTCATGGGCAACATCGCCATCCGCACCCAGGAGAAGCTCTACTGGGACGCCGAGAAGCTTCGGTTCACCAACTCCGACGCGGCGAACGAGCTAATGAACCCGCCGTACCGGGAGGGGTGGACGTTGTAGAAGTGCCGGCAAGCGCACGTCGGGCTACGCGGCGACGGTCTCCTGACCGAGCCACTTTCGTCGAGCGCGGGTTTCTCCTCGCCCGGGGGAGACCTTCGGTCGACGGCTCGGCGGGGTCGGGAGCGCCGCGCCGAGCGCGTGTTGGTGCATCAGGCGATACTCCTGCCCCGCGAAGTCCCACGGCCCCCTCGTCAACGCGGACTCACAACGTGCGATTGATCTCGCAGCGCGCTGACCAGAGCACGAACGGCAGATTCGAGGCGTCGAAATGACCTCATCGGTCGCTTGCGTAGCAACTCCAGATCGACCATTTCGGTCAGTAGCGCTTGATCTCTGACGGGATTGTATCCCGATTCCATCACGTTGTTCAGCCAGCCTTTTGCATTGCGAGGCGCCGACTCCAAGTCCTGTGCAGGCGGCTGCGTGCCTGGGGGGACCCCGGGGCGGCCATCCTTGAGTGGTTTCCCGCATAGAGACTCGACGCCGGCAATCAACCACGATTCATACTCTTGGCAGGCGAACACGGCAGCAACCGAGAAGATCTCACCGCCTCTGCCTCGGGTCGACTCTTGTGCCAATTCCCGAGCGACTTTCGCCGCGCAGAATGGTTCTCCACGGATTCTCCAAAGGTCACCATCCAAAACAAGAAGGACGGCGCCAATCGCGCCACGTTTCGCCGCGGCGCCCAGCCAACGAAGCCAGTTTCGACAGTCGTCCTTGAACAGTCTGTTCACCCCTCCAACAACGAACGGATTGGGATCCAAGAACAGACAATCCCAGGCGTCCAGATCCGTAAGCAGTCGTTTCACGAGAACCGGCACGGCCAACACGTCGCCGGGTCCTTCTACGAACAACACGAGGCGTTTCATGCGTTTGCCGATTCCGTGTCTTCGATGCGCGCCGGGTCAACGGTAAGGAGCTCTCCAGGCTCCAAGAGTTGTTCCTGGAGAGCCTCGCGTTGCTCGCGAGAGATCCTCCCGATCCGCGTCTGAAAACCATCGAGGTCAACGACGCGGATTTGGTCCGCTGAGAAATGGTCCAGCAACCTCGGACTGTGGGTGGTCAGGATCACCTGTCCACGACCCGCCGCCGGCGCGGCCTTGAACTCGTACGCCAACAACGCCAGCGCGCCGGGATAGATTCCGTTCTCGGGTTCCTCGAAGACGAGCGTTTGCTTGGGTGGAAGCTGATAGAGCGCCAGCAGGTGGGCATAGAACCGTCGAAATCCGCCGGACTCTTGGGCCAACGTCAGCGTAAGCGTCTTTTCATCAAATTTGTGGCCCACGACCACGTTCTGGGGCTGCTGGATGGAATCCAACTCAACGGCCGAGACGGAGGGATTGAGACGCCGAAGCGTAGCAATCATGCTTTTTCGCACGTTCAGATCCTGCAGATTTTTCACGATCTCTTTGAGCGTCTGTAGGTAGTTGCCGGCGTCGTCATTCAATCCGGATATGCCGGACTCTCTTGCTCCCTGGTCGACTCCTCCGAGAACGTGCGCAGGGAAATCGTGACATCCAATACCAGACGTCAGTGCCGTGTAGGCAATTACGACTTCTGAAATCGAAGGAATACTCCGTATCGCCGGTGGTCCGGGGTGCGGCACGGGAACGAGTTGTGGTTCAACCTCCCATTTCCCTTCGGCTTGCGCGAAGAACGTCTGGTCGCCCAGACGAAGTGACTCCCTGGTTACCGGGCCGCTGGGGCCTTGCTGATGTAACGTCACGCAATACGTGAAGGACTCTTGTATTCCTTTGACGTCAAACTCCAGTTCAAACGACATGTGGCACTTCTGCTTCCGCTTCGTCGCTGGAAGTACCCGCTGCCAGTCTTGCAGTTCTGGATTCTGGGGCTTCCCGAAATACAGGTAGTCGCGGAGATAGGCAAGCGCCGTGACGAAGTTTGTCTTGCCCGTCCCGCTTCGTCCCACCAGGACCGTGACGTCGCCAAGGTCGACCGAAATGTCCTCGAGGCTCTTGAAGTTCTGGACTCGGAACCGATGGATCATGATGGTTCTCGATTCGGAGGATTCGAGTACGAAGGGATCCCCAGCCAGCGCGCCTTTCCGACCGGAAGAAGGGCGTAGGCTCGCTTCCACATTGAGTTTAGCCCGTTCCCGGGACTTGTGACAAGGCCAGACGCCTGCTCAAGGGGCCCTGGCCGGTAGCTCCAATGTGGCATGAATCACTCACTCGGGCGTTCCCAACCGGATCAGCATCACCCCGTGGCGCGGGACGGTGGCCGTGAAATCGGCGGCGAACTTGCCGAGGTCTTTTTGACGCCAGAGGTCTCGGGCGGTGCGGGGGCTGGAGAGGTTGAGGTCCGACCAGCGGACGCTCACGTCGCGCTCCGGCTCGGCGAGGTTGAACAGGCCGACGGCCAGGGAGCCGTCTTCGAGGGGCTTGGCCAGGACCAGGTCTTCGTCGGTGTGGCGGATGATGCGGGCCTGCTTGCCGAGCGGGTCCTGGTCGATGGCGATCACTTCGGCGTTGCAGAGGACGTTGAGGGTGAACTCGTCGAGCTTGGCCATGTCGCCGGAGAAGATGAGCGGCGAGGCCATCAGGCACCACATCGACATGTAGCTGTACTGCTCGTCGGGCGTGAGGCTGGTGGGGCGGCCCTCGCCGTGCCCTCGGGCCTGGCCGACCCAGCCGATGAGGATGTAGTCGGGGTCGTTCCACTGGCCCGGCTTGGCGTGCTGCCAGTGCTGGGCGTTGCTCAGGCCGATATGGTAGAAGCCGGGCAGGCTGGTGTCGCGGGCCAGGCCGAGGTCGCCGGTCGTGCGCCAGCAGTTGCCGCCGACCTGGCCGCCCCACTTCCAGACGTCGCCCATGCCGTACTGGCAAAGGTTGTAGACGACGTCGCGATCCAGCCGCTTGAGGATCTGGCCCATCTTGCGGTAGGGCTTTTGCAGGTCCTCCAGCTCCTTGCCGCCGGCCACCTGGCGGTACGAGCACCAGTCGTACTTGAGGAAATCGAACCCCCACTCGGCGAACTTCCGGGCGTCGATCTCCTCGTGCTCGTAGGTGCCGGCGTAGCGCTGGCAGGTGAGCGGGCCGGGGGAGGTGTACAGTCCGGCCTTGAGGCCCTTTGAGTGGATGTAGTCGGCCAGGGCGGTCATGTCGGGGAAGAGCCGGTTAGAGCGGATCGCGCCGTTGGCGTCGCGGGGCTCGCCGCCGATCCGGGGGTCGTCGGCCCCCGGCTTGACCATCCAGCAGTCGTCGATGTTCACGTACTGGTAGCCGAAGTCGGCCATGCCCGAGGCGATCATCGCGTCGGCCGCCTGGCGCATGTGCCGGTCGGTGACGCGGTGGTAGTGGATGTACCAGGAGTTCCAGCCCATGGGGGGCGTCAGGGCGAGTTGGTCGCCGACGACGATCTTCAGCGGGCGATCGGCGCGCCCGTGCGGGCTCTCCGCCTGGAGCACCACGGCGTACTCGCCGCGTTGGAGCGGGGCACGACCGGTGATGATGCCGGTGGCCGGGTCGAGCTTCATGCTCTCGGGCAGGTCGGCGGCGAAGGCGATCGGTCGCTCGCCCGTGCAAGGGATGCGATAGATGAACGGCCGCCCGGGGCGACACCCGTAGATGAACGGGCCGTTGATCCGCGGCTCGGGCCCCGGCTTGGGCGTGAGGATCGAAGCCGGCGGCCCGCTTTCCGCCGCCGGACAGGCGGAAGCGACGCCGAGGATTGCACAAACCAGCGCTACGGCGGCCCATCGTGCGAGAGAGTGGATCATGGTCGATTCTCCGGTGGCGTTTTCGTGTTCACTCCCCAGGCACCGCCATACTACTCCCTCAGGACGCTTCACACAAACGCATCAAACGAGGGAGTGCCTGGAGAAAAAGGGGACGCAGCTCTTTTTCCCTGCGGAAAAGAGCTGCGTCCCCTTTTTCCTTTCGGCTACTCGGGCAGCTTCCGGCCTGACGCTCGGGCGAGCTGCCGGACGGCGGCCACCACCACGTCCTCGACGCCGGGCGAGAAGAGGCCGACGTCCAGCGTCAGACCGATCGTCTCGTGACCGCCCTCGGCCAGGATCCGCGTGGTGGGCAGGTAGCCGAACGACTCGTTCGACAAGGCGGCGATCCACAGGCGTTCCGGCCCGAGGGCCTGCCGGAGCATGCCCACGTAGTCGGCGACCGCCTCGCCGGGCAGGCCGATCAGGGTGAGGTCGTCGCCGAACTGCCACAGGGCGATCGGCGCACGGTAGTGCTGCGGGAGCGGCTCGCCCCGGTCGAGCACGGCGAGCATGCCCTTGGCGTTGCGGGCGTGCCAGTACGCTCCGGTCTTGGCCATCTTCTCCAACTGCTCGCGGGGCAGGGAATGCTCCAGCGGCAGATCGGTCCACTCCAGTTGCACGCGCAACGGGCCGCGGATCGGCCCCAGCGGGCCGGCCGCCACCCGGCAGACCTCCCGGCCGAGCGTCTCTCCATGACGCCGGACCAGCTCTTCCTGGTTGGGTCCGCAGCGAGGATCCGTGTTCGCATCGGCGCCGCACCCGGACACGAACATCGCCTGCACGCCGGGATGCTGCTCTTCGATGTGCCGCTGGGCATGGCCGGCGTAGTCGCCCGAGATCTTGCGGTTCTTTCCGTCCAGCGTGACGCAGTGACACGCGCAGCCGAAGACGAGCGCGCGAAGGCGGCCGTCGGGCCCGTCGACCCGCAGCACGGGCACGTCGCGATCCACGGGGCCTTTCGGATTGGGGCCCATGCCGCGGCACTTGCCGTGCTCGTCGATCAGGCGGCGGTTCACCACGAAATCCCCGGCCCGGCCCACTCCCCAGGAGAGCCGCGCCGGCCGGAGATCGGCGATCGCCGCCACGGCCAGCTCGACGAGCCGGGTTTGGAGCTTCTTGGTGTACGCGTCGACGACTTGGCGCTGCGGGTCGGTCAGCTCGAACCGATCGGGGTCGCGGACGCCGAAGACCGGGCCGGCGTGGGTGTGCGAAGCGGTAAGCTGGATCTCGCGGCGTGAGAGCCCGGTTTTGGCCATGATCTCTTGGCACAGCGCCTTGGCGAACGGAGCGCGAAAGAAGAGCAGGTCGGCCGTTACCAGCAAAGCCCGCTGCCGGTGGCCGTCTTCGAGCACGACGGCCTTCGCGTGCAGGTCGTCGAGGACGCCCTCCGACACGCGGGGGCCGTAGCCCGACATGGCGATCGGCTCCTCGGGCGTGATCGTCGCGCGGGCCAAGCCGACGCGCCACTCCGGCTCCTCGCCGCGCGTGACGCATGTCGCAAGGAGCACGCCCAGAAGGCCCACCACGGCGGCGGCCAACGGGAAGCCCGCTCGGTTCGGGTGATGCAGCATTCGCTCCTCCTTCGTCTGTCGACCCGGGGGCGGACGGTTTGACCGCCGGGCTCACCGTAGGCTCGGGGCGATCCAGCCTGCCAACAGGCTCTGCAAAACGGCGACCCAACCGTCCACGGCCGTTTCGATTTCCGGAAGGGAGATCGGCTCGTCGTCGAGCGCGAGCCGGGGCACGGGCCCGTCTATTGCGAGGCTTGCCGCCAGGGCGTGGTCCGGCGACACGTCGGCGCCCGACGCCGACACGCTCACGCAGTGACACAGGCTCCGCCGGGCCGTCCGGTCGCAGTGCGGGCGAAGCGCTTCCGGCGGGATTCGCTCGACCGCGACGGTGCCGTTTTCGATCTGCTCGGCCAGGAGCATCTCGACGAGCATCTCCTCCGGCTTTAGGCGCGGATCGTCGTGATCGAGAAAGAGGAACTCGAACCGGAGCGCGTCGCCGCTGAGCCAGTCGATCAGCTTGCGAACCGCGGCCACCAAGAGCGCCAGCACCATCACGATCCGCTGGTAGGGCAGGGCCGCGTCCTTGAACCGGGCCTCGACGAGATCGGGCCACAGGGCGAACACGAACGTCTGCCGTCGACGGAGGAACTGGTTCTCGTCGCGGCAGTAGTACAGAAGCTCGTCGCGCACGAACTTGACGTCGAACAGGTCGGGTCGCTCGTCGGGCTCCATGAAGGTCAACTGGGAGTGCAGCAGGCTTTCGATCGAGCCGCGATTGGCGATCGAGGCAAACCCGCCCACCGGATACGGGTCCTCGTCGTAGATCGGCGTGGCCACGGGAAGGGGACGGCGCGACGTCGGGCG
>CAZDHR010000398.1:0-6421 GCA_964505295.1 uncultured Planctomycetaceae bacterium
AGGACTACCTTCAACGCTAGCTGTGACAAAGGATGCAAAATGCACAAGCGCTCGGGTTGGTGTATCGTCTCAAACGATACGCCAGTCAGCCGGAAAACCGTTTGGTGCTAGCGGTGCTGTCAGCACAACATGTTGTATGGTTTTCGCTAAATGGCGCTGTCATATTAGAGCGTTAACCACCACCCCTAGCGAGGGGGTGCAGTTCGGCGTTTTCGGGGCTTGTCCGTGGCAGATGACATGCCCTCGTCGGGGCGCACTGGTGGGGCCGGGCTCACCCAAGTTGCTCGAAGCATGCCTGGGAGCACGTCTCGGTCGGGGACGCGCTGGTTTCCACACCGACCGCGCGAACGCCTGCCACAGGCCCCGGACCGGGTGTCGACAATCCACCAGTTTGCCTCGACGATCCGGCGACCTAAAGTTACAATACGGCGTCTTGTTGCCCGTGAGCGAGGAACCTCTGGGTAGGCAATTCAGGAGCGGTGCATTCATGAGTCGTGAGCAGCGAAGGGTCGTCATCACCGGGATGGCGGTGATCAGCCCCCTGGGAAACAGCAAGGAGGCGCTCTGGGAGGCGCTCTCAGCCGGGCGAAGCGGCGTAGGGCCGCTGACCATGCTCCCGGCCGGGACGCTCCCGGTCTCGGTGGCGGCGGAAGCCCGCGAGTTCCTGGGCAAAATCGACGACTTCGGCCCGTTGGAAAAGGAGCAGAAGAAGGCGATCCGCAAGGGCTTGAAGGTGATGTGCCGCGCGTGCCAGATGGCGGTTGCGGCGGCCCAGAGGGCCCTCCAGGACGCGAGATTGGCTCCGGGGCAGTACGACCCCTGCCGTACGGGCGTCGATTTTGGCAGCGACTATATGCTCACGCTCCCAGGCGAGTTCACCGAGGGCATTCTCGAGTGCTTGGGCGAAGACGGTAAGTTCGAGTTCTCGCGTTGGGCCCAGCAGGGGATGCCCAAGATGTCGCCCTTGTGGCTTCTGAAGTACCTGCCCAACATGCCCGCCAGCCATATCGCCATCTACAACGATTTCCGCGGTCCGAACAACTCGCTCACGCATCGGGAAGCGGCGTCGAACCTCGCCGTGGCCGAGGCGTTTCAGACGATCTTGCGAGGTCAGGCCGACATGATGCTCGCCGGAGCGACCGGGACCCGCCTCCATCCGATGAAGACGCTCCACGCGGTCCAGCAGGAAGAGGTGGCACCGGGCGATGGCGATCCGGCCAAAGCCAGCCGGCCGTTTGAGCGGCGCAGGACCGGGATGGTCCTGGGCGAAGGGGCCGGCACGGTCGTCCTCGAGGAGCTCGCCTCCGCCCAAGCCCGGGGGGCTACGATCTACGCGGAAGTGTTGGGCGGAGCGTCCAGCTCCGTCGCCGACCGCAATCTGGTGGCCCGCCGCGACCAAGCGATGACCAACGCGCTGGTCGCCGCGCTGAGAAACACGGGGGTCGGGCCCGACGAAATCGGCCACGTGCACGCCCACGGGCTGAGCACGCGCACGGGCGACGTCGAAGAGGCCCGGGCCATCCGCCAGGTGTTCGGCGATCGCAAGGAGCCGTTGCCGGTGGTGGCTGCGAAGAGCTACTTCGGGAACCTCGGCGCCGGCAGTGGAATCGTGGAGTTGGTCGCCAGCGTGATGGCCCTCGGGCACGGCCGGCTGTTTCCCATCCTCAACTACGACGAGCCCGACCCGGAATGCCCCATCGCGGGGGTAAGCGACCCCGTCACCGAGCCCGGCAACACGTTTGTGAACCTCAACGTGACCCCTCAAGGCCAGGCCGCCGCAGTGACGGTCCGTTCTTTTGAGGGGTAGACGCCGGCGCTCCTCTCGCACTTGGGTGTCAGGGGCGATATTCAGTGGTTCTCGTGCCAGGCCCCACGATCCCTGCGTCGAGTCTCGGGTCCTCCCTCAACCCGACCCTTGACCCGGGCCCAGGCGCCAAACCGCTATTGGCGGCAAAAAGGCTTCGTGCGAAAATGCCGCGCGGACTTCCAAGCGGTGCTTTCCAGGGAGGGAGCTTCTTGTGCGGCGGCTCGGCGACTACTTGGTCTACGTGGTAGTGCGAATGCTGATCTGCATGGTCCAGGCGATGCGGATCGAGACGGGGCAAATCTTGGCGAGGCATCTCGCGTGGCTTTTTGCCGACGTCGTGCGGGTCCGCGGCAAGCTGGTCGACGAGAACCTGCGTCACGCGTTTCCAGAAATCCCGCCGTCGGGACGCCGCCGGCTGGCCAGACGCATGTGGGAGCACTTGTTCCTGCTGGTGCTGGAGGTTGCCCACGCCCCGCGCAAAATCCATGAGACCAACTGGCGCAAGCACATTCGTCTCAACGGCGTCGACAAGTTGGTGCGGGTCCTGCTGACGGACCGGCCGGTGATCATCATTACCGCCCACTTCGGCAATTTCGAGGTGGGCGGGTTCATGCTGGGCATCTTGGGATTCCCTACGTATTCGGTTGCCCGGCCCCTCGACAATCCGTTCCTGCACGATTTCGTGGACCGCTTCCGCCGGATGACCGGCCAGCACATCATCCCCAAGAAGGGCGGGTACGATCAGATCCTCGACGTTCTGGCCTCCGGCGGCACGATGGCCTTCCTGGCCGACCAAGCCGCCGGCTCCAAGGACTGCTGGGTGGAGTTCTTCGGCCGTCCCGCCTCGACCTACAAGGCGATCTCGCTGCTGTCGCTACAGCACGACGCCCCCATGGCGGTCTGCTATGCCCGACGCCTGGGCCGCCCGATGCAGTTCGAGATGGCGACCACCGCGATTGCCGATCCGCGCGACGCCGGCGACGGGGTCGGCAGCGTCCACGAGTTGACGCAATGGTACACCAGCCAGTTGGAGCAGGCGATCCGCGAAAGCCCCGAGCAATACTGGTGGGTCCATCGCCGCTGGAAGGAGCGCCCCACGCGACGCCAGCGGCGTCGCAAAAAAGCAGCGTAGCCATGCAGGGCGGGGCGTCGATTACTGTCGCCATAGTCGCTTTTCGCTACGCGAAAAGACGCTTGTTCGCGGAGCGAACAACGACACTCAATGAAGCGTCGGTGCTGGGCGACTACCGCACCTCCTTGCGAAACACGATTCCCTGCTCGATCTCCTCCATGCCCAGCTTTCGGCACAACGCCACCCCGGCCGGGTTCCCCCGGCAGGCTTGGGCCTCGACGATCATGATGCCCTGCCGGGCCAACTGGCGCAAGGATTCCACCAGGAGAAACGAAGCAAGCCCGGAGCGTCGATGCGCCGCGGCCACGTCGACGTCGAGCAACCCGGCCACACGGCCGGGCGTCGAGTTGACCGTCGGCTGCATGCCGCGAAACGTGGCGCGAGCGAGCACCCCGTCCGTGCCTCGCCGGGTCACCTCGAATCGGGTCAGGTCGAAGTCGGCGGTGGTGCACGCTTCCCACCAGCTTCGGGCGGGCGGGTCCGTGTTCACCTGCACGATCATCCGGCGACGAAGCTGCGCGTGACGCCGGTCCACCGGCGCGCGGAACTCGCCCAGCCCGAGGCGAAACAGCAGCGTCCGGTCCACCTCGCGATAGCCGTGCGACGGATACAGGTCCCGCGCGACCTCGTCGCACGAGAGCACGCCCGGCAGCTCGCTGCCGCCATACAACCCCAGGTAGAAAGGATCGAGCGGTCGCGCCGCGCCGCCGTAAAGGACCCGGGCCCCGCGGCGACGCAGGTACGTCTCACATCGTTCCAGCAGCCCCGCCGCGACCTCGGCCTCGCGACACTCAGGACGCACGATTACCAGGCAGATCACCCCTTTGTCGACCGCGATCCCATCCTGCGTCGCGTTCGGGCCGAACGCGGCATGCGCGAAGCCGACGGGACGATCCTCATCGAAGGCGAGAATCAGGCCGTCGTAGTCGAAGTGGGGCTTGCCGAAAACGGACTGCTCGAACAGGTCCACCGAAACCGGTTGAAGCAACCCCGTCTGCCCGGCGCGACTCCGCCAGATGTCAGCCAAGGCCGGCGGATCGGTATTGCGGAACGTGCGATACGTCGACATCGCAAGGGAGAAGAGCCCTGAATTGCAAATCGCCAGTTCCGCGAATTATACGGATCGGCCGCAATCCGCACCAGGCGCCCGCGGGGCCGGTCGCCTGAAGACGGGCCTCCGGCCCCCGAAGACGCGTCTCGGTCGATGCAAGCGATTCGCGACTTCCTCGAACGCTACCTGCCGGCGCCAGCGGCCACCTCGCCCCGGCTCGCCGGCCAGAGGCCCGCCCCGGCGGCCGTGCGCTCGATGTGCTCGACCAGGGCCGCTTCCGGATCGGCCAAACGTCGGCCGAGCCGTTCCGAGAGCGGATCGGCCAGACCGTGCCGTCGCAAAGCGACGAGGTATTCGTGCAACAACCGTCCGTAATCCGGGTCGCCTTCGAGCAAGAAATGGGTCCACGCCCACGCCTCCGCGTAGTCGTGCTGGGTCATGTCGAAGGGCCGATCGAGGGCCTCGAGCCGTTTCAAATCGGGTTCCCACTGCCCGAGTTGGAGCCGGCCGACCAACTCCGCCAGATGCGGGCGGTTCAATCCGCGCGAGCCTCGTGGGACCTCGAAATACTCGGCCAAGCCCTCGTCGAGCCATAAAGGCAGATTCGGAACGACCGAGTGCAGATAGCCGTGGGTTACCTCGTGCCGGAGGTCTTCGGCCACGCGGTCCCCCCACTGGGCATATACTTGGAGTCGCGTATCGGTCTCCAGGAAGTACGCCCGCCGCGATGAAAACTCGGGGTAGTACAGGCGAACGAACGCCTCGAACCGATTCGCATCCTCGAACAGGTAGACGTGGATCGGCTCGTCGGAAACCGGGATCCCCAGTCGATTCTTCAGGTCGATCCGCCGGGCGGCCAACTCCTCGAGAAGCCGGTGACTGGCGGCCAGCCGGAAATCGCTGTGAATCACCAGTTGGTCGCGGACCACGGTCTGGCCGGCGGGCAGCGTCAGCCGAGTGGTTGCCAGCGGGACACATCCCTCCCCGGCCAGAACGCCGAGCAGAGAAAAGGTGACAGCCACCAAATTTGGAGATACTAGGGGATTAGGGATGGCGGTTCTTTCGGCCTTGATCGTAAGCTTGTGATTTGCTGTCACTGCTAACAGTCGGCGTTATCGACAGAAATCCTTGTAGCGACTGAAGATCGGCAAACTGCCCGACTGCGAGGGCTGCTAGCATTTCGCAAGCTTACGATCAAGGCGGGCGACCCATGCCAGCAAATTGCCGAATTCCTCTATCTTTGCCAAATTTGGTGGCTGTCACCTTATTATCCGTCCGTGCCGCCTCAGCGACCACGGCGGCAAACCGGGGGCCCCACCGGGCGGCGTTGAACTGCCGGTCAACCCGCCGACGGCCGGCATCGCCCATCTTCCGTCGAAGCTGGGGATCGCGCGCCAACTGAGAGATCGCCGATGCCCACTCCGCCGGTCCCGTGGCCAGGAACCCTGTCTCGCCGTGCACCACCAGGCGGCGGTTGATGCCCACCGGGTTGGCGACCACCGGCAATCCGGCGGCCATGTACTGGAGCACTTTCAGACCGCACTTGCCCCGGCTCCAGTCGTCGTCGGGCAGCCAACAGATCCCGACGTCGCACGCGGCGAGCTCCGCCCCCTCGGTGGCCGACGACCAAGGGCGCGGCACCACGCGGACCCCCGAAAGACGCGGTGCCCCATCGCAAACCACCCGCAGCTCTAACCCCGGCAGGCCCGCGCCGGCGGCCGCCAACTGGGGCTGAACGGCCTGGAGCGACGGCAGCGTCGATTGCTGGCCGATCCAGACGAGCCGGACCGCGCCCCCCCTGCGGCGGTGTTGGGCAAGCGGATACCGCTCCGGTTCCACACAGGTGGGGATCACGTGGACCCGATCCGGCTCCACGTAGCCGGCAGCCCGGCCGCGGAGGTAGTCGTTGCCCACCGTGATGGCGTCGGCGGCGTAGACGGTTGCCCAGAATCGGGCCAGGCGCTGCCAGCTTTCGTGCGGCTTTCGGTGGAAGCTGTCGCGTCCGAACACCGCGTCGTCCACGTCGTAGATGAGGCACGGGGCTGCGCGGCGGAGAATGCGTAACTGCCAAATCGGCAACAGCTTGCGTTGCAGGAGAACCACGTCGGCCCGGCGTGCCGCCCGGAGTTGACACACCCGCCCGAACGTCCCCCGACCGAGCGGCGCCGGCTCCAGCGTCAGGCCGTGCTCCCCCAATGCCCAGGCGAACGCCTCCACCCGATAGCGGTAGCATACGTGGTCCAGGGCCTCGATCAGGGCAACCAACCGCATCGTCGTCCTCCGTGGCGGCCCGAGCATGCGCGGGCGGCGAGAAGCGGCGGGATGGTATCAGATCCGGGTTCCGGGCAAAATAGCGAACCGGGGCCCGGTCGCGAAGGGTGCAAGTCGGGGTTTGCGCGGAGTTTGTGGGAGTGGTATAAGTCAAGAGCGG
>CAZDHR010000399.1:0-6396 GCA_964505295.1 uncultured Planctomycetaceae bacterium
ACAAAAGGTGCCTGTCACCTTTTTCCTGATGGTGCAAGTGCGCGCATTCGCCGGAGGGGACCGTGATGGATCACAGCATCGCTGGATATTCCAAGTTCGTAGCGCTGACCGGGATCGCGATCTCGGGCCGGTTCGATCGTGTTGTGTTGCCCGGATCGCGTAAGGAAACGGATCGGGGGCCGCCGGCGCGTCGCCGGTGGCGCCCGAGGTCCATGAGCACGAGCGGGATGCCCGTGGCACGCTCGCGTGATTCGGAGAAGTCGTTCACCCAAGCCAATTGCCGAGGTGCATGATGTTGAAGCAAGGCATCGTCCTGATTGCCCTTTGTTTGGGGACGCTGGGGCTCGAATGTGGACGAGAGGAAGCGCCCGTTTCCTACCGTGGCGAAGCAGCCCAATCCAGCCACGAGCAGTACGCCCGTGCCGACTCGTCGCTGGCCGGCGAGGCGGTCCAGTTGCCGGCCGAGTCTCGCGATCTCGTGGGAATCGAAGTGGACAAGGTGACGTCGCGGGAGTGCCGGTGCACGCTCAAAGCGATGGGGAAGGTGCTGGCGCCCCAGCCACAAACGGCGATCGTCAGCCACGCGTTTCCCGGGAGGGTTGCCGAGGTTCACGTGAACATCGGCGACTGGGTCGAGAAGGACCAGGCGCTGGTCACGTTGGAGAGCAACGCCGTCGGGGACGCCAGGTCGGAGTTCTACAAAGCGAAGGCGGATCTGGAACTGGCCGAGATCAATCTCGCCCGGGAAAAACGGCTGTCGGAAAGCGGGATCGGGATCCAGAAGAACTACGTGGCGGCGGAGACGGAGCACAAGATCGCCGAATCGAACGCCGAGGCCGCCGAGAAGAAGCTGCACGTCTTGGGTTTTACCGAGGAGCAGGTCCGGGAGATCGCCGAGACCCACCAGGTCAACCCGACCGTCACCCTGTACGCTCCGATTGCCGGCAAGGTGGTCGCCATCGAGGCGGTGCTCGGCGCGTTTGTGGATCAGTCGACGGAGATGCTCACCATCATCGACCCGACCTTGCTGTGGGTCGACGCGGAGATCTACGAGAAGGACCTGGCCAAGGTGAGGATCGGGCAAGAGGTCGAGATCACGGTCCCCGCCTATCCGGACGAGGTATTCCGCGGCAAGCTCAGCTACATCGGCGACGTGGTCGACGAGGATACCCGCACGATCACCGTCCGGGCGGAAGTCGAAAACGGCGACCAGCGGCTCAAGCCGGGGATGTTCGCCGACATCTGCATCCTCCTCAACGGGGGCGAGCAGGCCCTGGTCGTTCCGACGGCCGCCGTCTTGGAGGAACGCGACCAGAAGATCGTCTTCGTCCAGCACGAGGACGCCTTCGTGTGTCGCGAGGTGCAGACGGGCGTGGTCAACGGCGACTACCAGCAGATCGTAGCCGGGCTGGCACCCAACGAACAGGTGGTAATCCAGGGGAACCACGAGCTGAAATCCAAGCTCCAGGAAGACGTACTGAAGGCGGCTCACGTGCACTGACGTTTCCAAGGGAGGCGACAAAGTGATTAACGCGATCATCCATCTGGCCCTCCGGAACAGGCTTCTCGTCCTGCTGCTGACCGTCCTCGTCTCGGTCGTGGGCGTCATCGCGTACCAGCGGGTGCCCAAGGACATCTATCCCGATCTGAACGCGCCGCTGGTGAACATTATTACCACGTGTCCGGGGATGGCCGCCGAAGACGTGGAACGGATGATCTCCTTTCCGCTGGAAAGCCTGATGAGCGGCACGCCCCACGTGACCAAGGTCCGCTCGGAGTCGACCACGGGCGAATCGGTGGTGACCGTCGAGTTCGAGTGGGGCATTGATATCTACCACGCCCGCCAGATTGTAACCGGAAAACTGGAGATCGTCGCCGATCAGCTTCCCGTGGGAGCGTCCACGCCGGCCCTGGGGCCGGTCTCTTCCCGAATGGGCGAGATCTTCGAGTTCGCCGTGGTGGGAGAGGGCGTCGATCCGATGGAGCTGCGCTCCGTCGCCGACTGGACCATCCGCTACCGGCTGCTGGGAGTCCAGGGTGTGTCGTTCGTGATCAACCTGGGCGGATTCGTACGCGAGTACCAGGTGCTTCTCAAACCGGACAAGCTGCATCACTACGGAATCACCATCGCCGAGGTCAAGGAGGCCATCGAGAAGAGCAATCGGAACTTCTCCGGAGGCATCATTACGGGGAAGAATCAGGAGGTTCTGATCAAGGGGCTGGGGAGGATCGAATCGATCGATCACATTCGTGACACGGTGATCACCTCGCGGGAGAGCATTCCCGTCTTCGTCAAGGACGTGGCCGACGTGCAGGTGGGAGGGAAGTTCCGAAGGGGAGATGCGGGGCTCAACGGTCAGGAAGCCGTCTCCGTGCTGGTGCAGAAGCAGTACGGCGGTAATACCTTGGCGACCATCGCCAACGTCAAGGCGTTTCTCGCCGAGGTCAAACGGGACATCTCGGAGAAGATCAGGATGGTTCCCTACTATGACCAGTCCCGGTTGATCTCCAGCACGCTCCGCCACGTGGAGGTTTCCATGGTGGAAGGCGGCTTGCTGGTGCTGGTGGTGATCCTGCTTTTTCTGGGCAACTTGCGGGCTTCCTTGATCGCGGCGCTGACCATTCCCCTTTCGGTCCTGCTTGCCCTGGTGCTGATGCATTCCGTCGGCGTCTCGCTGACGGTGATGGCCCTGGGGGGCCTGGCGATCGGGATCGGGAAGATGGCCGCCGGGTCGGTGATTATGGTCGAGAACGTCTACAAGCACTACCAGTCCGACGACCCGGAAGCGTCCTCGCTCCAGCTTACCGCGCGGGGCGCCAAGGAGGTGGGGCCCTACTTGTTTTCAGCCAACCTGATCATCATCGTCGTGTTCCTGCCGCTGTTGGCCCTGGAGGGAATCGGCGGCCGGATGTTCCGACCGACCGCGTTTGCGCTGGTTGCTGCGCTCTTCGGCTCCTTGATCATGAACGTCACCCTGAACCCGGTCCTGATGTCCCTTTGTTTCGGGAAAAGGGCCCGCCGGAGACGGGAGAATCCCTTCGTGGCGTTCGCCACCCGCGTCTACGCGGCCGTGCTGGAAACGTCGTTTGGAACCGTGGGAAAGATGCTGGTGTTGCTGCTCGCTTTGGCCGTCCTCGTGGTCGGCGGGGTATGCTACCAGCGCCTGGGAACGGAGTTTATCCCCTTCCTGGATGAAGGATCGATCATCGGCTCGACGGTCATGCTCCCGGAGACGTCGCTTGAGGAATCGGCTCGGATCGGCAAGAAGGTCGAAAAAATCTTGCTTTCCTTCCCCGAGGTTGCCTACGTCTGCCGGCAGACCGGAATGGCCGAGGCGTCCGAGCACGTTCATCCCGTGAACCACAGCCACTACATGATCGAATTGAAGCCGCGGGAGGAGAGAAAACGGGGATATGCGGAATTGACCGAGGCCATGAGAAGAGAGCTGGACAAGATACCGGGTATCGTCTACATCTTCGAACAACCGATCGCCAACAAGATGGCCGAGATGCTCACGGGCACGGAAGGCCAGATCGCGATCAAGCTTTTCGGACCGGACTTGCAGGTGTTGAACGAGAAAGTAAGGGAAATCCGTGACCACGTCCGTGAGATTCGGGGGGTCGCCGATCTCCAGATCGAGCAGACGACCGGGATTCCCCTGCTTCTGGTCAAGCTCGACCGGGAAGCTCTGGCCCGCCATGGGATCAAAGTCGAGGAAGTCGCCGACCTGATCGAGACGGCGCTCAACGGCGTGGAGGCGACCGACGTCTGGGAGGCCGAAAGGTTGACCTCCGTGCTCCTGCGGCTACCCGAACAGTACCGCCAGGACGCCCAGACCATCGAGAACCTGTTGGTCGACGCCCCTTCCGGCCATCGCGTCCCCCTCTCCCAGATCGCCCGCATCGATCGAAGCGAGGGACCGCAGACGATTTTCCGCGAGAACTTGATGAGGCGGAAAATCATCTTGTGCAACGTGGTGGGCAGGGACATCGGCCACTTCGTCCGGGAAGCCCGAGAAACGATCGACCGCCAGGTCGCGCTTCCCCAGGGCTATTCCGTCACGTTCGGCGGTCAGTTTGAAAGCCAGCAGAGGACCATGCGGCAGTTGGTGTGGATGATGCTCGTGGTGGCCCTGAGCGTGCTCGTAATGCTGTTCGCCACACTCGGCTCGCTCCGCCAGTCGTTCCTCCTCTTGCTCAATATTCCCATGACCGTGGCCGGAGGCATCATCGCCCTGTTCCTGGTCGGGCAGACGGTGAACGTCTCTTCGGTGATCGGTTTCATCGCCCTGTTCGGAATCGCCCTGCAAAACGGCGTGATTCTGGTCGGAAAGATCAACGACCTGCGGAAGAGCGGAGTGGAACTCCACGAGGCCGTCATCCAGGGCGCGGTCTACCGGTTCCGGCCCATCCTGATGACCGAATTGATCCTCATTCTGGGCGTGTTGCCGCTGGCCCTGGGACAGACGTCCGGGTCGGAGATCCACCGGCCGTTGGCCGTCGTCTACATCGGCGGCTTCCTGGTCGCCATCTTCTTCGAGCAGATCGTGCTGCCCATTCTGTACGAGATGTTCGCCCGGATGAAGCAGGAGCGCTTCGTCGCCCAGCCCGAATGACATGAGCGCCAACGCGCTCGGCGCGCGCAGGAAAAAGGTGACAGGCACCTTTTGTGCGAAGCACCCGAAGGGCCTTTCAGGCAAAAGGTGCCTGTCACCTTTTTCCGGACCTCGGGGAGCGTCTGCCGCGGCTACTCGGGCCCTTCCAGGCCCCCGCGGAGCAGCATCCCTTCGAGTTCGACGCTCCGCGCCCAGAGCTCCCGCAGGTTGGCCAGGTAGCTTAGATTGACGTCGAAGAAGGTCCGCTGCGCGGTAAGCAGCGTGAGGTACCCGAATTCCCCTTCCCGATAGCCGGTGCCGATCAGATCGAGCGACGCCTGGGCGTTAGGCAAGATCGTGTTGGTATACGTCTCCACCTGATGCCGGGCGTTGGCGTACTGCTCGAAGGCCTCGGCGAGCCGGTCGCGCAGGTCGAGCTCGAGCCGCCGCACCTCGTGCTCGGCGGCGATCAAGCCGGCCTGGGCCCGCATGATGTTCCCTTGGTTGCGATCGATCAGGGGCAGCGGGACGGCGAATTCCACGTCGGCCAGCGTCCGCCAGTCCGAGTCGTCGTACTTGACCCCCAGGCCGATCTCGAAATTGGGCCGTCGCTCGGCCCACTGGAGGGCCACCGCGCTCCGCGCTCGCCGGACGCCGGCGCGTGCCCGGGCAAGCTCCGGGCTGCGGGCCAGAAGCTCCTGGAGAGTGTCCTCCCAGGTGAACTCGGGCACGTCCCGATCCAGTTGGCCGGCCAGCGGCTGGGCATCCATTTCGGGCCTCCCCAGCACGGCGGCCAGTTGCCGCCAGGCGGCGTGGTGACGTTGTCGCGCCTCGTACAGGCCGAGACCGGCCGTCTCGGCCTCGATGCGGGCCTGGAGCACGTCGGCCTGGCTCACCTCCATGGCGGCCTTGAGCTTCTCCGTGACGGCGACGCCCTCGTCCCCGATCCGCACCAGCTCCTCGTTCAAATCGATCGTCCTCTGGGCCAGGAGGACCTCGTAGTAGCCCGACCGGACGTCGTTGAGCACCCGCCATTGCTGCGCCTCCAGACCGTAGCGGGCCTGCTCGATCTCGCAACTGGCCACCGCCGTTTCCAGGCGGCGCTTGCCGGCGGTGACGAACTCCTGGGCGACGAACGCCCCCTGCTGACCGCTCGTCCCGGCGATCCCCAGGTCGGCGCCCGCGTAGCCGATCGTGGGGTTCGGGTAGAGGCGCGCTTGGACGTACCCCCCCTGGGCGGCCCGCACCGCCATCCTGGCCTGGATCAGCGTGGGGTTGGACTCCAGCGCCATCCGCTCCAGGTCGTCCAGCGTCAGGGCGCCGGGGGCCTCGAGCGGCGGAGGCGTGGGAAGCATCTCGGCGACGATGTCCACCGGGACCTCCGAGGGCTCCGCCGGCAGCACGGCGATCCGCGGGGTCGCGTTGGAAACCCAGTGTGCGGTGTGCCGAATGGAGCGGGCCTCCGGCCCCAGCGCCCCCATGGCCTCGGCCCGGACGAGTCGGCTGCCTGACGCGGCAAGCAGCAGAAGCAACGAAACGATCGCGCGATGGAGTTGCATCCGACCCCCCCTTCTGTATGCAGACGTTCCCCTTGATCTTATGTCGGATATTCCGGTCATGCGGGTTGAATCGATTGTCACGACTTCAGCGACTGGGAAGGCTTGCCGGCGCGGGCGGGAAACGGGCCGCGGGCGAAGCCGCAAGCGGCTTTTTTGGGCTTGGCTGCCCCGCTGTTACCCCCAGGACAGACTATCCGTACCCCCCCATGCCAAAGAAGAGGCGCTTCTTGAGAAAGCGGTAG
>CAZDHR010000400.1:0-6394 GCA_964505295.1 uncultured Planctomycetaceae bacterium
TGAGCACGGCGGCCGCGCCCCGCTCGCTGGCCTTGAAGCGGACGACGATGTCCTGGCTGAACTCGGCCTCGCTGCCCGGCGGAGACTGGGTGACGGTGATCGGCCAGTTCTCCATGTAGGCGAAGGCCTTGCCAAAATCGCCGATAAACCACCACGGCTTCGCGTCGTCGGCGGACTGGCCCGAGGCGATGGTCCGCCGGTACGCCAGTCGACTCTCCACCACCCGGTAGTTCCCCAACGGGTTGGCGCTGACGGTCGTCGTCGCGCTACCGTCGGCCGCGTAGTGGAGTTCGGCCGCGTTGAAAACCCGGTGGGCCGCGTGGCGATAGGCGGGCATCACCAGGACCGTGGTCGCCTGCACCAGCACCGGCTCGCCCGTGTTCGGGTCGAGGATATCGGCGAAGAGCTGCTCGGCCGCGTCGACGTTGGTCCAGTCGACCAGTTCGTTGTCCTCGAGCACGTTGACCCACGGCCCGCCGTCGCCCGAGGCGTAGTACGTGTCGTAATCGGTGCCCTTCCACTTGTAGTTGTTGGTCGCCCCGATCGCCAAATCCAGCAGCCGCTTCTCCTTGTTCAGCCCGAGCACCTCGCCCACCTCGGCCGCCCGGCTGAGCACTAGGTTGGTGCGATCGAAGAAGATCGCCTCCCGGGTGACGGGCACGATCAGGCCGTGCTTGGTCGTCGACGGGGTCTCGATGTAGTCTTCGCCGAACCCGACGTGCGGATAGGGCATGCCCGGATGGATCTCGGTCACTTCGTCCCGGATTCGGCCGATGCCCGGGATCTTCTCGCCGTCGAGCCGCGTGGGAATCGTACTCACGAGCTTGGAAACGACGAACGCCTCCTGCGTGTAGGCCTCCTCGATCTTGGAGTAAATCACCTGGCCGGTGACGTTGAGGAAGGCGGTCACGTCCACCCCCTCGCCGGCCTCCAGAACGCTCACCCCGCCGGCATTGCGCGGGTCGCGCGAGCGGACCCAGTGGTGATCGTCGGGCACGAGCCCCTCGGCCAGGTCGCGGAGACTGAAATCCTCCGGCTTGAGGTTCCCCTGGGCAAGCGCCTCGGACAGATGCTTGACCGTCTTCTCCGCGCCGTCCAACTCGTACCGGCGGCGGAGCTCTCGGTATCGGATTGTTGCCACGAGCGTGTTCCTCCCAATCTGCAAAGTTACGGATTGTCGTGATTGCGGCCAACGCGCCGCGGGTCTTCTGCTGCGATCCGTGCTCGGCGACGAGCGGGTCAGTCGGGCGAAAGCTCCGCTTGCCATCGAAGCACGTCGCGTCGCGTCTCCTTGATCTCCTGCGTCAACTGCCCCAGCAGCTCCGTCTGATGCCGAATCGCTGCGCCCAGCTCGACCAGAGCCTTCTCCAGCGATCGGCGGACGTACCAGACGGGCACGCCGTCTTCGTCGGTCTTGGCGTGCAGCTCGTCCAGCCGGTCGATCTGGCGGGCCATCTTCAACAAGTCGACTCCCCGCGACTTCAGAAAGCCCATCACCCGGTCGACGGCAAACAGAAGCAACAGCGAAAAGACACCGACCGTTCCTGCATTCAGTTCCACCGCAGCCCCTTTCCGGGACGTCCCCTTCGGAATCTGCCGAGAATGGCCGAGCCGCCACTCGCCACTCACCACTCACCCTACACTCCGCTGGGGCTCGTGCCTTCCACGCCGCCGGTCATCACCGTGGAGCGGACGTCGACGAGCACGCTGGTCGCCGCCGTGGCCACCCGCTTGGCTACCCGGCCGATCGCGTACTTGCTCGCGTTCACGGAGGCCACCTGCTGATCCAACAGCCCGTCGCCGCCGGCGTTCTCGTCCGCGCCCACCAGGTCGCCGAGCTCGAACGTGCCGCTGGCGGCGTCGAACTCGAACACCCCGGTGGTCGCCACCCGGATCGGGTCGGCGTCGCCGCTTCGGCTCCGCTGCATGGCCACGCCCAGGAAATTGTCGGCAAACAGCTCCTGGTTGGCCGTCTCGCTCTCCTGGTCGGCCTGGGAGCTCGCCGGCTTGGCGTCGTCGGTGTCCTGGTAGACCAGGTCGCCGATCTCGATCACCGTCCCACTATCGACGGCCGCCACCACGGGATTCGTGTCGCCGTATCTCCAACGCATCTTGTCGCTCACGGTTTGGTGCTCCTGTGTGCTTCTAGGGTTCGGAAATGAGGGCTCGCCACTGACAGCTCCGACTTCGAGGTTCAGCGTTCGAGCTTCACGATTCAGGGTTTGAGTTTTTTTCCAAAGCCCACGGGCGGCGCCCCGTGGGATTGCAGTAAATTTCACGCCTCCGCACGCTCTCACTTGGGGCACGACGGCGGCCGTCGCGTCCCCGTTACGTAATCGCTTCGACGAACGTCTTCACGTCCAGCTCCGTGCGGCCGCAGACCTGGCTCTGGTCGCGCGAGCGGGGCTTCGTGTCGACCTGCCCTGCCTGGGCACCACGGGCCAACGCCGCCCGCTCCTCGACCATCTCCCGCATCGCCGCCTCGTCCGGGGCAGCCAGCAGCGACTCAACGAACCGCTCGCTGACCACCGATTTCTCCCAACCTTCGGCCACCTCGGGATCGGGAAGCTCGAACTCGCTCAAGAGCCGCCGGATCGAGAGCCGCTTGCCCAGAAGCGCCTCGGACGCCTCCAGCCGATCGACTTCGGCCCGAAGCCGACCAAGCTCCGCCGCCTGCTCTTCACGAATGGCCTCCACCAGGTCCGGGCGACGTCGCTTCAAGTCCTCAAGGCTCACGGCGGCCAGCGTGGGCGGATCGTCTTCCGGCGTTGTCTCGGTCAAGCGTTGGGTGGCGGGGGCCGCTTGGGTGTCTGCGGTCGAGCGTGTGGCTCGGTTCGCTTGGGTGGCTGGGGTCGAGCGCAGCGAGCCCCCAGGCCCCGACTCAGCCAACCGATCCTCTGGTTGATCCTCCGCGGATTGCGTCGAACCGGTCTCGCCCGTCTCGCACGTCGACTCGAACAGCCCCCGGGTCGTGGCCGGGTCGGCCACCAGGTCCACGCTCTCGACCTTGGTGATCGCCTCGACCACCACGCGGTCGCCCCGCCGGGCGGTCCGGGCCTGGACGTTGTGCGAAAAGCCCACGTTCTCCGGCATGTGCTCGGCGTCCCAGATAAGCTGCTCCGCCAGGGCGTGCTTGGGGTTGAAGTGGAAGTCGGCAAAGAGCCCCACGTCGGGCCGGGCCGCCACGCTGCGGAGCACGCCGATCCGGTCCCGGTAGTCCCTCGCGGCCGACGGATTCCCTCGCGGATGATTCACGTTCACCTTGACCTCTTCATACAGCCGAGCCGCTTCCCGCAGCGCCTCGGGCAGATACGTCCGCCCGTTCCGCGACTCGGTCCCCAGAATCTTCACGCCCCGGATCACCCCGCGGTGCCGGTCCACCCGCATCTCCACGCCGCGCGAGTCGACGAACTCCTGGAGCGTTTCGCTCGACTCCCCGAGTGTCTCGTCGGACGCCCGAAGTGTTTCGTGGGGCCATTGAAGTCTCTCGTCGTGCGCTTGAAGTGTCTCGCTCATCCGGCTTCTTCCCTCGCCAAAGCCCTGGGAAAGGTCCACTCGCCGTTCTCCCCGTGCCGGCCCAAAAGAAAAGCCCACCAGGGACCACGATCGGTCCATGGTGGGCTCTTCCAGATACCCGCCGGGAGGCAGGCTCGTTCGATACCCGTTAGATTGTCCGCTCTATCTCACGACTCCCCTCGTAGGGTGCGTGCTTGAACGCACGCGGAATCGCTTCCCCCGCAGCTTGTAGTGACCCGATTCATCGGGTCCACCAATCGCTCCGGTGCAAGTGCGAATCACCCGACCGCATGAATGCGGTCACGACCAACCGGCTAGGCTGCCATCATCTCAGCCAACGCGTGGGTGCAAGCACCCACCCTACCGTGTTATCGTTCCACCCGCTCTACCCTCCGGCGGATACTCTGGATCGTCCCATCCTGCACGACCACCTCCACGCCGGCCGTCCCAAAGAACCCCCGCCGGAGCACCTCGGCCAGCATCTCCCCCACCGCCGCCCGAAGCTGCCCCATCTTCCTCTCGTTCCCCGGCGTTTCGGTGAGCGTCGTCATGGGCGTTAACATACGACACGAACGCTCGATTTTCAAGAGCCGTTTTTGGCCACTGTGAGTTCTGGCCAAGCAACGGTCGCCAGGGAGCGCATCGGCAAGCCTGGACCGCTAAGAAGAAAGGACTGCGTGAGCAGACTCGACGCGCTCTAGCGCATTTGGATCACTCAAAAACTGCTGCGCAGAGTCCTCAATCTGCTTGAGGTGGTGAAAGAGGAATTGGCTGGGCACACGGTCGGGAGAGATGTATGAATCGAAGCACGAGACCTGCGTGTTCGCGTCGTCCAGGTACCTCGCGATTAGCGAAGCGCGGAAAAGGACACTGTACTGCCGGTAGATATGCTTGTACCGACGGTCTGTCTTCAGTTGCCTAAACCTCGTATCGTGGTCGGACGAGTGCCCGACAGCATCATCGGCGGCGAAGATCGCTTCGACGATGTGAAGCGCTTTGTAGAACGCGACCGTGACGATCCATGGCGCATTAGTGCCCACATCTTTGCACAGATGGTTGATGGTCCTTTGATTGCGGTTAGCTACGGCGATGTGTGCGGACTGCTCAGCCATTCATTCGATACTTGAACGTGTTCCCCGCCGCCAGGAATGAGCGCACTGACTCCTCACAAACGCCGGGTAGTGCTAGGACATTAAGGCGAATTAGGCTATAGTCAGAATCGTTCGCGATCTCCAAATCAAGATCCGTCAACTGATCCTCAAAACTGGGGTCATATGATCGACCTTTAAGTACTACTACGAACAGTAGGCCACTGTCGCGAACGGTCAAGTACGCTGATTCGACGGCAGATGGGCGTTGCTGAATCCATTCGGCGAGACGATCCAGGAGAAGCTGGAACTGGTCTCGAAATACAATCTGATCCTTGAACGCGCCGCAAGCTTGAACGGCGGCTTCGATTGGCATGACCATGATATGCCGGTCCGGCAGAATGACCCTCACACTGCCCTCACGGTCTTCACAGTGAAGCTCGATTATTGAGGGCGCTTTCGCGCCACGGTCGAGTGTACCCGACATGCTATACTCGCGCCTCCGGGGACGTGCAGACGCCAATATCGAGAGCCGGCACAGCCGAACTCGGATGGCGCCCAAGATTCGGGAAGGCCAGTCTGGCAACTCCCGCTTGTTCTGAGTGTTTGGGACGCAACGCGCTTGCTCTATATCATTCTATCATGGTAATTTAGGCAAGAAAAGGGCCCCGTCAATAGGCCTGTTCCCAAAAAATGTCAAGATCAGTTTCTGGTCAGCTAGCCGCGCATGCCTGCACGAGGGGGTCCGATCTGGCCCAAAGGGGGGGCTCTAATGGCACAGCCCTAATCATTAGACCCGCAGGGACAAGTCAGCGACAGTCGCCACGGCCTCCGATCAACTGCCCCTCCCTCTCCGCATCCAACCCATGCCGCATCGACATGGTTTGCGTGGACATCGCCTTGTTGCGGACGAGAATCTGGTCCGCCAGGGCCTCTTTGTAGCGGTCGCGGACGGCCAGCGTGGGCGGGATGGCTTGGACGTCGACGGCCGTGAGGGCTTCGGCGGGGAGCCGGCCGGATTGGACGGCGGCCGTGACGACGCGGTGCATGACGTCGAGGTCTTCTTCGATCATGTCGTGCTGGAGGCGCTGGAACATTTTCACGGCCGGGCCTTCGGCGACCATGGTCGACGAGTAGTTGGCGTTCGAGGCATCGCTGGTGAGCATGAACTCGGGCATGACCAGGCGGCTGGCGATCGCGCGGAGCTCGGCCTGGAGGACGACGACGTAGCGGCTGGCGTCGATCGCCGCGGCGGGGAACTGGTAGTCGGTGCCGGCGAAGGCGTCGAGGATCGTGCCCGGGGCGTAACGGCGGAAGTGGCTGGTGCGGCCGGTGGCCTGGCTGATGACGCTGGCGTCGGCCCCGCCGGCGACGAACTGCTCGATCGTGCCCTTGGTGCCCGCGGCGTGCTTGCGGATGATGGCGATGGCCGACTGGATCTCGGCGACGACGCTCATGTTGCGCAGCAGCTTCTCGGCCCGGCGTAGGTTCTTTCGCACCGGGTAGAAGATCGGCAGGCCGCGTTTGACGTTGGCGTCGACGTTCGCCTTGCGGTGCTGGATTTCGGCGGCGTCGACCCACTGGCCGCCGACGTAGTATCCCAGGGCGGTCTCCACGTCGTCCGCGTCGGTTTGGATGCCGAACGACGCCGACGGGTCGTCAGCCCGCTCGGGCGGCGTGGCGATCTCGTCCGGCTCGACGAACCGGACCTGCGTGGCCCCCTCGGGCGTGACGAAGAACCGCAAGAAAGCCTCGCCGTCACGGTCGCGTCGGCGCACGATCTCCTGCTG
>CAZDHR010000401.1:0-6356 GCA_964505295.1 uncultured Planctomycetaceae bacterium
GAAGGACCAGGGGATCGACCTCCGCAGCGACACGATGGCCCTTCAGAGGTTGCAGGAGGCGTGCGAGAAGGCCAAGAGGGAGCTCAGCTCGGCCCAGTCGACCGATATCAACCTGCCGTTCATCACCGCCGACGCCGCCGGCCCGAAACACCTGCAAATGAACATCACCCGGGCGAAGTTCGAGCAGTTGGTCGACCACATCGTCGAGCGTCTGCGCGGGCCGGTCCAGCAGGCGATGAAGGACGCGAAGATGAGCCCCGGCGATATCGACGAGGTCGTGCTGGTCGGCGGGTCCACGCGAATCCCCAAGGTGCAGGAGCTGGTGAAGTCGGTTTTCGGCAAGGAGCCGCACAAGGGGGTCAATCCGGATGAAGTGGTCGCGGTGGGAGCGGCGATCCAGGGCGGCGTGTTGGCCGGTGAGGTGCACGACGTGCTCCTTCTCGACGTGACGCCGCTTTCGCTGGGGATCGAGACGCTGGGCGGCATCATGACCAAGCTGGTGGAGCGGAACACTACGATCCCGACCGAAAAGAAGCAGATCTTCAGCACGGCCGAAGACAACCAGATGGCCGTCACGGTGCGGGTGTTCCAGGGCGAGCGCGAGATGGCGGCCAACAACCGCCTTCTCGGACAGTTCAATCTGGAGGGCATCCCCCCCGCTCCCCGCGGCGTGCCTCAGATCGAAGTCACGTTCGACATCGACGCCAACGGAATCCTCAACGTTTCGGCCAAAGATCTCGGCACCGGAACGGAGCAGAAGGTGCGGATCGAGCAGTCGGCAGGGCTCTCCGAAACCGACATCGACAACATGCGCAAGGAGGCCGAGCAGCACGCCGAAGAGGATAAGGCGAATCGCGAGCTGGCCGAGTTGCGCAACCAGGCCGACTCCATGTGCTGGCAGTTGGAAAAGCTCGTCAAGGAGCACGAGGCCAAGCTCAGCGACGCGGACAAGGGCGCGATCAACGCGGCCATCGCGAAGACCCGCGAGGCCGCCAAGGGCGAGAGCGCCGAGACGATCAAGTCCGCGCTGCACGAGCTGGAACAGGCGTCGCACGCGCTGAGTAAGACCTTGTACGAAGCCACGGGAGGCCAGCCGGGCGGTCCGGGCGCAGCCCCGGGTGGCCCGTCGGCCCCGGGCCAGGAGTCCGGCGGCCAACCGCCCGACGGCGGTGACGAGGATGACGCCATCGACGCCGATTTCGAAGTCAAAGACTCGTAGCACACGTGGAAGGCGCGTCGCGGTTGCCTCCGGCCGCGGCGCGCCTTGCACCGATGCCCGGCCGCCGTCCATTTCCCGGGGACCCGTTCTTTTCCGCTTCCATCCGAGGAGGGTCCCGCGCGGGCCGCGCGATGCCGACGGGAACCGAGAGGAGGAACCCTACCATGGCCTTCCGTTTCGACAAGCTGACCATCAAGGCCCAGGAGGCCGTCGAGCGCGCCCAGTCGCTTGCCGCCGACGAGGGTCACCCCGAGATCGACCCGCTGCACCTGCTGGCCGCTTTGCTCGGCGAGACCGAGGGAATCACGGGCTCGATCCTGGATCGCATCGGCGCCAACCGGGCCCAGCTCGACAAGATCGTTCGGTCGGAATTGGGGCATTTTCCCAAAGTCGCCGGCGGTACGGCGCCGCAGCCGGGCGGCGTCCTGGGCAAAACCCTCGAAGCCGCCCAGCACGCCGCCGACGCGATGAAGGACGACTACGTCTCGACCGAACACCTTCTGCTCGCCTTGAGCCGGGTCGATTCCAAGGCGAAGAACGTGCTTCAACTGAATGCCATCCGCGAAAAGGAGTTGCTCGAGGCGTTGCAGGCGATCCGCGGAAGCGCCCGGGTCACCGACCAGGCCCCCGAGGGAAAGTTCCAGGCGCTCGAGCAGTACGGGATCGACCTGGTCGAGCAGGCCCGACGCGGGAAACTCGATCCGGTCGTGGGACGCGACCAGGAAATCCGCCGTGTTATTCAGGTCCTCTCGCGGCGGACCAAGAACAACCCCGTCTTGATCGGCGAGCCCGGCGTGGGTAAGACCGCGATCGCCGAGGGGCTCGCCCTGCGGATCCAGACCAGCGACGTGCCCGAGAGTCTCAAGAACAAGCAGGTCGTGGCGCTCGACATGGGGTCGCTGGTCGCCGGAACGAAGTTCCGCGGCGAGTTCGAAGAGCGGTTGAAGGCCGTGCTCCGCGAGGTCCAGGACGCCGACGGCAACGTGATCCTCTTCATCGACGAGCTGCACACCGTGGTCGGCGCCGGCAGGGCCGAAGGCGGCAGCGACGCCGCCAACCTGCTCAAGCCGGCCCTGGCTCGCGGCGAGCTCCGCTGCATCGGGGCCACCACGCTCGACGAGTACCGCAAGCACATTGAACAGGACGCCGCCCTGGAGCGGCGGTTCCAGCCGGTCTACGTCGACGAGCCGTCGGTGGAAGACACGATCACGATTCTGCGCGGGCTGAAGGAGCGCTACGCCACGCACCACGGCGTGAAGATCAGGGATTCGGCCCTGGTGGCGGCGGCCCAGCTCTCGTACCGCTACATCTCCGATCGGTTTCTGCCGGACAAGGCGATCGACCTGGTCGACGAGGCGGGCAGCCGCGTGGCGATCGAGTCGGAAAGCGTACCCGCTCCCATCGACGAAATCGAGAAGCGGCTCTTTCAGCTCGACCTGGCCGCGCAGCAGCTCCGCGACGAAGGTGAAGAGCACACCCGGGAGGAGCTTGCCGAGATCCACAGGCAGCGGAAAGAGCTCGACGAGAAGAAGCGTCGCCTCCACGAGCAGTGGCAGCGGGAAAAGAGCGGGATCGGGGACGCCAGCCAGGTGCGTCGCGAGCTGGAGCGATTGGAGCACGAATACACCCAGCGGAGCGCCGCGATCCTCGAGGCCCGGAAGAACAACGTGCGCGTCGACGAAGACGAGATGCGCGAGGTCTACGAGTTGGAGGTCAAGAAGAAGAAGCTCGCCGACGAGCTCACCGACGCCGAGAAGAGCGAACCGGCCAACGAGGGGCAGAAGCTCCTTCGCGAGGAAGTCGGCCCGGAAGAAATCGCCGAGGTCGTCAGCGCCTGGACCGGCATTCCGGTGGCCCGCATGATGGAAACCGAGCGGGCGAAGCTTCTGGCCATGGAAGCGCGAATCCACGAGCGACTGGTCGGACAGGACGAGGCCGTCGAGGCCGTGGCCAACGCCGTCCGGCGGAGTCGCTCGGGCTTGCAGGACCCGAACCGGCCCGTTGCGTCGTTCATCTTCCTCGGCCCCACCGGCGTGGGAAAGACGGAGCTCTGCAAGGCGTTGGCGGAAGTCATGTTCGACGACGAAAACGCCATGATCCGCCTCGACATGAGCGAGTTCATGGAACGGCATACCGTCAGCCGCCTGATCGGAGCGCCGCCGGGCTACGTCGGCTACGACGAGGGGGGGCGCCTGACCGAAGCGGTTCGTCGCCGTCCCTATTCGGTGATCCTGTTGGACGAAATCGAGAAGGCCGACCGCGACGTGTTCAACGTCCTCCTCCAAGTGCTCGACGACGGCCGGCTTACCGACAACCATGGCCATACGGTCAACTTCACGAACACGATTATCGTGATGACCTCGAATATCGGCAGCCAACAGATCCAGGACATCACCGCGGGCACGAAGCGACAACTCGGATTCGTCCCGCCGGGCGAAGACGGCACCCAGGAGGAGATCCGCGAGACGGTCACTGAGACTCTGCAAAAGCGGTTTCTGCCTGAGTTTCTCAACCGCGTCGACGAGGTCATCATCTTCCACCCGCTCAACCGCGAGCAAATCCACACGATCGTCAGACTCCAGGTCAAGCGACTGCAAGACCAGCTCGCCGAGAACAGCATCCAACTCGACGTGACCGACGCCGCGATCGAGGCCATCGCCCAGCGGGGCTACGATCCGACCTTCGGCGCCCGGCCGCTCAAACGGGTGATGCAGCAGAGCATCCAGAACCCCCTGGCCGTGGAGATTCTCAAGCGCGAGCTTGCCGAGGGGGGCCGGGTGGCGGTCGATTATCAGGACGGCGAGTTCACCTTCCAGCAGAGCGAAGCGGAGAAAGCGGGCTAGGCCGGGCCTCATCGATGGGCGGACCGAGTTGGCCGGTTGGATGCCGCACGTCGTGCGATGGAGCCCTGCGCGGCAAGTTGACCGAGGCGGACGAACGGGAGGCCGGAAAACGCGCGATTCCGGTTGCCCGAAGCGGTCGTTTGGCCGCGCGCACGCTAACAGGACCGGCCCAACTCCGACAATCGGCGACCGATGGGGAGCCGCCGAGCCAGCCTCCATGCCCAGACCTCGCCCCTCCCCCATCTTGGTCGGTCAGGCATCCTATATTTTCAGTAGAGGGCGGCGTGCGTCTGAACGTCTAGTCTCTGTGAGGGGTTTGCGTCGTGGCGGACATGTCCCTGTTGGGTCTCCAGCTACCGGCTTCTTTGCTCCTGGGGGCGGTCGCAGCGACCGCCTACTTGCTCGGCTATGTCCGCCACCGAGGGCTTCAGTTCACCATGCTCGACGCCCTTCTGGTGGCAGCCATCATGGCCGCCGGCACCGCCGTGGCCATGCCACTGCTGAATGTTGCTAACGACCGGGCCAATTCCAGCGTGCTCCAACAGAACTTGCGGACCCTGCGGGAGCGAATTACCCTGTACAAGGTGGAGCACGGGGGACAGCCTCCGCTGTTGTTTGAAGGACGATTCCCCCAATTGACGCATGCAACCAACTCACAGGGGGTACCTGGGCCTCCTGGAGAAGATCGCCCCTACGGGCCGTACTTCCCCGCCGGCGTGCCGATGAACCCCTACACCGGCGTATCCGTGGTCACGCCCACCGCCACGTTTCCGCCAACCGCTCCCAGCGGTGTCGGCGGTTGGCTCTACCATAACCCGACGGGGCGCGTCGTGCCGGACATCGAAGGTCATCTGAGCGACTGAAACGCGGCCTGGGGGAAGAGCCGGCGAAAGACAACGCGTGTCTTGCAGATCGTCCCCGCCAGCCTCGTCCTGGCGGAAGAGGGGCTGACGACCACGAAGGGTACCGCTTCCACCGGCACAAGGCAAACGGCGAAACGCGGGAGTCTGGGGACGGCTCAGAAGGGGGGCGAACGGCCGGTGAGCGGCGGGTCTCCGTCTTCAGCGGCGCGGCGAACGCTCAGCGCTCATCGAGACCCCATCTCGCGACGATGCCGGCGCCGCCCGGGGTAAGATTCCGGATCTTGTCGCTGATCATCGACCGTTCCGACACCGTGGCCTTCTTCAGTCGCTTCGACAATTGACCCATCTTCTTCCGACGATGTCGACGGCGTTTGATCTCTTTACGGCGTTCGCTGCACGGCACTTCCGACTCCTCCTTTGTACAGGCTGCCTGAGCTTGGCTGCCCCCGATTCATGGGCGACGCCCAGCATCAGCCCAGCGAGCGACCCACTACCCAATCTCTCTTCTACCAAATCGCCGCTCCACCGTCAACGTAGCGCGTAGCGCCGGGGGGTGCAAGTCGGGGTTTGCGCGGAGTTTGTGGGAGTGGTATAAGTCAAGAGCGGTTTTTGGTGGGGGGAGGCGATTGTCTGTTAAGTTGGGTACCTCAGGGAGCCAGGGATGACTATTGAGGAAAAAATGCAGCGGCGGATTCGGGAGATTTCTGTGGAGTTGTGTCGCGAGATGTATGGGGAGGACGGGTGTCCTCCGTTGGGGACGCGGTTGAGCCAGATCGAAGACGAAGCCATTGCGGTTGCCGATACCATTGCCCGGGAGGTGATGCAAAACTTGCTCGCCAGGCAGGCCGCACAGGTTCCTCAGGCAGCGTTGCCTTGCCCCGATTGTGGGGGGCCGAGCGAACGTGGTGAAGAGGACGTCGGGCAAAAGAGATTGACCCGACGAGGAGACGTCGAGTGGTCGGAGCCGGAGTACCACTGCACGAAATGTCGCAGGTCTTTTTTTCCCGGTGACCGGCGGCCTGGGCCTGATTCCTGACGAGACGGTCAGCCAGGACGTTGCGCAGAAGATGGTCTACGCGGGCGTGCATGCCCGAAGCTTCGAGGAAGCGTCCGGTTTCTGCGGTGAATTGGCGGAGTTGGATATTCAAGGGCGGCGTATCGCACGTTTCGTCAGGAAGATCGGCACGGAACGGGTCGAGCAACGCGACCTGGAGACGGAATCGTGGCAAGCTTTCACGTCGAAACAACGTGCAATCCGCGCCGTCGAGCCGCCGAAGTGCGTAGCGGTTTCGATGGACGGCGGTCGTTTGCAGATTCGCGAACGCCTTTCGGCGGAAGCCGCCGCGGAAGCGTCCGAGGAATCGCCAGCATCGGAACCGGCCGAAGGATCGCAGGCATCGAAAGCCCCCGAAGCGGATTGCCGCGAGAAAG
>CAZDHR010000402.1:0-6336 GCA_964505295.1 uncultured Planctomycetaceae bacterium
ATCGACTCCAGAAACCGCTCACCCGCCGTGCTCAACGCCTCGCGGTCTTCGCGCTGGTAGGCGTCGACCACGTCGCCGTAGAGGATGCCGGCCGTGTCGCCCACGACCTGCCGGGCGAGGTGGATCAGGTCGAACCGGTACGTGTCGACGTTGCCCAGCTCATCCGCGGCGTCCAGAAGCTCTTTCCACGCCCAGTGACCGCAAGCGGCATGTCGACCCCGTGCAGGGCCATCCAGTCGATCATCCGCTCCCACTGGGCCCAGTCCCAGAAGGCCAGCGTGTAGCTGAACGCACAGTAGTTGCAGCAGTACCGATACCGAAACGGGCTGACGCGACGGAGCTTCTTCTCAACCGCCGGGAGCGGACTCGGCAGGCGCAACTGATCGCCGCAGAACGACACGTGGCAGTGGCAGTGGTACTTCAGATACCAGTTCACGCCCGACGAGATCGCCACGCCGCTGGAGCCGCGCACCACGATCTTGCCGTCGCGGCTTTCGATCTCAAACACGTCGCGGCCGTCGGCGGCCGGGATCGACCCTGTCTCATCCACGTTCGTCTGAGCACCACAGTCAGGACAGGTAAACGGAATCAGCATGACCGGGACTCAAGTAGTCCGATCTCAATCGCGCGCATCCATCATCCATCATTCATCATTCATACTTACCCCAGGTCCGGCACCACGTACGGCTCGCGGTACCAGCCGTGGGCGATCTCGTTCGCCTTCGCGTGGTCCTGGAAGCACTCGTGCTCGCGGTCGACTTCGAGCCAGGGGCCGAGGGTCGACGTGTTCGGGTCGATCTCGTTGGCCGCCAGGTGCTCCAGGTAGCGGTCGTACATCTCGTTGAAGATGGGGATATCCTCGACGGCCGCCCGTTGCTTGTCGACGGGTGCCACTTCGCCCACGCGGTAGGAGATGTTGCCCACGTGGCAGACGGCCGTGGAGCGGTGACCGACCTCGACGTCGGCGTTCAGCACGGAGCGATCGCCTTTGCGCACGGCGTCGATGAAGTTGACAAAATGATTGCCGCCGCCGGAGAAGCGCTGGACCTCCTTGCCCTCGTTGTCCCGGGCGATACCCCGGTAGAGGCTCACCGTGCCGCCCTCGCAGTCGACGATCACGCCGACACGCTCGCCGCGGAAGTCGGGCATATCGTTGGAACCCTTGGCCTTGCGCAGGTTGTGCACCTCGTAGAGGACCGGGGCGGTGGGAAAGTCGTAGTAGATGATCTGCGTGTTGGGAACGTCGCAGGCGTCGTTGAACACGAACCGCCCGCCGAGCGACATCACCCGACGCGGCAGCATTTCCTCGCCCAGGCACCACCGGGCCACGTCGATCTCGTGGATCCCCTGGTTGCACGACTCGCCGTCGCCCGTGTTCCAGAAAAAGCTGCAATCGTACTGGAGCCGGTCGCGGTAGATGGGCTCCTTGCGGGCCGGGCCGCACCAGAGGTCGTAGTCGACCGTGTCGGGGATCTCCAGCGGCGCGTCGCGCTTGCCGCACGAGTGGCGGGGCTTGTTGGCGAAGGCGGTAACGTACTTGATCTTGCCCAGGTGCCCCTCGCGGATCCACGCAAACGCCGCCTCGAACTTGGCCTCGGAGCGGTGCTGCGTGCCGCACTGGACGATGCAGTTGTACTTGCGCGCGGCATTGACCATCTGGCGGCCTTCCCAGAGGTAGTGCGACAGCGGCTTCTCGACGTACACGTGCTTACCCGCCTGGCAGGCCCAGATCGTGCTCAGCCCGTGCCAGTAGTTCTGCGTGGCGTTGCCGATGACGTCGACGTCCTTGCGCTCGAACAGCTTCCGCATGTCCTGGTACGTGTCGGCTTTGTGCCCGTAGCGCTTTTCGATCGCCAGGGCGGCGCGCTCGGTGCGGGCTTGGTCCGGATCGGCCAGGGCGACGACGGTCACGCCCTCTTGACCCCCCAACCCGGGCACGTGAGCGCCCGTGCCCCGTCCCCCCAGGCCGACCACGCCGGCCAGGATCTTGTCGTTCGCGCCCAGCACGCGCGAGGAAGCGACCATGGGAAACGCCAGCGCGGTGGCGGCGGCGGAGCGTTTGACGAACTGTCTGCGGGTGATTGTCATGGGTCGAGTTCCTTCTGGATGAAGCGGTGTGGAGCGTTGAGTGCGGATAATGGGCACAACAGAAAGCCAAACGATACCGCCGTGTGCCACTGCTTCGTAGAAGCAGTGCTTTTGGTCCACCATTCGAGGCAACACTGCTTCTGCGAAGCAGTGACACACACCGGATAAGGCCTCGCACGGGCCATCGTATCGCCGTGAGGGCGCGACTGTCAACCGCGCACGGAGTGATCAGTCGGCCTCGGCTTCCGCATAGCAACGATACTGCTCGGCAATCTTCGCCTGCTCCGGATCGCGCTGGTGAAACACAAACCGGTAGCGCAACGTGACCGACTCGCCGGCCAGGATCGTCATGTCGCCGGTGCCGGGCGGCTCGCCGCCGATGGCGTGGCCGCCGAACGGGTCGGCCGCCACGTAGCCGTAGCCCCGGGCCATCCACCAGGTGGGATGGTTGGGGTTGGTCGGGTGGTCGAAGATGGCGATGCCCACGGTCTTGTCGTCGATCTTCCCCCAGTAGTCGATCCAACGGGCCCGCTTGCCGAACACGGCCTTCCCGCGCACGCCCTCGCTGTTGACGGCCTGGCCGTTGGCCGTGGTGACGCCGGCCGCGGGCGCGTTGTCGAGTCGCAGGTTCGGGTGGGTGCGGATGGCCAGCAGGCCGTGCTTGTCGTCGGCGAACTTGACGTCGCCGTGCGAGGCGCGCAGGGTGACCTCCCAGTCGATCGCCCGACCGCCGGGGACGGCTTGGAACGAGAGCGTCCGCGTATCGGAGCAGATCACCTTGCCGTCGGCGGCCACCCAATCGTTGGTCGTCTGGATCACGCCCCGCTCGCAGCCGCTTTCTACCTTGAGCAATTCCCGGTGCACGATCTTGCCCGAGCCGGGCGCCTCGCCGAAGAAGTTCACGCCGTTGACCCATCCGAAGGCCAAGAACAACGCCTTCTGGTGTACGTGGTCGTGCGACTCGCCCGGCACGTCGTCGCGCATCGGCCAGTTGCGGGTCATGCCGATCCCGTACGGGCCGATGATCGGATAGACGATCGGCCGGGAGTAGCCCCGGAAGACGTATTCGGCAAACAGCTCGCCCCCGAGGAGCACGCGGGCGCGGTCGTCCGACTGGGTGATTGTGACCTGCTTCGACGGCTCGCTCGGGGATGAGGGCGACTCGGCCGCGGCAGCCGGTTTCCACGCGATGATCCCGGCCAGTGCCAACAGGAAGGCAAGCGAGATGGTACGCTGCATGGGTATGTCTCCTTCGGTTGGCGTTTCTCCCCAAGCATAGCAGGCTCAGACCTCCTGACACAGCCCCTTCACGATATGACAGGTTGGGGAGCCTGAACAGCCAGGCGGAGGCGTAGATGGGTGCCGGGAAATGGGACGGCCAGCGCGTCGAGTTGCTCGCACAACGCGGCCAGCGCGGCCGTGCGATGCGGAGACGACTGGCCGGCGATGGTCACGCGCAGCTCGCCCTCGGCGACTTCCAGTCGGGCGGGCGATTGGAAGGCGGCCTGAAGCAGCGTGCGGCCTTCCTCGTCGGCCCGGGCATGCGATGGCCCAGGACTGGCGGACTCCGGGTGGGACTTGTTTTACGCCGCTGTTGCTGGGGCGTCGATTGGATCGAGAAACGGGACCTGGAACAGGTGACCCAGGATTTCATCCATCACGTGGAAAGGCTCGCTGCCAAGAACAACATCCCCGTGCTCAAGGCCCGTCCCGGCGAAAGCCACGTGGACCAGGCTGCCGAGTACCTCGACACGCTCGCCGACTGCGACGGGGGATCTACTGCATTATCAAGGTTCAGGAGGAAGCGTCCAGCTTTGTCTCTTACGTCCCCAAGAAGGGCCCGGACAAGACGCGGAAAATCGCCCGGGGCCGTCGTCGCATCAATCACTACTACTTTTAGCAGAGTGAAGCTTTTAGAGTCTTAGTCTGTAGGATGCGCGCGCCGTGCGCGCATCTTGTACAGTGGTTTGTTCAGTAACCCTTTTTGGTTGTGGCCGGAGGCCGCGTTAAGGGCGCTCAAAAACAACTTGCACAAATCCTTGTGGTGCGGGCGTCTCGCCCGCCCCAAGCAGTGCAGGCGAGACGCCTGCACCACAACCGACAATCGACCAAGTTATTCCCGTGCGCGCCCAGGTTGCGGCTAGGAGCCCGTTGAAAAGGCCGACAGCGACCGGAACGTGTGCCAGCTTGCTTGCCAGCGGTGGCATACGACTTCCTGAAGGGGCCGCTAACGCGGGCTGGGCACTTTGCGGTCCCGCGGCGCGGTCCGCTGTTGGTCTTTGATCTCTTCGCGGACGATCGTCAGGTCCTCCGGCGCTTCCACCCCGATCCGCACGGTGCCCTGCGCGACGCGAACCACCGTCACCGAGATATTGTCCCCGATCAGGATCTTTTCGCCGACTTTTCGCGATAGCACGAGCATCGTACGGCCCCGGTTGGAGAAAGCTCGCTAAGCCCCGGCACCCTGCCTTGGCGGACCTCGCCCCCGGTCGTTCCCGCAACGCAACCGATTCCTCTATCAACACAACCTGCAAGATAGCATCGCTGTCGCGCTGTGACAAGGAGTGCGGGGCCCGGCAACCATCGTAATCTCGCTTCACGCGAAGAACATCAACCCGAGGGCAGATGGGTAAGATGAGTGGGTGGCGCAATATACGCGACACGGGACAGGGCTGCACCGTGCCGCCGTGAACAAACCGAGCCATTGCTCGTGTTTCCGCTAGGCCCCGAACTTGGCCAGGCGCTTGGCGTGGGCCAGGGCGAGCGGCATCAGGTAGATGGCCTCGAAATGGCCCAGCCCACCCGAAAGGGCCTCGGTCTCGCCGAACGCTTGGCAGGCGTCGGGGCGGCAGGTCTCGGCCACCAGGAGCGTGGGCACCGGGTGCCAACTGTGGCTCGATAGGGCCGACGGCGTGCTATGGTCGCCGGTGACGACCACGACGTCCGGCTTCAGCGCCTCGACCCGGGGCACGATCGCGTCGAACTCCTCGGTCGCCTCGACCTTGGCCTGGAAGTTGCCGTCCTCGCCACGGCTGTCGGTGTACTTGAAGTGGGCGAAGGAGAAGTCGTAGTCGCCCCAGGCCTGCTCCAAGACGTCGATCTCTTGCTCCAGGCTATCCGGCTCGCCGAGGATTTCCATCCCGACCAGCCCGGCCAGGCCCTTGTACATCGGGTAGGCGGCGATCGCGGCCGCCCGAACGCCGTACACTTCCTCGTACGTGGGCAGGTCCGGCTTGACCGAGAACCCCCGCATGGTCAGGCCGTTGGCCTTGGTCTGGCCGGCCAGCAGATCCCGGGCTTGGGCCAGGAACTGCTTGGCCACCTCGGCGGTCCGCTGGCTGTCGTAATCGTCGGCCGCGGGCTCCAAGGGGGGGACGCCCGTCTTCTGCGGATCGGTGTCGGCCACGTTCCCGCCGAGCCCTTCGCCGCGGAAGATGACGGCGAACCGGTGCTCCCGGACCGGCTCCACAAAGGTCTCCACCCCGGGGATGCTCACCTGGCGGAGCTTCGCGACCCGGGGTGTCATTTCCTCGGTCGAGAGGCGATCGGTCGCTCCCGCGCCGCCACGACGGTTGGTGATGTTGCCGTCCGCGTCCAACGTCGCGAAGTTGCAGCGGATGGCCACGTCGTTGGGCCCCACCACGAACCCGATCCCGCTCGCCTCGAGCACGCCGCGGCCGATCAGGTACTTCAAGGGGTCGTAGCCGAACAGCCCGAGGTGCCCGGGCCCGCTCCCTGGCGTGATGCCCGGCTTGATCGGGATCATGCTGCCCGAGACGCCCTTCTGGGCCCATCGATCCAGGTTGGGGGTCTTGGCCGCCTCCAACTCCGTCGGCCCGCCCGGCTCCACCGGCAACCCCCCGAGCCCATCGGCCACCAGCAACACGATTTTGCTGTCGTTTTTTTCTTTCAGTTTGCGTGTGAGGTCGTGGGTATCCATGCGTTGGTTCCTCGTTCGAGTCGGGTGCAACAGCGGCAATCCCTATTGGTACTAGAAAGGGGCCATCGAGCACAAGTGGTCACCGCCGATCGCTCGCCACCGCGGCCAGCACGCTCCCGGCTTGTCGGATCGCACGGATCCCCCCGGCAGGGAGTCGGTCTGTAGGGCACGGGGCACCACGCGACGCGTCGCCGATGCGAGCCGTTCCGGCGCGCGCGGACCGGAAATCTGTTGGGGAGGAGGCAGTCACCTTGGGAAGAACGAGAGTAAGGCCTTGACGAGTGATGAGAAATGGAATACACCGCCCC
>CAZDHR010000403.1:0-6321 GCA_964505295.1 uncultured Planctomycetaceae bacterium
GTCCGAGGGGCAATGCCTGCGCGTCCTTGCCGATCGGGAGAACTGGCGCCTGGAGCTGCGACGTGCGAGAAAACCGGCTCGCGGGGCGTTCCTGAAAAGGCATCGCGTGCGGACATGGCAAAGCCGGCTGCGGGCGAAGCTCGGCGTCGGTCCGGGCGAGACGGCCGGACGCGTCGAGGCACGGAACATCCGGCGACTTGCGGCCGACGGCATCGCCAGCATGAGGCTGGTCGCCTATGGCGAAGACCTCCGCCCGGACGGACATCTCGAATCGTTCCTGCTCACCGACGAGCTCGAAGGCTACGAGCCGTTGGATGCGTTCCTCAGGAGACGGTTTCCGGCGCTCGACTCGGCCCGCAGGACGGCCCGCGACGGCGACTTGGACCGACTGATCCGGGCGGTGGCCACGGCGGCCCGAAAGTTTCACCGCGCGGGCTACAACCACCGCGACTTGTATTGCTGCCATTTCTTCGTGCGGGAGCCGGCGAAGGGACGGTTCGACGTGCGACTGATCGACTTGCAGCGGGTCGAGCGGCGGCGGCGTTTTCGGCGACGGTGGCTGGTCAAGGACCTGGCCCAACTGGCCTACTCGGCCCCGCGCGACTGGATCGCGCCGAGGCACCGGCTGGCATTCATGCGTCACTACTTGGGGGTAAAGAGGCTGCGCCCGAGCGACAAGCGGTTGATCCGGGCGGTTGTGGCCAAACAACGACGGATAGAGCGTAGAGAGGGACCGGCGGGATGAGAATCGGTCTCGTGGTGGAACAGTTCGATCCGCTTCGCGGGGGTAAGGAGCAGTGGAGCGCCCAGTTCGCCTCGAAGCTGCTCGAGCGGGGCCACGAGGTCCACGTGGTGGCCAGCCGTTTCAGCGATCAGGTCTGCACGATCCCGATCGTGCCCCATCGCCTGGAGGGCGTGCGGTCGCAGATCGAGTTTGCGGAAGCCGCGGAGCGGAGGCTCCGCTCGCTCGGGTTGGACGTAATCCACGACACGGGGGCCGGCTGGTACTGCGACGTGTTCCAGCCGCACGGGGGCTCGCGGCGCGCGCTGGTCGAGCACAATCTGATGGTGCTTCCGCGATGGATGCGACCGGTGAAGCGGACGATCGACCGCTGGCTCCCCCGCTACCGCCGGTTCGAGGCGATCATGGCGCGTCAGTTCGTCGACGACGGCCGGATCCTGCTGGCCCTCTCCCGACGGACGCTCGCCGATTTCCAGGAAATCCACGGCGTTCCTGGCGAGCAGATCCGACTGGGCTACAACGGCGTCGATCCGGACCGCTTCTCGCCCAGGCATCGCGAGGAGTACCGCCGCGCGGTCCGCCGCTGGTTCGGGGTGGACGATGATACGCTGCTCCTGTTGATCGTGGCGCACAATTTCGTGCTCAAGGGGGTCCCCACGCTGTTGAAGGCGATGGGCCGCTTGGCCGCCCGGCGTCGCCCGGTCCATCTGGCCGTGGTGGGGGGAAAGCGTTTACGGCCGTTCGAGCGCGCAGCCGCCCGACTCGGGGCCGCCTCGAACGTCACCTTCACCGGGACGGTCCGCGACACGGTCCCCTTCTACGCGGCGGCCGACGTCTACGTCCATCCCACCTTCCACGACTCGTGCAGCCTGGTCGTGCTCGAAGCCCTGGCCAGCGGCTTGCCGGTGATCACCAGCCGCTTGAACGGGGCGGCCGAGCTGTTGACCGAGGGCATCGAGGGACACGTCGTCCCGGACCCGGCCAGCGTCGACGATCTGCTGGCCAGACTGGAGCCGATGTTCGACCCGGCCGAGCGAGAGCGCATGGGCCGGGCCGCCCGACGTCGCGCCTTGGAACACACCCTGGAACGCAATGTCGACGAGGTCCTCGCCGTCTACGAAGAGGTGATCCGCCGTCGGGAGGCCCGACGGCGCGCGGCGGTCGCCCTCGCCCGCAAGCCGTTCGTGGTCCGCAGGACCGACGCCGACACCGGACCGAAGCACGCCGAGCCCGAGCGCTCCCCGGTCTCGCAGCACGTTTGTTGAGTCATGTGCCAAGCAGGAAACGCGCTCGAAGCCCAGGGGTTGCAACCCCTGGGCTTGGGAGGAGATTGGCCTGCCCCTGGGCTTGGGAGGAGATTGGCCTGCCCCTCTCAGGAGGAGGACCCTTACGCAACCCTGCTTGTAGTGACCCGATAGATCGGGTCTGGAGTCGGTCTCGACTGCATGAATACGGTCACTACGAAAACTTAAGTGCTTACACATTGCCCCCCTGAACGCGGCTACCGCAAGCCGCGGGAACGTCCACTCGACGTGAACTCAACGGCGCCGAAACTCACCGTCCTCATCCCCTGCAAGGACGAACGACGCAACATTCGCCCTTGCATCGAATCGGTCCGCTCGGTGGCCGACGAGATCCTCGTGGCCGACTCCGGCTCGACCGACGGGACGCTCGATATCGTCCGCCAACTCGGCGGTTGCCGCGTGATCGAGCGCGAGTACGTCGACTCCGGCAACTTCAAGAACTGGGCCATCCCCCAAGCCGGGCACGGCTGGGTCCTCCTGGTCGACGCCGACGAACGCCTCACCCAACCGCTGGCCGACGAAATCCAACGCGTCCTCGCCCGCAAGCCCGACTCCGACGGCTACTGGATCTATCGGGCCAACTACTTCATGGGCCATCGCATCCGCTTCAGCGGGTGGCAGAACGACCGCGTGCTGCGGCTGTTTCGCCGAGACCTGGCACGCTACGACGACTTGGGCGATCACGCCGAGGTCGCGATCGCCACGGGCAACGTGGGGCGTCTCCGAGCACGCCTCCTCCACTACACCTACTGGTCGTACGACCAATACTTCCGCAAGTTCCACCGCTACACCACCCAGCAAGCGGAAAGGTGGCACCAGCAAGGACGCCGCGCCAGCCGGCTCGACATGCTCGCCTCGGGGCCGCTGCGGTTCTTGCGGAGCTACCTGCTCCAGCTCGGGTTCCTCGACGGCGTGGCCGGACTTCAGGTTTGCGCGCTCACGGGGTTCTACTCCTACATGAAACGGGCCCGGCTCTGGGGATTGCAGCACGCCCTCCCGCAGCCCGATCCGGAAGCCGAGCACGACCCGCCGAAACTTGACTTGCCGCTTCCCGACGAAGCTGCTAGCATTCCGCGGTGATCCCGGACAACCACACGTCGAGGACGCGCGAGCGCGTAGACCATGCTGGCTCACGTACACATTGGGAAGACGGCGGGACAGACGGTCCGGGCGATCCTGCGGAAGAACTTCGGGCCCGCGCACTGCGACTTATTCAAGGATTACGGGGACCTGGAGCGGGACTGGAAGTGGACCGTGCGGTGTTATCCCCGGCTTCGGAGTATTGCCGGCCACGCGGTCAAGCCCACCCCGGCGTTCGAGAAGCACTTCCCGCACGCACGGTACTACACGTTCCTGCGGGATCCGTTCAAACGCTGCCTTTCGCACTACCAGTTCATTCTCCAGGCGGGCGTCCCGTGCCCTCCCTTTCACGAGTGGATCGAGACGAATGCCGACTACCAGACGCGAATGATCGCGGGTGAGCCCAACGCGGAAAAGGCAATCGAGGTGCTCGAGACGAAAATCCGCTTCGTGGGGCTCGTGGAGCGATTCAACGAATCCCTCCTCCTCTGGAAGCGATGGACCGGGATTCTTCCTTTCGACGTCGGCTACTGCTCCGTGAACGTGGCCAGGTCGAACGGCGTCAAGGCGAAGGTCCTCTCCCACGCCGGAGCTGAAGAAGCGATCCGCGATTGCAGCCGGCAGGACGAGAAACTCTACCGACACGTCGTTGACGCGGTCTATCCTCGCCAGGTGGCTGCCTACGGGCATACTCTCCAGGACGACGTGCGGTCGTTCGAAAGCACTCTGGCCGCCGGCACGAACTTCTCTTGTCTCGCCCTGCTCGGCAAGGCCAAGCGCGATCTGCTCTACAAGCCCGTAATCCGGGTCGTAAGCTCTCCCCGCCGGGCGGCCTAGCCCGAATCATCCACACGGCGCTGGCAGTGACTGCATTCATGCGATCGGAAGCCACGCCACGTCGAGCAGCTCGCGATAAACGGCCAAGGTCGCATCCACCATGTGACGGGCCGTGAACAGGCGCTCGGCCCGGCGCCGGGCCTGCTCTTCAAGCCGGGCCCGCTTTTGGGGCGAATCGAGGGCTTCGAGAACCGCGCGGGCCAATGCTCGGGCATCGCAGGGCGGGACCGTCCAGGCCACCGGCTCGGCGTGCGGGGCGTCGCTGGCGGTCAGGTCGGGGATTCCTCCCCCGGTCGTGGTGACGATCGCCCGGCCCGCCAGCATCGCGTCGATCAACGTCGACCCCAGCCCCTCGGTGTGGGAGGGGAACACGAACAGGTCGGACGCCTGGATCAAGTCGGGCACGTCGTCCCGAAAGCCGAGGAGGCGGACGTGCGAGTCGACGCCCAATTGCCTCGCCTGCGTTTGCAGCGGCCGCGACAACTCGCCGTCGCCCACCAACGCCACGCAGACGTTCGGGTGCCTCTCGACGACCTCGGGGAGCGCCCCGATCAGGAACTCGTGTCCCTTGGGCTCGGTGAGCCGGGCCACCGTCAACAACAGAGGCTGCTCGTCGGAAAGCCCCAGCGCCCGGCGCCCTCGCTCGCGATCGCCCGAGCGCACGCGCGACGGGTCCACGCCGTCGTGCACTACCCGCAGCAGTTGCGAGGGGATTCCGCTCTCGCGGCAGACCCGGGCCACGTCCTGCGACACGCAAACCACCCGATCGCACAGGAAGCGGTAGCGGGCCGCAAAGCGAATCTTGAAACCGGCCCGCCGCGCGGCAACCCGGGCGGGAATACGCAGGCCCACCGAAGCCAGCCCGGCGCTCGATAGCGCGTGGGGATCATTGAAATGGAGCACGTCGGGCCGCAGCCGACGCAACCTGCGGCGGATCCGCCACAACGCCGGCACGTTCCGCCCGTTGCCCGAAAACGGCGTCACCGGGAAGCCCTCGGCCGCCATGCGCCGGGCGAAGGCGCCGTCGCGCCGGGCGAGGATCGCGCACGGGTAGCCGCCGTCGCGCAGCCCGACGGCCAGCAGTCGGGCCTGCTCCTCCCCGCCGTACCACCTCCGCTGCGTGGAAACCAGGACGACGCTCAGCGGTCGGTTGTCGGACGCGACGCGCCCCCCCGGCGAAGTCAAATCCGCAATCTCCGATGGCGGCGCCAACCGGCGGCCCCTTCCCTGAACCCGCATCGACATCAACCAGAGCCTCCAACTCCGCAAAGGGCCGCCGCCTCACGGCCGACACGGCGCTACCCGACCAGGGGGCCCGAAAAACCCTAAATTCGCTAACTTACTCCCGCCCCCTCACAGCGTCAAGTTGAGGTGCCTCGAAAGATCACCTCCGGGCGCGCCGACCTGACCAATCGACGGCTGGATGCCGGCGTTTTCCGGCCGCTTGGGGCCCCTGATCGAAGACCTCCGGGAACTTACGTCACGTCGACCCAGATCGGGCTCGACCAGGCCATGTTCCGGTCCGCCTGCGTCACCCGGACGTACGTCCAGCCGCTCTCGGCGAACTCGAGCTCACCGCCGATCCGGACGAAATCGCGGCCGTCGTACGTCCAGACGGTCCCCCGCCGGCTGTTTTGGATCAGCTCGATCCTGGCGATACGGTCGGTCCCCCCGACCACGATCTCGTACCCAAGCGACGCACCGCGCCGGGCCCCGAGCTCGCTCCCCATGAGCTTGCCCTCCAGGCGGAAGTCGAGGTAGATCCTCACCCCGGTGGTAGCGTAGCACCGTCGGGCGTAGAGCGCGTCGAAAACGGCCTCCCGCGTCAGTTCCGAGGCCAGCACGCCGGCCAGCCCGCCCTGGTAGGGGATGTTCGTGAAGCGGGACGGCCGCGCAGACAGGCCCGGGCCCCCGTTGTGGTTGTCACTCGCGGCGATGAAGCCGACGCGGTGGCCGGCGTCGAGGATCTCGCGGGCCGAAACGCCGCTCTCCCGCTTGCTCTTCGTGGTCGCGTAGTTGTTGATCGGCGAGCCCCTCACCTCGCTGCTACAGTGCATCGAGTACATCTCGATCACGCGCTCGTACTCGGGGTTGTCGAGGTGCGGGCGCGTGCCCCAGATGATGTGATGATGGGGGATGACCAGCGCCCGGTGCCCTTCCAGGTACGCGTAGAGGTCTTCCAGCGTCTTGCCGCGGAACAGCCCGGGACACGTCGCCCGGAAATAGACGTTCCGGTGCCCGGGGTGCCCGGCGAGGCGGTTCTGCTCGAACGCCTGGAGCGTGGCAAAGCGTCCCGGCTCGTTCGCCGCTTCGCAGGCCTCTTGGATTCGGGCATAGGCGTCGTCGGACATCTGCGGC
>CAZDHR010000404.1:0-6318 GCA_964505295.1 uncultured Planctomycetaceae bacterium
CGGGTACACACATCAGTCTGCATAAAAGCCGAACATCATATTATACGAGCACCCGGTCTGAACTTGTACAAGTTTCCGTGGGGCGGGGCGACACCACAATCCACGCCCTTTGTGCCTCAGGGCGTGCCACCCCAATTGGTCAAGTTACGTCTGCGCGAGCCCTATCCCTCAGACCGCGAGAATGAGGTCGGCTCATGCGACCAGACAACCGGCTTGTGTATCGGGATTCGGCGGCCCCGGTCGACGGTCGGCCGCGCCGGGCGGCGGCTCATGTTCACGCCGGCGGGAAGGACCGGCCCTTCGACTGGGCGCAGGCTCTCCTCGCCGTGCTGGTCCTCGCCGCTCTTCTCCCGGCCGGTGCCGAGGTGATCGAACTCGAAGCGAAGCAGACGCTCACCGCCCTGGAGATGGACCACGGCGACGAGCTGCGGTTCCGGCTCGCCGGCGGCCGGCGGTTTACGTTGGTCCTGGACGACACCGACGCGGCGATTGTCGAGCGGGTGACGCCCGGCGGGATCGTCTACCGCTTTGCGGCGCGGGTTCGCGTCGACGGCCAGCCGATGACCCTCACTCGCTACGTCTGCTCCCAGGAGTGCTTCTACGAGCCGTACGTCGTCGACGGGGTGAGGATCTGGCTCGACACCGTCCAGGACGTGTTCGACCTGATCCCCATCCGCTACCCGCGCAAGGGCAACCTCCGGTGCCTGCCCCGCAAAGCCGCGCGCCTGGCGATTCAGGACGCCACGCTCCGCATCTGCCCGCAGGAGACGCAGCCTTGGATCGACGACGAGCGGGACCGGCTCGACGTGGGGGCGTGCTACAACGGCGACGACTGCTACCTCGGGCCCTATCTCGGCCGGGCGTGCCACGTGGGGATGGACATCGATCACCCCAAGGGCAGTCCGCTCTTCGCCCCGATCGACTTCGACACGCAGGCCTACTTCAACAGCCTGGCCACCGGCCACAACAACAACCGCTGGCGGGGTATCCGCCGATGGGAGAACGGCGACGTCTGGGCCCTGCAAACGCACCACCTGATCGAGCTGCTCGTCACGGAGCGCACGCCGCTGGCCTCGGGCGCCCGATACGCCACCACGGCCGGCGTCTACGTGGGCAGCCACGAGCACACGCACTTCGAGTTCAAGATCGGCCAAAACACAACGGGGGGACTGTCCCGATTTTCGCGCAGCGAAAATGGGACTGTCCCCTTTGCCCAGGCCCTTGTCCAGGACACGGACGACCCGGCCTCGATCGCCGTGCCGGTCGACTTCGACGACGAGTCGCCCTTGGCCCAGGGCCGGCCCGAAGTGCTGCACCTCGACCCGTGGATCGTCTTCCGGCAGATCTTCGAGGATCGCAAGGCCCGGCGCGGCGAGATCCGCGCGGCCATGAAGCCGCTCGGGCCGGCCCGGGCGGGCGAGCCGGTGACCTTCTCGGCCGACGGTTCGCGCTCTGGGCCGGATCGCGATCGGCTCGCGTTCTGCTGGGCGTTCGGCGACGGCGGCTCGGCGCGCGGGCCGGCGCCGAGCCACGTGTTCGCTCGGCCGGGCGTCTACCCGGTCACGCTCGTCGTCGACGACGGCGCCCGGCGCGCGTCGACCACGCAGCACGTCAGCGTGGGCGGCGATTCGGTCCGAGCGCCGATGCTCGCGCTGGCGGCGCCGGATGAGCTTGCGTTCCGCCCTCGGCCGGTCGAAGCCGCGGACGTGTACGGCGAGCCGGTGCGGGTCGTGTCCCACACGCTCGAGTTCGTCGCCCGGGCGTCGCGGCCGATGCCCCGTGCGAAGATCGTCCGGCTGGAGAACCTCGGGGCCGGCGAGCTCGCGCCGGCAAGCGATCCGCAAGTCGAATACGAGCGCGGCGCCGGCTGGCTCAAGGTGGACCGATTAGGGCAGAACCGGCAGTCGTTCGAGGTGAGCGTCGACGCCACGGGCCTGTCACCCGGCGAGTACTCGGCATGGGTCGAGGTTTCGTGCCCCGGCGCGCTCAACGCGCCGCAATGGTTTCGCGTGGAGCTGTGCGTGCCGAGCGACGGGCCGCCGCGTGACGTGACCGTCGACGACCGCGACCCGGGCTTCTCGGCCACGCCCTACTTCTGGGTCGGGCATCGCTTCTCGCGCTGTCCGCCCGACAAGCGGGGGCACGGCGGCTTCTATGTTACGAACGGCGGCCGCCCGACCCCCGGCCAGCTCGCGCGATTCACGCCCGACCTCCAGGCCGGCACGTATGAAGTCTCCCTGAGCGACGCCACGCCGTTTGCTGCCGGCGTCGAGTTTGACGTGCGCGTGCGTCACGCCGGGGGCGACGATCGCGTCCGCGTGCGCCCCGACGAATCCCGCCGGATCGGCACGTTCCCGTTCGACGAAGGCACCGATGGTTTCGTCGAGATTCTCGCCGAGGGGTCCCACGGCCTGGTGATCGCCGACGCCGTGTCGTTCCGGCGCCAGTAGCGCGCGTGGCTGCAAGCAGCCACCCTACGCGACTACGCGGTCTTGAACCGCACCTTCGGCTGCGGCTCGTACTCGATCACCGCCGGCTGGCCGTCCCGCGCGATCGAGAGCCGGGCGGCTTCGGTGACCAGCTCGTTGATGAAGCTGTTGGCCGGCGTGGCGACGATGCCGCGGGCGTCGATCTCTTGGAGGAGCTTCTGCCGGGCGGCGAGAGCCTGGTCGTCGGGGAGGTCTTGGGCGGCCTGGTTGGCGCGGATGGCCGCTAGGGTGATCGCCTCGATCGACTCGTAGCCGTAGCCGACCGGCTTCAGACCGTCGCCTTCCCAGGGGACCATGCGGAAGTAGTCGGGGCTGACGAAGCGGAACGTGGCCCCTGCCTTGCGGTCGACGTAGCCGTGGCGCACGCCGCGGTACTGGTCGTCGTGCTTCAGTATCGCGCCGCAGTCGTCGCCTTCGCAGTACATCACCAGGCACTGGTCGTTCGAGCCGGCGGCTTCGTCGGGGTAGCCGAGGCCGTCGCTGATCGACATCACGGCGCCGTTCTCCCACACGACGCGCCCGGCCGCCCACATGTAGCCGACGTTGCCGTTGGGGAACGTTCCCTCGACGCCGCGCACGGAGACCTCGACCGGCCTCAAGCCCGTGATGAAGTAAACGAGGTCGACGTAGTGGCAGCCGACGTAGGTGAACGGGTCGCTGTTCTCCTTGGTGAACCAGTTCTGGAAGTTCGAGTGGCGGTAGTAGTAGGGCTCGATCATTTTGGCCTCGCCCATGCGGAACTCGCCAAAGCGGCCGGCGCGGTACTGGCGTCGGGCGTCGAGCGAGCGGCGGTCGAACCGCTTGTGATACTCGACGCCGACCACCAGGCCGCGCTCCCGGGCGAGCTTCTCGATCTGGACACTCTGGGCGTACGTGGGCACGAGCGGCTTGACCGACAGCACGTGCTGGTCGTGCTCCAGGGCCGCGCGGATGACCGGATCGTGGAAATGGTCGGGCACGGCCGCCACGACCAGGTTGTGGGGCGCTAGCGACCCGATCGCCTCCTCGAACCGCTCGGGGAACATCTTGTCGGCCGGCTCGTCCAACGACGGCCACGGTTCGAACGTCTGGCCCGGGAACGCCTCGCGGAACGCCTCCGATTCGGCCAGCGCCTTCAAGGGCGGCGAGTTGAGCGCGCTGATCTTGATCGAGCCGATCCGGCCCTGGCGCTGGAGTTGATAGATGGACGGCAGGATCTGGTCATGGGTGATCATACCCCCGCCGACGATGACCACGTCGACCTTGTCCGTCGCTTGATGGTTCATTTCAGGCATTCTCCTCGCTTGCGCTTCGGGTTGGTGTGTGCGTTGTCAGCACCTCCTCAATGGCTTGTTCCAGGACGGCGATGCCCTCGCGCAGGGCCTCTTCCTCGGTCACCAAGGGCGGCGAGATCTTGACCGACGCCCCCGCATAGCCGACTGGGGCGAAGAGCATCAGCCCCTTCTCGATGCATCGCCAGACGATCCGGGTGGCCAGCTCTTTGTCGGGCTCGATTCCGCCCGGCTTGACCATGTGGAGCGACGCCACCAGCCCCTTGCCGTGCACTGCCCCGACGCGCTCGGGGAAGCGCTCGCCGATGCGGCGGAGTTCGGGCTGGAGCAGGTCGCCCATCCGGCGCGTGTTCTCCACCAGGTTCTCCTCTTCGATCACCTGGAGATTGGCCAGCGAGGCGACCGCCGAGAGCGGGTTGCCCGTGTGGGTCGAGGTCATCGAGCCGGGCGGGTAGAGGTCCATGATCTCGCCCAGCCCGATCACCGCCGCCAGGGGCATGCCGCTCGATATGCCCTTGCCGCAGACGATCAGGTCGGGCAGCACGCCGTAGTGCTCGAATCCCCAGTACGTGCCCGTCCGGCCGAACCCCGCCTGCACCTCGTCGAAGATCAAAAGGGCCCCGTGCTCGTCGCACCACGCCCGGAGCTTCTGAACGTATTCCGGCGGAGCGAAGCTGGCGTTGCCGCCCTGGTAGGTCTCGGTCATCACCGCAGCGACGCGATTGGGCGTCATGCCCTCGGCGTCGAGCGACTTGAGGAACAGGTCGAAGCTCGTATCCGGGCAGCGGAAGCCGTCGGGGAACGGCACCTGGACCATGTCCGGGTCGAGGTTGACGATCCACTCCTTGAGCGCGGGGATGCCGCCGGCCATCTGCGAGCCGAGCGTGCGCCCGTGGAAGGCGTTGTCATAAGAGACGATGGCGATCTTCTCGCCGGCCAGCTTGCGGCCCCAGGTTCGGGCGAGCTTGATCGCACACTCGATCGCCTCCGAGCCGGTGGTGAGCAGGAAGACCTTCTTCAAGCCCTCCGGCGCCACCCGGGCCAGCGCTTCGACCAGTTGGGCGCGGATCTCCGACGGGAAGCAGTAGTTGTGCACCAGCCCGTGGTTCACCTGGTCGAGGATCGCCTGGCGGATCGTGGGGTGGTTGTGGCCGGCGTTGGTCACGAGCACGCCGGAGGACCAGTCGAGCCAGCGGTTCCCCCAGCGGTCGAAGACCTGGACGCCCTCGGCGCGGTCCCAGAGGATCGGCGGCTGCCCGCCCATCGAGCGGGGCTCGAACCGGCGGAGCTGTTCGAGAATGGGGATCGACTCGGGGACGGGGATCGGGGTGGCGATCCGGCGGTACTTGGTTTCGACCGGCGGGACTTCCCGCGGTGTAAGTTGTTCGGCTGCCATGGTTTGGATCTCCTCAAGGGCCAGGGGAGGCCAATAAAAAAACTCCGCCCACGGCCGACCCGGTATTTCGGGTGCTCGGCCCAGTTCGGAGTGCTCGTACAGGGGCTGACAGTGCCGCTACGGATGCCAGCGAGCGTCAGGTTGTCGTATCGGGAAGGGGCCGGCGCGGCACCGGGTCGCCCGGGCGCCCACTTCCACGTACGCGGGATTATATCGGGATTCGGCAGGAATGCAAGCAGGGGCGAACGGGCGTGGCAAGTCTCCCCGGCACGCGAGACGGCGGCGCGTGTGCTCGCTCTGCCCCGACGGCCGGCCCCCCTCAGCCGTGCCAGGGCCGGTCGCGTTTGTCGGTCTTGCGGATGGCGTCGATGGCGATCTTGACGTCCATCTCGACCTGGAAGTCGAACATCCCGGCGACGATGAAATCGGCGCCGTGGCGATAGGCGGAGGAGAACGCGGTTCGCGGGGGGATCCCCCCGGCGGCCATTACCTTGAACGCCACCCAGGGCCTCTGGACCGTGGCCATGAAGGCCGCCGTCTCCTCCGGGTCGTTGCACCACATGCTGTCGTTGTTCGCGTCGTGGTCGGCCGAGTTCCTCTTCATCCAGTCGTATTCGACCCGACGATCCTCCGGCGTGGCCGACCAGTAGCGGTCGAGGTGGAAGGTCTTCATGTAGAAGTCGGGGTTGATCTTGTCCCGCTCGCAGGCCTTGGGCATGTTCAGCGAGTGGCCGCCCACGCCGGCGGGCACGCCGTGCGCCTTGATCAGGTCGACCATCTGCCCGATCACGTCGGTCGTGCCACCGTTCATCATGTGCGAGTCGGTCACCCCGCCGTGCGAGTAGATCAGCGTCGCGCCGAAGTCGATCTGGCGCTTGATCTCCTCGTCCATCGCCGCCTTGTCCGGTTTCAGCGGCACGCAGACCATGGTCTGGATTGGGTTGGTGCGGCCCTGGTTGTACTTCGTCACCACGGGCCAGCACTTGGGGTCCAGTTGGATCGTGTCGACGCCGCACGCCTGGGCAAGCTCCAGGGTCTCGAACACCTTCGCCTCGGTGTTGTACGACGTGAACAGCTTCGAGGCGTACATCAGGTCGCGACTGTGGGCCCAGCCGCCGATCAGGTTGCCGCCAATAAGGAGTCGGCTGACGGAGACGTGGCC
>CAZDHR010000405.1:0-6241 GCA_964505295.1 uncultured Planctomycetaceae bacterium
AGCTGGAGCTTGGGAACCAGGGGAGTTCGCTCTGCCGGGTTGGACGAATGGTTACCCACGTTCCCCGGCGGGCGCCCGCCCGGACTCCCGGCCGGTTGCGTTTCGTGCCTCGACCCAGGGCCGACTGCCGCCAATGGAGGGGCCCCGTCGCACGTCGAGGAACGATTCCCATGCCAGTACGCCATGGGTGACCCTCACAGTGAACTGTACTTCATAAACGGCTTCGATTGCCGGGCATTCGGAGCGAGCCGGGCGGTCGTAGCGGTTATCGGGGGCGGCAGGCGGCAGGCCCTCCATAGTATTTGCATTGCCAGTTGAAACGGTTAGGCTGGCTTGACAAAATGTAGAAATCAGGGTGTTCTTTGATCTGAACTCTGCACCAGATCCCCGCGGTACTGGCTGAAGGAGGCGGTTGAAGAAGACCAACCGGATTGGGACCGACTGGCCACGGCAGGCGTCACCTCGCCCGAGAGGAGCACCCGGCCGCCTCGACGCGCTGCCCGGCTTATCTTGGCTCCTCGGACGGAAGGCTCGGCTTGAAGACGTGCGCTCCTTGTGCAGCGGGACGGCGCCGGGTGAGCGGTCCCCTCATTTGCCCCGAAGCAACCTTGTGACCGGAGGAAACGATCGAATGACGCGATTCATCTGCACCATCGCCTGCTGCCTGATGACCTTTGCGCTGGTGGCCGACGGCTGGGCAGCCGACGAGTCCGGCGCGAGGCCCGACCAGGCTGCCGAGAAGTCGGAGAACGACGCGAAGAAGCCCAAGCAGGAAGCGAAGAAGCCCGAGAAGCCCGACCAGGCCAAGGAGGTTGCCAAGAAGCCGGAGAAGCCCAAGGAGGCAGCCGCGAAGCCTCAGCCAAAGGCCGGTCCCGAGGGGCCTGCTCCCGAGAAACCGGCAACGGTCACGGTCAAGCCGGCGTTGTTCAAGATCGAAGTCAGCTTGAAGGGGAATTTCGAGCCGCAGTCGATGCGCGAGATCGTCCTCCGGCCTAAAGCGTGGTCCACGTTCAAGGTCGTCAAGGCGGTCGAGCACGGAGCGGAGGTCCAGCGGAACGACCGGCTGGTCGAGTTCGAGATGGATGACGTCGACGACGCGGTCACCGATCAGCAGAGAAAGGTCGAGTTGGCGGAGCTGGCCCTCAAGCAGGCGGAGAAGAGCCTTCAGATCTTGGAGGAGACGACCCCCTTGGACCTGGCGTCCGCCGAGCGTTCCAAGCGCCACTCCGACGAGGATCTTGCCTATTTCCTCAAGGTCGACCGCCCGATGAGCGAGAAGGTTGCCAACTACAACGTGAAGACGTCGGAGAACTACCTGGAGTATCAGATCGAGGAGCTGCGCCAGCTCGAGAAGATGTACAAGGCCGACGACCTCACGGAGGAGACCGAGGAAATCATTCTCAAGCGGCAGCGGGACGCGGTCGAGCGTTCCGAGTTCTACCTGGAGATGGACAAGATCCGCCGCGACGAAACGCTGAAGACCCGACTGCCCCGTCTCGAAGACAGCATGAAACGGTCCAACGTCAGAACGGGCCTGTCGCTCGACGAGGCCAAGGCCACCCTGCCGCTGGCCCTCCGCCGCGCCCGGCTGGACTTGGGCAAGCTCGAAGTGCAGCTTACCAAGGAGAAGGAGAAGCTGGAGAAGCTCGAAGACGACCGGGCCGCGATGGACGTCAAAGCGCCGATGGACGGCGTGGTCTATTACGGCAAGTTCAAGCGCGGCGAATGGAGCGGCGCCAGCTCGGGCGCCGACAAGCTCAAGAAGGGCGGCAGCGTCTCGGCGAACGACGTCTTCATGACCGTCGTCAAGCCCCGGCCCCTGGTGATCCGCCTCAAGGTGCCGGAAAAGAACATCCACCAGTTCCGGCCCGGCCTGAAGGGCACCGTCCGGCCGACCGGCTACCCCGACTTGCGCTTGGCCGCCACCGTGACCCACGTCGGCGAGATCCCCTTCACGGCGGGCAACTTCGAGGCCCTGCTCCGGGTGAGCATCGGCGAAGAGGCCCAGGCGCTCGTGCCCGGCATGTCCGCCACGGTCAAGTTCATCCCCTATCTGAAGAAGCGGACGCTGACCGTTCCGCCTTCCGCCGTTCATACTGACGAGCTCGACGACCAGAAGCACTACGTCTGCCTCGTCACCGAAGACGGCAAGCAGCGGAAGCAGCCCGTCACCGTCGGCAAAAAGACCGAAGAGAAAATCGAAATCCTCGACGGCCTGGTCGCCGGCGACAAGGTGCTCAAGGAGTTCCCGAAAGATAAGAAGTGAGCCGGGCAAGCTTGCTACTGGTTCCCAAGCTCCAGCTTGGGAACCTCGTTCCGTGAAGCTCTGGTCCGCCCCTGGGAAGCTCGAGATTCCCTGAAGTGCGTTCCCAAGCTGGAGCTTGGGAACGAGGGAGGGGCTCCGCGAACTAACGCAAACCGACACGACAACCCAAGGCAGATCGGAAACATGACCAAGCACCCCACGCTGCTGCGACGGACCCTCTGGCTGGCCGTGTTGGCAATGCTCTCCGCCTCGTCCTGGGCCACGGCCGCCGAGCCGACCCACGCCCGGCCCAAGCCGGCCGACGGCGTCAAGCCCACCGAGTGGCCGCTGGCAACCGTCGGCCCGCGTCCCAACCCGGTCCCCACGCCCAAGCCCGAGGCCATCGACGAGGCGATCCAGCGCGGCGTCGAGTTCCTCGTCGCCCGGCAGAACAAGGACGGCTCCTGGGGCTCCGCCCGCAATACCAAGGGGCTGAACATCTACGCCCCCGTGCCCGGGGCCCACCACGCGTTTCGCGCCGCCGTCACGTCGCTGGCGATCTCGGCCCTCGTCGAGACCCGATCCGACGATCCCAAGGTGCTCCAGTCCCTCGACTGCGGCGAGGCGTGGCTCATCGAGCACCTCGCCGAAGTCCGCCGCGCCAACCCCGAGGCCATCTACAACAACTGGGCCCACGCCTACTCGATCCAGGCCCTGGTGCGGATGTTCAACCGCCACGCCGACGACGAGAAGCTCCGCAAGAAGATCCGCGAGCTCGTGGACCTCCAGCTCGACCTGCTCCAGCGGTACGAGTGCGTCGACGGCGGTTGGTGCTACTACGATTTCGAGGCCCACACCAAAAAGCCGAGCGGCTCGACGATCAGCTTCGTCACGGCCACGGTCCTGGTCGCGCTGGACGAGGCGAAGCAGGTGGGCGTCGAGATCCCCGAGAAGCTCATCCAGCGGGCAAAGGACTCGATCCGCCGCCAACGCAACCCCGACTTCAGCTACTGCTACGGCGAGTACCTCAAGTACACGCCGAGGCGGGGCATCAACCGGCCGGGCGGCAGCCTGGGCCGCTCCCAGGCGTGCAGCCTGGCCATGCGCCTGTGGGGCGACGAGGCCGTGACCGACGAAGTGCTTACGACCTGGCTCGACCGCCTCTTCGCCCGAAACCTCTGGCTCGACATCGGGCGCAAACGCCCCATCCCCCACGAATCGTGGTTCCAGGTGGCCGGCTATTTCTTCTACTACGGCCACTACTACGCGGCCCGGTGCATCGAGCAACTAAAACCCTCCGAGCGGCCCCGGCACCAGGACCAGTTGGCCCAGGTGCTCCTCGGGTTCCAGGAGAAGGACGGCTCCTGGTGGGACTACCCCTTCTACGACTACCACCAGCAGTACGGCACCGCGCTGGCCATCATGTCGCTGGTCCGCTGCCGCCACGCGCCGGTCGAGTAGGCGCGGCCGGGCACGGTGGCCCGTTTGGGCCGAATCGCTTCCCCAGGGCGACCTCGGCCGGCCCCGGCTTCACGCCCGGCCGGTGAAGCCGGTTGGACGCGATCCGCCCCGGCCAGAAAAAGCCTTGCGGCTCGGCGCTAACATGGTATGCTCGAACCCGTTAGGCCGAAAACCGGCCGCCCCGGAGCCCTCCCAAAGGCCCGTCCAAGTGTCCAACAAGGGCCCCGGCCGCTGGTTGCAAGTCGTTGCCGAGAAACGAGTTATGTCGAAATCAATTATTGGGCAGGAATTTCGAGTCTCGCCCGAAAATGGAAGTCCTTGTCACCCCCTACGTTGCGCCGAGCGCGCGTCCAAAAAGGCCGTTTTCCCCGCGACCTGGCGTGCGCGCAGGTGGCCTGCGACCACGGCGCACTTCCCCTGAAACCTCAGCGCATTCCCCCTCGGGCCCGCGCGCACGTGCGCTAGGGCCCGCGCGCACGTGCGCTCACGGTTAATGGCGACCTCACCCCGCAACAAGCGATCCAGCCCGGCGCGGGCGCCGGAAGAGAACATGGAAGATATTCTTCCCAAACCCGATGGTCGGCCGCCGTCGCCCAAGTAGTAGGCACACGCCCAGGTGGTGATTTTTTCGATTTCGACCGTTCTGCCACGAAAAGTCGGGGCCCATTTTGTCGTGGCGCTCACCCCAGGGAACCCTAGGGATGTCCAATGTGCGTTCTTGTGCCTTGACGCAACGCGGTAGTACGGTCGATTCCAGAGAACTTACAGGCTCGGCGTGTGCCTGCTACGGAAGTCGGGATCACTCGGCTCGACGTCGCATCCGTCATGGTCCGTGTCGCCCTGGACGATCTGGCGGACGTCCTCGCGTGCTCGGAAGAAGGCGTCGACCACCTGCGAGTCCCATTGGCTGCCGGCGCCGGAGTGGAAGATCTCGTCAATCTTCTCTTGGGGCATTCGTTTCCGGTAGGGCCGGTCGCTTCCCATGGCGTCGAAGCCGTCGGCCACGGCGACGATCCGCGCAGGCATGGGGATGTCCTCGCCGGTGAGACGATCGGGATACCCGCTCCCATCCCACGACTCGTGATGGTGGAGCACGACCGGCAGGACGTCGTCGAGCTTCTTGAGATCCCGGAGGATCCGGTGCCCGATCCGCACGTGGGTCTTGATGTGCTTGTATTCCTCGTCGGTGAGCCTGCCCGGCTTGCGGAGCACGCTGTCGTCGATCCCGATCTTGCCGATATCGTGCAAAAGCCCTGAGAGATAAATCGTCTCGACGGTCTTCTGATCGCAGCCGAGCTCCTGGGCCAGCCGGACCGCCACCCGAGCCACGCGATCGCTGTGGCCGCGGGTATACGGGTCTTTGGCGTCGATCGAGGAGGTCAGCGCCCGGACGATCCCCGCCAGCAGCTCCGATTGCTGCCGGTACAGCTCGATGTTGCCGCCGTGAATGCCGAGGATGGTCGCGACGGAGCTGAGCAAGCTCGCCTCGACCGTGCCGAACTCCTCGCCCGACGTATGGTTGAACGCGGCCAACCACCCGAACACGTTCGCCCCTTCGGCCAGCGGGGCCACGATCATCTGTCGCACTTCGGGGCACGGCCAGGTGGGTTCTTGCGTGGCGGGCGGGTTGACCACCGCGGGTCGATTGCGGGCCCCCAGGTCCAAGTGATCCACCAGTCGGGCGAACTGCTCGTCGTCGACCGGGCACCGGCCGAAACCGAGCGTTACCGACTCGGTCCGCCCACGCTGCGTCAGGCATTCCTCCTCCTTGGCCACCGGGAGCAGTCGGATCGCCAGACCTTCGGCAGGCAGCACGTCCTGCATCCATTCGAGGGCCTCCCGCCCCAGCTCTTCCTCACTCTGCGAGATCCTCAGGTTCTGCGTGATCCGGTAGAGGAGGCTGATTTCTTCGTAGGTGGCGACCAAGTTGACCGAGAGTTCGTCCGTCTCCTCCTCCAACTCCCGGATCCGCGCGTCGGCGGCCATCTGGTCCACGACCAAGCGGCTCACCCGCTCGAGTGCCTCCGGGGCCCACGCCGTCTGGCGGCTGGCCCACCCGACGGCCTTTTCGGGCTCCAAGCCCAAGCGTTGGGCCGCCCGCGTGAGGTCGTCTGCCGCGGGGGCCGGATGGGTCACAAACGTGCCCAGGGCTACGCGCACCTGCCCGTCGGCTTCCGGTAGCGGCACGGCCAACACCGCGAACGGGGGCTCGTCGGCAAGCAGTTGCGCGCCGCCTCGCTGGGCGATCTGCCGGCACAGCTCGGCCCAGATCTGCCCGTCGTCACCCGGTTGGTCGGGGGACGAGTAGACCAGCTCGCCGGACCGTCCGTCGACGAGGCTGAACTCCACGCCGAACGCTTCCTCCACCCGCCGCAAGGCCTGGTGAACGAGCGGGGCCTGACCGCTGCCGGCCGGCTCCTGCGTTTCCGTCGGGAACACTGCCTCGGAAATCGACATGCGAGTGGATCCGTTCTCCTGAGAACAGCCTCAAGCGGGCGCAGGTCGCGATGACATACCCCTTGGATAATCTAGGTC
>CAZDHR010000406.1:0-6229 GCA_964505295.1 uncultured Planctomycetaceae bacterium
CGTGACTGCGGAGGCGAGTGGGAGGTGATTTCTGATACGTTCGAGATCGGCCACGAAGTGCTCGTCAGCCGGCGGCGGGCGGTTTTTTCGATTCGGTGGTGCGCAGCAGACTTCCGGTGACTCGCCTACACGAAATCATCCCCCTTGTCCCAGGCACCGTCTGCCAGAGTTCGCGGTTGGACGCCAAGAGTACCGATATCGAGGCGCACTTCAGGCAGGGCGCGGGTTGCCGGCCCTCGGGTTTTTTCCGAAGTAGCCGCAAGCCAATTCCCGCATCGTATCGCCGAAGACGAGATGTAGGTCGCGCGTGGAAAGCCCCGCGGCCGCACAAGAACGGTTGGGACGCCCGGAGGAAGCCATAGGACGTGAAGCACGGGCGGAGCATTCGCCCGGCCCCCCTGACTATGCCCGGTTTATCGAGACCCCCTACACGAGGCGCGATGGTCACCTCGACTGATGAGGACGGTTACAAGCCTGCGGTTGCCCGACGCTCTGCTCCAAGCATGAAAGTGAGAATGCCATGAAGCTCCTGGAGAAGATCCTGGTGGCCACGGATTTTGGCTCCGGGGCTGACGAGGCCCTGCGAATGGCCGTCTTCGTGGCGAAACACTTCCAGTCGGAAGTCGTCCTGCTTCACGTGGTGCCGGGAAGCTCGTATCGGTACTCGCGCGCCGTGGACATGATCAGGACGGACGTCCAAGCGGAATTGCATGATGCCCGAAACCGCGTTCAGGTGGAAGGCGTCCCGGCCATCGAAACGCTCGTCGACTTCGGTGCCCCCTTCGACAAGATCAATCGGCAGGCAGATAAGCAGGATGCCAACCTGATCATCCTGGGCGCGCGAGAAACGGTCGCCGACGATCCTTGCGGTTTGGGAAGCACGGCAAGGGAAGTTCGCCGCAGGGCGAACAAACCGGTCTGGATCGTGAAGCCGGGCACCGCGCCTCCGGTCCACAAGATCCTCTGCCCGGTCGATTTCTCCGATCCCTCAGGCCGCGCCCTCCAGAACGCGATTCATCTGTCACGCGGCTTCCAGGCGGAGCTGACCGTTCTGACGGCAATCCCGCCGTCCGGCTACCATAAGAGGATGGGCGAAGCGGTTGCCGAGGTGGAGGAATCGCGTGTCTTCGAGCGTTTTCTCCAAGGTTTCGACTTCCACAACGTCAAGTCGAACAACCTGATTCGGCGAGGCAAGCCGCAAGAGGAAATCTTGAAGGTCGTCGGTGAAAAGGAATCCGATCTGCTCGTCACGGGTTCGGTGGGCAGGAGGGGGCTTGGGCGGATGTTGACGGGGGGCGTCGGCAGGAAGGTTGCCCGCGAAATGCCCTGCTCGATGGTCACGGTCCGATCGGAGCATGCCATCCGACTGCGGCTCGACGCCGAGAGCACCGATATCGAGGCCCACTTCAAGCAGGGGCACGAATTGCTGGCCCTCGGGTTTCCCGAAGAAGCCGGACGTCAGTTCCGACGCTGTATCGCCGAAGACAGCATGCATGCCCCGGCGTGGGAAGGCCTGGCCGCGGTGCACAAACGGTTGGGGCAGCACGAAGAAGCCCGGCAATCTGAAGAACAGGCCGAGCATATCAACCAAACACTCTACCACAAGCAGATTGAAGCCGATGTCCGGGGGCAACACCCCTTATTCCGCCCCCTCTTCGGCATCAAGTGAAATGACGCTTGCGCCTCCCGCCCACGCGTCGCGATCCGGCGGACCGTCCCGTGGCCGGCGGTCCTGGTCGCTTCTCTGCTGAGCGTCGCGCCGGCGATTGCATCGCCGAACGTCGGCACCGTTCTTTCGGGCCAAGGCGCGGGCGAACGGTCTCTTGGAATCGCACGCGATAGCGACCCCGACACTCCCAACCGGGCTCCCCGGCGCCCGGCCCGACGGCGCGTTTTGATGTTGCGCCTTCAGTGCTAGCGACGTTGTTCACACCAACCCGAAGCGCAAGCGAGGAAATGAGTTGCGACGCGAGTTCTTCCTCGCTTGCGCTTCGGGTTGGTGTGAACGAGCCTGTCGTTTCCCGAAGGATATTGCGCTAGCGCAACATCAGAAACGGCGCGTCGGCCCTCCCTCGTTTTCCGCGGGTCCGCAAGCGAGGCTCCCTTGGATTGTGGCGACTTGTCGCCGCTCTCTTGGGCGTTTCCGCAACCGGTAAGCGACGTCGGATTCCCTCGGCAAGAAAGGGACTCGACAAGCCAAAGGGCCCGCTCACCAGTTTTCGGCCGCGATCACGGCTGTTTCCCACTTGCGGTGCGGCACCGTAAAAGAGAGAATACGGAGCATCAGCAGAATACATCCCCAAACGGCGGGTAACAGGGATGCGCGTGTACGCGGATCACGAGCCGGCGGAGGCGCAATACCCCGTTTGCCGGGACTGCCCGATCGAGGACTGCCCGGCGGGGGACGGGGAAGACGATTTGACGCTGTCCGGCTGGGGCCTCGGTTTATCCTCGATGGGCCTGTTTCTTGGCCCTGGCGTTCTGGCGATCGTGGGGGCCGTCTGTTGCGGTGAAAGCCGGGGCGTCCAATTCCTGGGTGCCACTGCCGGACTGGTCATCGGCATGACCGGCTCGGTGGTGCTTGCTAAGCTGCTGCGGCGAGCCGGCAGTGCCAAGTCAGCGAAGAAGATTGCACGACTACCATGACGATTTCCGGCACAAGAGAAGCCCGCTTCACAGGTGGTGTCCACCCACCCGAACAGAAGCTCCTCGCCGCTGAGGCCCCGATCCAGGTCCTGCCGACGCCTGAGGCAGTACGCATTCCCCTGTGGCAGCACCTTGGGGCCCCCTGCGAGGCAGTAGTCAAACCGCGGGCGGAGGTAGCGCTGGGCGACGTCGTGGGGGAGGCCAAGGCGTTTGTTTCCGCGCCGGTCCATGCCAGCGTGGCCGGCACGGTCGCCCGTGCTTCGGTCGCCACGCTCCCCAACGGCCGGCACGTCCCCGTCGTCACGATCAAGGCCGCCGAGGAGCAGCCTTGGGCCGGTGATGTGCTCTGGGAGGAGGTCTTCGGGGGGGAGTGGCCCACGGACGGGCTCGATCAGTACGACCCGCAAGAGATCGTCGAAGCTGCCAAGGGGGCCGGTCTGGTCGGGTTGGGCGGGGCGGCTTTCCCCACGCACGTCAAGTTGACCCGCAACGAGAAGAAGCCCATCGATCGGCTGCTCGTCAACGGTTGCGAATGCGAGCCCTACCTCACGGCCGACCACCGCCTGATGCTCGAGGCCCCGGAGCCGGTGATCACCGGCGCGCTTTTGGCGCAACGGGCGCTCTGGGCCCGGGAGGTCATGATCTGCGTTGAGGACAACAAGCCGCAATCCATCGACTCGCTCCGTTCCGCCGCGCAAGGGACGGGGATCGAGATTCGGGCCCTGAAGACAAAATACCCACAAGGCGGCGAGAAGCAGTTGGTGGTTGCCGTCTTGGGCGAGGAAGTCCCCACCGGCGGGCTGCCGCTGGACGTTGGCGCGGTGGTCATCAACGTAGGTACCGCCGCCGCCTTGGCCCGAGCCGTGACGCGCGCAGGCCCGCTCACCCATCGTATTGTGACGGTGTCGGGTGCCGGGATCAACGAGCCCAAGAACCTGCTGGCGCCGATCGGCGCGAGTTACCGCGAGCTGGTCGATTTCTGCGGGGGGCTGGCGAGCGACGCCGTGCGGGTCGTGGCCGGCGGTCCGATGATGGGGTTCACGTTGGGCAGCCTGGACGTGCCGTTGACGAAAGGCACGAGCGGCGTCACGGTGCTCACCCGCGATGAAGTCCGCAAGGCGAGCGAGACCGCCTGTGTCCGTTGTGGTCGCTGTATCGACGTGTGTCCGCTGCGTCTGGTTCCCACCCGGCTTGCCTTGGCGTCGCGGGTTGGCGACGTGGAGCTGGCGAAGCGATACTACATCTCGGCCTGCATGGAGTGCGGATGCTGTGCATACGTCTGCCCAGCGAGCATCCCGCTGGTGCAACTCATCCGCGTGGGCAAGGTGATGGTACAGAACAAGTAGAGGCAACTGGACGTGAATGCCGTCGGCCGATGGAAGGGACGGCACCGACGAAAAGGGTTCGTGGCCTTATGTCTCAAGGCGATACTTCGAGCCAACGTGAAGCTTCTCGATCGAACGCGGCTCCGGCGGCGCCGGTCACTCACGTGGCCCCGTCACCGCACCTGTCCGACACGTCCTTCACCACCCGGCGGATGATGATCGACGTCCTCATCGGCCTGGTGCCGGTCTTCCTCGCGGCGGTTTTGGTCTTCCATTGGTATGCCGTGGTTCAGGTGGGGCTGTGCGTGCTGAGCTGCCTGGCCGCCGAGGCCGTGTTCACTCGGATGCGCCGCAAGCCGGTCCCGATCGGCGACTGGTCGGCCGTGGTCACCGGGGTGATCTTAGGGCTTTCGCTCCATTGGCGGTCTCCGTGGTACGTTGCGGTTATCGGCTCGGCGGTGGCGATCGGGCTGGGCAAGGTGGTGTTCGGAGGATTGGGCTGCAACATCTTCAATCCCGCCATGGTCGGCCGCGCCTTCGTCATGCTCAGCTTCCCCGCCAAACTGGGGGCGTCTTACTATGTGGCCAGCGAGGCGGGGCTCAAGGTCCTCACCCAGGCCACGCCGCTGACCCTCGCCAAGCAGGTTGCGGCCGACTTCGGGGCTCGCCCGGAGCTTTGGCCGCTGTTCGTGGGAAACGTGAACGGGTCGATCGGGGAAACCAGCACGCTCGCGGCGTTGGTCGGCGGCATCTACTTGTGCCTGCGCCGGACGGCCGCGTGGCAGATCCCCGTCGGCACGCTGCTGGCCGCGGTCGTGTGTGCCGAAGGGGCCCACTGGCTGATGCCGACGCCCCTGACGGCGCCGTACCAGATCGTCACCGGCGCCTTGGCGCTCGGCGCCTTCTTCATCGCCACCGATCCGGTCACCAGCCCGCTCGCTCCGAGCGGCAAGCTCATTTTCGGACTGGGCATCGGCACGCTGGTGATCGTCATCCGGCTGTTCAGCGGCTATCCCGAAGGCGTGATGTTCGCGGTTCTGCTGATGAACGCCGCGGTGCCGCTCGTGAACCGCTGGACGATTCCCCGCCCCGTCGGCGGGCCGACGCCTAAAAAAGCGTGAGAGTAGAGCATGGACGACCAACCGAAACCAAAGGGCTACCTCGGCCAGGCTTGGCTGGTGATCTTGCTGTCGCTGGTCTACGGCGGTGCGTTGGCCGGGGTCGAGACCGCGCTGCGCGAGACAATCGCCGAAAACAAGAGGAAGGAAACCTACGGCCGGATCCCGGTCCTGGTCCCCGGGGCAGATGGAGACAAGACCCGGGAGGTCAACCGGGCCGACCAGGTGATCGTGGCGGGCGCCGACGGCAACCGGCAGCGGGTCTACTTGGCCGTGGCCGCCGACGGCACGCCCGCGGGCTGGGTATTGCCCGCCAGCGGGCAGGGCTTCGCCGACCGCATCGACCTGCTGATCGGCCTCGACACGCAGGCCTCGACGATCACCGGCTTGTACGTGCTCGACCAGAAGGAGACGCCGGGGCTGGGGAATCTCATCACCAGCGAAGTGCTGTTCACGAACCAGTTCGCGGACAGGTCGGCCGACGATCCCCTCACCGTGGTCACGACGGATCCAATATCCGGCAGCAACCAGATCAAGGCGATCACCGGGGCGACGATCTCCTCGGAAAGCGTTTGCGCGACCGTCAACCGGGCCCTTGCGAGCTTCAAGGAACCGCTTCGGCAGCGGGCCCCCCGGGGCCGTCAGGCGACGAGTTCAGCCCCGCCGCGAGCACGAAAAAACACGCAGTAGGAAAGCCGCAACCGATCCATGGCATCACAAGAACCCACGGCCGCCGAGCGGTTCATCAATGGGATCCTCCCGGAAAACCCGGTCTACCGGCAGCTCCTGGGGATGTGTCCCACGCTGGCGGTCACCGGCGCCATGAAGCCCGCCATGACCATGGCCGCCGCCACGGCCTTCGTATTGATCTCGGCGAACGTCCTGATCAGCCTGATCCGCGGACTGCTCAAGCCGCATCTACGGATCCTGGTCTTCACGCTGACCATCGCCACGTTCGTGACCATTGCCGACCGGTTTCTCGCGGCCTACCTGTACCAGATGAGCAAGCAACTCGGTCCGTACGTGCCGCTGATCATTGTGAATTGCATCATCATCTCCCGTTGCGAGATTTGCTCCTCCAAGCAGCGCGTGGGCGTGGCGATCGCCGACGGGATCGGGATGTCGCTGGGCTTTGCACTT
>CAZDHR010000407.1:0-6228 GCA_964505295.1 uncultured Planctomycetaceae bacterium
CCTTTCACTTCCCCAATCCCGCCCGCTTCTCTACCGCGAAGCGGTTTAGTTCAACGCTTTTTAGGTGCCATCTTTCCCAACTTCTCCAGATTTGGTGGCTGTCACCTTTTCCATCGGGTTGACGGCGGCGTGGGGAAACGGCTTCCCGCTCACCGCCCTCGGCCGTGTCCTTCGCCCGGCGAAGAGCGCCCCTGCCGGCTCTACTTCGCGGTAGGGGCGGGGCGCTGGTCGGCGGTCCGGATCGCTTCGTCGGCGCCGGCGGAGTCTACTCGAGGGGCTTGCGGGCTGGGGCCGTCGTGCGCCGCGCTGGCGTTGCCGTAGAAGTAGGTGGTCTCCTCGCTGACCAGTCGCGTTCCCAGCGGCTTGCAGTAGACTTCGACGCGGCAGACGTGGTTTCCGGGCGTTTGGGCCTTGGCCTTGATCTGGAACGTGACGTCCTGGCCGGCGGCGAGCGAGGGGATCTTGTCGAACAGCACCTGGCCCGGAGCGGTCTCGTGTCGGCCACCTTTCACTGCCGTCGGCTCGATGCCGTCGGAGAAGTAGGCCACCACTTCGACTTCTTGGGCGCCCTTGGTGCCGCGGTTCTGAACTCGCACGTGATACGCGGCCTCGGTTCCGACGGGGACCGGTCCTGCCGGATCGGTCACCTCCAGCGCCAGATCGGCGATGGCTTCGACGTTGACGACCACGTCGCCGGAAGCGGTCAGGTCGCCGGCCGCGGAGGCGGCGACCTCCAATCGGCTCGAGCCGGCTTGGACCAGGTTGCACGTCACCGCAAGCGTCTGGTCCGCCCCGACGTCGAGGCGCTCGAGGGTCCAGGTGACGCTCTTCCGGTCCGGCGAGAACTGGCCACCTTCGGTGCAAGAAACGTACTTCACTCCCGGCGGAATCGTCGCCGTGAGGGCCACGTTGCTGGCGGGGGCCGTGCCCGGGTTGCTCACGCGGATCTGGTAGGCGACGTCGGTCCCCACGTATTGGAGCTTTGGCGCCTCCAGATCGAGCTCCAGCGCGGGCCGATAGACGGCGACCTTCTCGGTGAGCGTGGCCTCGACGTCGGCGTCGGCGTGGGCGTCGACCTGGATAGTCAGGGTTCCGGTGTGCCGAGCCGTGAGTTCGACTTCGATGGTCTTGTGATCCCCGGCCTTCACCGTGCCGAGCTGGTGTGTTGCGGAGACGCTCTCGCCCGTTCCCATCGGCACCAGCGAGATCTCCACGTTTTCCGCGTCGCCGGTCCCGGAGTTGGCGACGTCGAGCCGGTAGACCTCGCTCTGGCCGTAGAGCACCTCGCGCGGCCCCTCCAACCGCAACCGGAGCCTGGGCTCCAGGACCTCGATCATCGCCTGGGAGCCGATCGGGGTATAATCCCATTGGACGGCCAGATCGAAGGGTCGGCTTTCGCGGGGGACGATGCGCAGGGCCAGCTTCTCCTCTTTCGAACCCTCCAGCCGGCCGAGCGCCCACTGGAGTCCGGCGCCCTCTGCGCCGGGTGGCGGCGAAGTGATCGCGCCCTCGCTGACTTCGGTCTCCAACACCTCGGTCCACTGGGGAAGGTCGATCGTCACGACCAGTTGGTCGGCCGCGACCTGACTGGAGTTGCGAATGGTCACGCCGTAGGTCGACGGCTTGCCGACCGTGATCCGTCGCGGCCCGGTCGTCTTGACCTCCAGGATCGGGCTCTGACGACTGAAAAGGAGGGTATCCGTCTCTTGCGGCTCGACGGATCGACTGGGGGTCTGCGCCGGGGGCGACGCCGAGACCACGGAACGCTCCCGGCCGGCATCGGGCTCGGCGGCCGGCGAATCGGCGGCATCAGGAACGCTCGACACGGACGGGCTCTGAGCCGCGACGTCGGCATCCGGTTGGCTTGCCTCGGCTTCCTTGTGGGGAAGCGCGTCGGCGAGGGTCGGCGTGAGACCTGATGGCTGGTCGGCCGTCGGGGCCGAGATTGGATAGCTGACCGCCGGCCGACTGACGAAGCGGCGCCCCGGCACTGTCCGCCGAGCGACCGCCGGCGGCTGGGTGTCGGCCGCGAGCGTTGGACTCACGGGAGCGTGCGCTGCCTCGGGCGAAGCCGGTTTCGCCTGCGCCCGCATCGCCGTCGATGCGGCCTTGCCCCCCGAGGGAGGCGGCGTGATCGTGGGGAAGGCCGTATCGCCAAAGTGCTTCAGCCGCTGGTGCAACCGAGCCGAGCCCGACTCCGCCGAAACTGCCGAGCTGATCGGGGTCGCAGACTCCGTCGTGCCGCGGGAATCGACGGACGTCGCCCCTTGCGACGCCGACTCGGTCTCCGAGCGCGAAGCAGCGGAGCCGGTGTCCCGCGTCTGGGAGCCGACCGCACTTCCTGCGCGTGGATTACTGGACGGGCTCGCCACGCGACCCACGCTGAACTGCCGACGTGGTACGCGGGAACTCGACGTTTGCGGCTGCTGCCTCCGCTCGATCGGAAACACACCCTCGAACAGCTTGCGCCCGAACTCATCCAGCCGGTCCACAAGCGTTGTGCCGCTTGGATGCGTCGACTCTCCGTCCGCCACGACGGTAGCGGAAAGCCAAGTCCCGGCTAGAGCCAAACCAACAAAGACGATGAGTGTCCGGCGCATGACAGATTCCCTGCGCGTACCTTTTGAGCAGTAGGAGATTCCGTCGTCTGGTATCGGCCAGAACGGTTTTGCGGGTTTAGTCGACCTCTCGAGATCTCCGGGTGATTCCGCTCGACGGTGTTTGGGAGCCCGGGGGAATCTGAAGAAGATGCGCAAAAAGGGTATTGCGGCGAGGTCGAACGGCAACGGACAGCCGGGTGGAGGCGGCCTACGGCTTCTGGCCGTAGTAGCTGCTGAGGACTCGGACGCGATGCACCAGGTAGGCCGCGCCCCCGGAAATGCCCAACAGTGCCACGGCGAAGATGACGTGCCGGTCCCAGCGGAGGTCGAGCACGCCGCCCAGGTCGTTCGGGTCCTGTACCCGGCGGAGATAGAAATCGAGCACGTGGGCCCCGTACGAGGCCAGTGACAGCGCGCCCATGAACCAGACGAATCGAACCCGGAACCACAGCCCTGAAGCCACAATCAGAAGCGGATATCCCACGATCAGCGAGCTGGCTACGCCATTGGCCAGGAACAAGACCGTGAACAACAGCGCCGAGTCGAGCGCTCCCCAAATGAAACAGGCTGGTAGCGACCAATGGGGGACCTTGAGGAGTTGCTGAAAGCCGACGGCGGTTGCCGCCCAAACGCCCAGGATGAGCAGGATGTTCCCATAGAACCCGGGAGGCAGCGGAGGGCCGAGGGCGTGGTTCGATACGTGCACGGCGAAGAAGAGTCCGAGCACGGCGAGTCGCGCCGCCAGCGCGGGCTCCCGGCGGCTCCACATGAGGATTCGCTGCAACAGGTTGGGCGGCCGGGCGGCCAAGGTCTCGCCTTTGAGGAAGTGCTCCAGGTCGTCGGCCAAGGCGGCGGCCGACGCGTAGCGGTCGTCCGGCGATTTCGACAGGCACTTCAGGCAAATCATCTCCAGGGGCCGCGGGACGTTCCGGTTCAGTTGGCGGGGCAAGACCGGCTCCCGCGTGAGAACCTGGATCAGGGTCTCCATGGGATTCTCATCGCGAAACGGCGGCCGGCCGGTCAGAAGCTCGTACAAGATGGCCCCAAGGCTGTAGACGTCGCTGGCGTGCGTCGCGTCGCCGCTGTGCCCCGACGCTTGCTCCGGGGCCATGTAGCTGGCCGTGCCGAGGATCGCCCCGGTCGTCGTCGCCTCGGCCCCCGCGGCAAACACCTTGGCCAGCCCGAAATCGGTCACGTAAGGCTTGTTCTGGGCATCGAGCAGTATATTCGATGGCTTCAGGTCGCGGTGCACGATCCCCTGGCGGTGGAGATGGTCAACGGCTCGGGCGACCTCGGCGATGAGGCGGGCGGCCGTTTCCACGTCGACCGGCCCGCGAGCGATCCGCTGGGCGAGGCTGATCCCATCGATGTACTCCATGGCGAAGAAGTGCCGGCCGTGGAGCTGTCCGACCTCGTGAATCTCGACGATATTCGCATGGCGAAGCCGGGCAGCCGCCTTGGCCTCGGCCTGAAACCGGCGGACGTGCTCGGGCGATGCCAGATGGCCGGCAAGGATCATCTTGACCGCCACCGTCCGGTCGAGGCCCTTCTGGCGTGCCCGGTAGACGACGCCCATTCCCCCCCGGCCGATCTCCTCCAACAGCTCGTACGACCCGAAATCACTGGGAATCTGGACGACCGACGAAGATAGCGTGACCGTCGCGTCGAGCTTGGGAGTCTCTTCCTGGGCAGGCAGCGTGACGCCGTCCAACAAGTCCGAGGCAATTCCGTCGAGCCCGTCCAGGCAATCCAGCACCCGGGCGAGCTTGGGGTGCTCTTGCAGCAGCGCGTCGCGATCCGGGCGCTCGCCGGCGTGGAGTTGCCGAAGGTATTCGTCGAGAAGCTCGATCTCCTGTTCGCTTTCCGGTAAGTCGTCGCTCACGGCTCCTCCTCCATGACGTCGCGGAGCTTGTCGATCGCCCGCTTCCATAGCATCTGGACGGCGGGCCGAGAGCGTCCCATCTGTTCGGCGACTTCGCTGAACGGAAGCCGTTGGAGATTGCGCAGGAGGATGACTTCCTGATAGTCGGGCGGGAGCGTCTCCAGGGCGTCGATCAGGCGGAGCTCGTTGTCGCGGCGGAGGAACTCCTGGCTTGGGGAGGCCCCGGGGGCGGCCGGCTCGGGAGCCCCGACGAGCGGACCGCTCGCGGCGGGGTTCGCAAACCGGACCTCTCGGCGGACCTGGCGCTTGGCCGTGCCACGGTAGTGTCGCACGAAGTCGGCGACGTTGTGCAGGAGGATCTTCCGCAGCCACGCCAGTAGCTGCCCTTCCGACCCGCCCTCGAAACGGTCGAAGTCGCGATGGGCTTCGAGCAGCGTCTGCTGCACGAGATCGGAGGCGTCGACCTTCACTTTCAGCCAGCTCTCCAACTGCGCCCGCGCGGCGAACCCGAGGTAACTGCGCAACAGCGCGAACAGCCGTTCGCGGCTCTCCGCGTCCCCCTGCTGGGCACGCCGGATCAAATCAGCGATCTCCGATCGTTCCGTTTCAGGCATCGATGGAACGCCATACGGGTTCTTGGGGCGTGGTATCCGTGGACGTCACCGGTGCGCCGATTTCTCCCCGGAGCCCCCGGGCACCGCCTCGAAGCCCAGTGCGTCGATCATGCGGTAGTCTTCTTCCGGCGGCTGCCCCTTGGCGGTCAGATAGTCGCCCACGAAGATTGAATTGGCCGGATAGAGCCCCAGCGGCTGCAAGCTGCCCAGGTGAATCTCGCGCCCTGCCGCGATACGCAGCTCGCATTTTGGGTTCGCCAGGCGAAACAGGGCGAGCACCTTCAGACAGTAGCGAGGATTCAGCCCCGGCGCGTGCTCCAGGGGCGTGCCGGGAATCGGAATCAGGAAGTTGACCGGAACCGCCTCGACACTCAGCTCGCCGAGCCGCAGGGCCAATTCGGCCACGTCCATGTCCTCTTCGCCCATGCCGACGATCCCGCCGGAGCAGATCTCCAGGCCGGCCTCCCGCACGACGCGAAGCGTGGCCAATCGCTCCTCGTACGTGTGGGTCGTGCAGATTCTCGGGTAGAAGCGCTCGCTGGTATTCAGGTTGTGATTGATCCGATCGACGCCGCACGCCTTCAGGCGCTCGGCCTGATTGAGCGTCAACAGGCCCGGCGAGACGCAGATCTTCAAGCGGTGCTCCTCGCGGATCCGCCCCACGATCGCGGCGATCGCGGCGATCTCATGATCGGAAGGCCCGCGCCCGGAAACGACGATGCAGTAGGTCCGGGCCTTACGCTGGGCGGCGACCCGGGCGCCGTCGAGGATCTGTTCGGGGTCGAGAAGCTCGTATTTCGGCACGTCGGCTCGCGAGACCCGCGACTGGGAGCAGTAGCCGCAGTCTTCGCCGCACCGGCCGCTCTTGGCGTTGATCAGGAAGTTCAGGTGGACCCGATTGCCGAACCAACGATGGCGCACGCGATAGGCGGCGGCCAGCAGCTCGAGCAATTCGCTGTCGGGCGAGCGGAGGACCGCCACGCCTTCGTCGATCGTCAAACGCTGCCCTTCCAGCACCCGGCCGGCCACGCCGTGCCAACGGCTGGTGGCATCCACCGCGCAAACGGGCTGATCATGATCGGTGTGGTTCATCGGCCGTTCCCGGCATCCTTTCGGAAATAAGTAACAGTTC
>CAZDHR010000408.1:0-6226 GCA_964505295.1 uncultured Planctomycetaceae bacterium
CCCTCTTTTCCATTTTCCCTCTTCTTACATCTACTTCAGATGGCTGAGCAGATACCGATTTTGCGACTCGATGGTCGGGCGCAGTTCGACAGACCCTAGTGTCGCATCGCGGCGCGCAACATGCAAGAGCTGCCCGCGTTGGGGGAATCAACGCGGGCCATCAGAGCGGTTCATCGCCGTACTTCTCGACCAGGCTCGCCGCGTGCTTGGCGATGATGCGGCGGAGTTCGGGCGGCTCGAGCACTTCGGCCTGGTCGCCGTAGCCGAGGATCCACCAGGAGATCTCTCTGAGGCCGGAGACGGTGACGTGGAAATCGAGCGTGCCGTCGTCGTTGATCTGAAGGCGCTGGGTCTTGTGCCAGCGGACCTCGGCGACGTTCTGGGCCACCAGCTTACTGAACCGGACGACCACTTCCCGGTCGGGGCCCGGCTCGGGGATCAGGTGCCAGGCGTTGCGGAGATACCGATCGAGCGAGAAGCCGCGGGGGATCTCGTAGGGATCGTCCAAGATCTCCAGGCGGCGAATCCGCCCAACGTTGAACGTCCGCGTGGCGCGGTGCAGCGAGGAGCGGCCGATCACGTACCAGCTTCGCCGGCTGAAGAGGAGGCGGTAGGGATGCAGCCGCGTCGAGATCTCGTCTTCGGTGGGGCCGCGATACCCGATGCGAACGCTGCGTCGCTCGGAGATGGCCTCCAGGAGCTGCTCGTAGACGGGGCTCTGGGCGTGGAGCGGATTGGTCGGCGGCATGCGGACCGTGACGGCGTGGCCGGTCGTCCGCAGTCGCTCGCGGAGCCGCGCGGGCAGGCTGCTGGCCAGCTTCAGCGCGGCGCGGCGGGCCGGGCCGAAGAAGGGCAACTCCTCGCGCCCGCCCAGGTCCTCGCAGAGGACAATCAGCGCCAGGGCCTCTTCCGGCGTGAAATTGGTGGGGGGGAGGAAGTAGGTCTCGGGAATGTGGTAGCGCTGGAGCCGCTCGTCGTAGCGGAGCGGGACGCCCGACTGGCGAAGGGCATCCAGGTCGCGAAAGATCGTCCTGCGGCTGACTTCGCAGGCTTGGGCCAGCGCCTCAGCGTTGTACGCCCTTCCAACCTGAAGCATCCCGATCAGCTTCAGGAGTCGACGGATTCGCGACAGATTCATGCCTGGTGCTCGATCTACGGTTGCCTGTCCAGCCGTTTTCGGCACGCCCGGGTTGACCGTCGTGGGTTGGCGGATCGACTTGTTGATAGCTGACCGGCCGGATTCCCGAGGGCTGGTGCTCCGGGGCCGACGCGATGTTGGCCGAGTTACCCACCAGCGAGTTCAGGTCCAGTGACCCCAGGTCGTACTTATTCCCGGCGACGTTGCCCGGCGACGTTCCGCTGAGCCGGGGCCCGAGCCCTTCCGGCGGGGCCATCGGCATCGCGCGGGCCGCTTCCGGTTGCGGCGGGAGCTCTTCGTCGGGAACCTGCTCGGGAGGCGCCGGCGTCGGCAGGGGGATCATTTCCTGCGGAACGCCACTCGGCGGCACCGGTGCGACGTCGAACATCAGGTCGCCGGCGCCGGCACGTTGCTCAACGGGCCCCCGGCTGATGACCTTCGGTCGCGTGAAGCCATAGTCGAGATACAGGCTGGCGTCGCGGGCCCGAGCGCGGCGGGTGGCGTCGAAATACGCCTTTTGCGGCCAGGGCCCCTCGGCCAGGTAGACGCCATTATACTCCAGCAGCGAGCCCTTGCGGAAGTGGGTCTGGGTGATGGCCAGGTTGTACATCACCAGCGACCGGTAGTAGTCGATCTTGGCCGTGGCCACGCGGCGCTGCGCGTCGAGTTTTCGGTCGATGGCCGCGTCTCGGACTTTCATGCCCGCCTGCTCTCTCGCCTCCCACGCGTTCAGCTCGGTGTCGGCCGCGACGCGCTTGTTGTAATTCGTCTGCGCCTGGGCGTGGTAGCGGTCCAGATCGCGCATGGCTTCCTGGAGCTGATGGGAAAGCTCGAGCTCCATGTCTTGAAGGATTGCCCGCTCCTTGGTCAGGTTCAACTGGGCGTACCGGACCCCGGCCAGCTCCTTGCGGAAGCCGAGGGGGATGGACAGCTCAAGTCCGAGCTGCCACTCCTGGAAGTTACCTCCGGTCAATGACTGATACGCATTGTCAAAAGGATCCCCGGCCCGGTTGGGGTCGATCAGGTCGTCGCCCATCCCCAACCAACGATAACGGCCGACGGAATCGAGCTGCGGCAGCAGGTAGTTCTTGGCGGCGATCAGCTCCAGCTCGCGCTGCTTGATCCGCCACTTCTCCTGGCGGAGGTCGACGTTGCGGACCAGGGCTTCGCTGAACACCTCGTGCCAATCGAAGTCGATCTTGGCGGTGGTGGGCTCGTCGGCGGGGCGGATCAACCGGCCGTCGGCCGGGGCCAGCCCCATGATGTAGCGGAGGTTGTTCTCCGCCGAATAGAGTTGGCTCTGTGCCTCCTGGACCTGGGAGCGGAATTCGAAGTACTGATGCTTGGCTTGGGCCTCGTCGGTTGCCTGCCCCTTGCCGACCACAAACTCCGCGTGGACGTCTCGCCAGGTTTCCAGGGCCTCGTCGCGCCCTTCCCGAAGCGCCTCCAACGTGTGATACCTGAGATAGAGCGTCCAGTAGGCCCTTTCTACCTCGTCGACCAGATCGCGGACGTTGGCTTCGAACGCGGCGAGGCTGATGTCGGTGCTGATTCGGGCGATCATCACGCCGTTGTTGAAACCGGGGATGGCCCCCGGACCCGCAATCCGGTTGAACTGCACCCCGTTGCGCTGCAACAACGGCTGACGGAACTCGGCCTCCAAGTTCACGTTCCAGTCGCTGGGAAAATCCCGGAAACCACTAGCGTTGCTCCACTCGTAGCGGACGTTGTGCGTGAGAGACCACGTACCGCCCGTGGCGGCCGTCTTGCGCAATTGAGCCTGAAAAGTCCCCAAGTCTTGTTCAGAAACGCGCGGCCGCCACGCCTGAACCGGCAAGGCGACGTTTTGGGGCGTATCGTTCTTCTCCCAGAACACACTACTGGTGAACTGCGCGTCGAAGGCGGACAACGCCGCCGCCACGCCGTACCGCGGATTGGCTTCCACCAGGGCGGGATCGTACACCGTGGAGATCGCGTCGGCAGGGCCCCGGATGAGGTAGTCGGGCATCGCAGAAAGCGAGCGGGGGTCGACCTGCGGTAGCGCCCGAATCACCTTGCTGTTGTGTAGCGTGAGCTTGATGGCCTCTTCGAGCGTCAGCTCCCAGATCTCGGACGGGTCGGGGTTTTCCAACGTCAGCGGGGGCCCGGCCCCCGTGACTTCGTCGAGGCTGGCGGTCTCCACGTCCGGGTACTCGATCTCCGTGGCCTTGTCGAGATAGTGGGAGAGATCGCCGTCCTCGCAGAAGAAGAAAGGCTGTTGGGGGGTACAGCCGGCCGCGGCGACGAGTAGTAGGCCCGCGAGGGCGATGTGCAGGGACGAGAGCTGCCAACTCATCGGATTCACGTTCCTTCTGAAGGTGCTTCCGCTTCTTTCTGCCACCCCCCACCCGCTGCATCCGCCGAACGCAGGCATACCGCGCGCGGGCCCGCATCCGGAGGAATCGGCGTAAACGGTATCGACTTCCTAACCCGCAGACTTTGACAATTCTTAGGCATCCCAGAATCCGGCAAACTCATCGCGGATTGTCCATTGGCCCAGAACGCCAACGGACCTAGTCGTCTAGAAAAGGCAGCGAAGGGAGCGCGCCTGGGAGGACTGGGAAGCTCCGGCTCGCCCTGGAAGGGTAGGAGATCCACGGGAGGCAAACACCGTCGTTCGGGCCCTTCCGCGGTGGTCTTGCCAACCAGGATTGGCGAGCGGTGAAGCGTGGTGGCCCCCGGGCGAGCCACCGCCAGGGAGAAATCGATGCCCAAGGCGGTCGGAAGAACCGACCAGTCAGGGTTACGGCGCCTCGCCCGGTGCGGCGGGGGCCTCAGCCGGCTTCTCCGCAGGCTTCTCGGCCGGCTTGGGCGTAAGCTGCCAACAGAGCACCGACCAGCCGTTCGAGGCCTCCCAGCGACTCAGAGTCAAATCGCCTGCCTTCTCCCAATTGCCGGAGAGTCCGATCGGCTCGGGGACGATCTCTTCGGTGAACATCGTACCGAACCTCTTTTCGAGCAGGGTGCGGAGGACCTGTTGCCGGGCGGAGAGCTGTTTGCCTCCGCCGGGAGTGAAGCCGGGCGGGAAGATTTTCAGATCGCCCTGACGGATGGCCTTGATCCCTTCGTCCGTCCGAGCGATCTTGTACTCGGCGGTCACGTCCATTCCTGGATAGCTGCTGTCTCCCCGGATGTACTTGCTGCCCCGCAGGGTCACGACGAACCCGCCGTCGCCAAACGTGATGGAGACCGGCCGCCGTTCGGCGAAGACGATGGTCCAGGGCTGCGCTTCCTCATCGGGCTCGAACCACGTGGGCGTCTCACCGAACAGATTGGTCAACTGCGTGCGCAACGTATCCTCCTCCACAATCATCCCGCCCAACGCAGCGCCCGCGAAGTTGTTGAATACGGATTCGTGAAGTTGTGCGACGACGTGATGTTCGCCGTCGAATCCGGGAGGCGATCCCGCAGCCCCCAGCCCGGTCAGACCGCCGTGAAGGGCGGTGCCATGGACGGCGTCCTCGCTGGTGTGGAAGCGGAGCATCTGTGGGAAGAGATCACGACTGAGCAGGGGCTTGCGGAATTTCTCCTGGTAGTTCTGGGCGAGCTGGCCCATCTGCTTGTCGGTCTCTTCGTCGAGGCGCGCGCTGACCCGTTTCTCAGTGCGCCGAGCGGCATCGATCTCGGACTGCCGCTTCTGAGCGTTGACTTGCTGGCGGGCCTGCTGCGCGACCATGCCCCCGCCCCGAGTGGTTTGGACGCTCTTGATCCTCGTTTTGGTCACGGCATTGGTTTGGGCCTTCTCGGTCCAGACGCGCTCGGCGTCGATCTTGATCGGTTTGCGTGCAGCGGCTCCGGTGGTGCTCTCGCTGTAGACGACTGCCGGGCCATTGCGGCCGACCGTATCCGACTGGATCCTGGCGCGAAAGATGACGTCGATCTCGGCGAATTCCGCCCGGGGGATCAATTCCACGGTCACTTCGCCCGTCGTGTGCTCCGTGCCGGTGACCTGTGTCCCTCGGATGACTTCGCTGACCGTTCCGCTTCGGTCCACGGGGCCCCCGATCCCGGCGGCGACGAAGTCGGCCGAGATCTGTAGGAAGAGATTGGGCTGGGCGAAGTATTGCCGGATGGCTTCGAGGAGCTCCGGCGTCTGTCCGGCCTCTTCCAGCCAGCGGACGGCCTCGCCGATCACGTACGCTTCCTCGGTTGAAGGGGCGTCGGCGTAGGCCTTGAGGTGTTTGGGCAGCGCGTCGAGCAGGGCCCGATAGTGGTCCGCGAGCTTCTCGTTGCCGATGGCTCTGGAGGTGGTGAGGTAGCGCCGCAGTGCCCGACGCACGCCGGCGAACTCGGCCAGCCCCAGGCCGTTGTGTCCGCTGGCGTATCGGGCGTGGATGGCGTCGAGGGTGGCCAGATCGGGGCCGCCGCGGCGATCGAGCTCGTCCCGCATCTGGTCCCACGCGAGGAACTTCCTCCAACCCTCTCCACCGGGCCCGGAAATCCTCAGCATGCGGTCCAGCCGTGCCACCGCGGCCAGCAGCTCGGATTTCGCTTGCTCCCGATGGGCTTCGGTCCGAGGCACGAACGCCTCCTTGGCCGACTCGCATGCGGCCGAAAGCTCCTCGATCGTCGGCGCTTGGGGCCCGGTCGGCGGTTGCCCCCACGCCGGGACGTCGCAAGTCGTTCCCCAAAAGAGGCTTCCGCAAAGACAGGCCAACGCCGCTCCTCGAATTCTGCGTGAAAACATCCGCCCTTGCCTCCTGAAGTGAGGGCCGCGTGGTCCCCTCTCGGGGCGACCATCGCGGCCAGTCCAGCTCAGTTCATCACCGCCCCAAAAAACGCGGGAATATTTTGCCCGCCCTTCCTAATCCACAGAATTTAATTATACTTTTGCTTTTCGCTAGTCTTCTTGATAAACGTGTATTAGCCAGATTCAATAGCCAGCAGGTGGGCCCCGCCGCCAGGACGGGTATCAACGCCCCATTGCGGGGCGCTCCTATCGAGATGTCTCTTCCCGAGGCCTGAGACCTCGGGATTCCCCTCTCACGGACGGCGAGCGGCCTCGAAAAAAGGTGACAGGCACCTTTTGCCTGAAAAGGCCCTTCGGGT
>CAZDHR010000409.1:0-6216 GCA_964505295.1 uncultured Planctomycetaceae bacterium
TGCCCTAAACTCTAGCACATAGCCAAAGCTCAACGTCGTCCTGGCGCAAAACACTCGAAGACGTCAAACAGCCGGTTTTGTCGCGGGTCATTCGCGTATCGCATTGCTGATCGAACTCCTTTTGTAGCAATGCGTTGAGTGTATCGATCCGGGGCGCCACGCCAACCCCCAAATTGGATAGAACTCGTTGCTGGCTCTGCACTTGCAGCCAATCAACGCGACTGCGGTCTTCTGTCGGTCGTGTCTTTAGAGCAAACAAGCCCCAACTTCGGTTACCGGCGTAGTGTGCCACCCATAAGGACTCGCCCAGAAGAAAAGGACTCACGCCGTATTGACGTAAGTCCTTTGGTAGCAAGGTGCCGAAGGCGAGACTCGAACTCGCACCCGGTTAACCCGGACTAGGTCCTGAACCTAGCGCGTCTGCCAATTCCGCCACTTCGGCCGGTGGTCTTTTTGTAGAACACTCTCGTCGGGAAAGCAACCCCCCCGGCCGCGAGATAGCGCGGTGGAGCTTGCTTGCCGGGAGTGACAGCCGTGTTTCGTGGCTGCGCCGGGGCAGCCGAAACTGAGCAGAAGTCACACAACCGGAGCCGGCAATGCCCGCTCAGGCCTAGTCGCCCGGATCGAAATGCCCGGTGGGGTCTCCGCTGTCCCGAGTGATGAGAAACATGTACAGTGCGACGTCGATCTTGTCCGGCAGGGCATGCACGGTCCCGTCGAGAAACAGGTGGTTCGTCACGTCCGGATGATCACTGCTCGGGCCGTACCTGATAAGGAACCTCTCCGATATATAACCATAGTCCTCGTACCAGCCCAGGGTCTTGTAGTCCCAATTGAGGTACGTGCGATAATACTTGGAGATCGTGCTTTTCTCGTCGTACAGCCCGGGGGTGAAGTTGCGCGGAGCCCAGTAGTGAGTGATCCGCTCAAACTCAAATGGGTTAGGATTAGGATAAACGTCAAGGGGCGGAAGGCCGACCAACAGGGTCTCCGATCCCAGGAACCACCGGGCGGAGAACTGCTCGACCGTTTCCACACAGAGGATCGTATGCGACATGCCGTCGGCGAAATCCTTGAACTTCAGTCTTGAACCTGGGTAGATTGAACCGTCCGGGTGGTTGACCGGGTCCATGTCAGCCGTGATGGTGCCCCAGCCATATCGTGGCGGGTAGGCGGTCAACCCCCCCGGGTAGGCAACCAGCAGGCTCTCGATGTGCGTGGCGGACATGACCTTGTAGTTGGTGATCGCCTCCAGATCGATAGTCGCTACCGTAGGATCGAGGAACGGCTCACCACGAAAACTGGGACAGATGAACTCGTTGAGCACGGTAGCCCGTGCCAGGGCGTGGGGGTCGATATCCCGGAAGGTCCTCGAGGGGTTGGGATGCGGCTCAAGCGGCACGCCCATCGTGGTCTCCAGCGTGTCCCACAAGGGCTGGTGTTCCAGGTCGGGAAGGAGATCCGTGATCCAACTCCAGCCACGCAATCGCCCGAAGACGGGGTCGAGGTCGATTGCCCCGTTCGGCAGCTTCCTCACGTGGCACGACGACGGCAGCTTTTTGAACCTGTCGTGGAAGTTGTGGAACGCCAGGCCTGTCTGCTTGAGTTTGTTGGCGCACGTTGACCGGCGGGCCGCTTCACGCGCCGCCTGAAGCGCCGGCAACAACAACGCGATCAGGAGGGCGATGATCGAGATCACCACCAGGAGTTCGACGAGGGTGAAGCCGCGGCCTCGCCTGCGATCACGCACACTCATGACGTACCTCCTGCTTATTGGAAGGACAAGGAATTGTCTGCGGAGAACCCCGCTACGCACACGCTGCCTCACGACGGATGTCTGGGGGGACAGGGGCCCAGGCTTTCACGGCGGCGCGTCATAAGGGGGCGCGACACGGAGCCTACTCTACCCAGAGTAGCCTTGATTTTAGCTTCGCCGCCTTGAGCGTGTCAAACACTTATTCGGTGCGGAGTCCTCGAACCGAGAGTGATTTTCGTTCCCGCGTAGCGGCCGCACGGAATACCTTGTAACTGCCCCTCGGGGCGGATAGGGAAAACACGCTGACTCTGAACGGCCCGGGCAGCAGTCCGGCGGGCGTTGATCGCTTGACAATTCCTCCAGACCCGCCAGAATGCGGCGCGCGGGCCCTAAAACAAGGGGTGCGGTCGACCCGTACCCCCCATGCGAGCCGCATGAGGCCCGTCCTGGCGTGGCGTGGGACCGATTTCCCGTTTCCCCACACCATCCACGGCAACCAGCATCCATCAAGTCCGCCCCCCCAATGATGGCACACGTCACCGCGATCATCGGTCCGGCACGCAGCGGCAAGACCGCCCGGATGTTGGCCCGCTACCGCAAGGCCCTGGCCGAACGGGTGCCGCAGTCGACGCTGTGGCTGTCGCCGACCTGGCGGGCGGCGGCGGCGATCCGCGACCGTCTCATGGACGGCATGCCCGAGGGATGTCTCAGCCCGGCCGTCATGACCTTCGATCAATTCGCCGAGGCCGTCCTGAAGGCCTCCGCCGAGCCGGTCCGACGGCTCAGCGGTTTGGCGAAGCGGCAACTGATCCGTCTTCTGGTGGATGAAGAGGTCCAGGCGGGCCGTATTCAACACTTCCTGCCCATCGCCCGCACCGGCGGCTTGGTGGACCTGATCTGCGAGCTCATCAGCGAACTGAAGCGATTGGACGTGTGGCCCGATCGGTTTCGTGACGCCTGCCGGTCGCGGGGGATGACGGCGAAAGACGCCGAGCTTCTGACCCTCTACGAGGCGTATCAGCAGATCCTCAACGAGCACCACCTCTATGACGCCGAGGGCCGATTTTGGTCGGCCCGGAGGCTATTGCGGGAAGGGCGGCGAGGCCCCTTCGAGCGGTTGCGCCTGGTGGTGGTCGACGGCTTCACCGACTTCACCCCGCCGCAGCACGAGATCCTCCAGATCCTAAGCCAGTGGGTTACGGAGCTGGCGATCACGTTGCCGCTCTCCGCGGAACCGCGGCGCGAGGGCCTGTTCAACAAGCCGGTGCGGACGCTGGAGGAGCTTCGCCGACGGCATCCCAAGCTGATGGTGGACGAAGTCGCCCGGCCGGTGAAGTCGGATTGGCCGGCCATGGCCCACCTGGAAACCCATCTGTTCGCCAACCCGCGCCAGTTGCTTCCGGCTCCAGACACTGAGGGCGTGACGATCCTGGCGGCCTCCCGGCAGTTGGGCGAGATCGAGCGGATTGCCTCAGAGATCAAGCGGATGCTGACCACGGGCACGGAAGCGACGGGCGGGCGGCCGGTGCGCCCCGGCGAGGTGGCCGTCGTGTTCCGATCGCTGGGCGACGTGGAGGGCCTGGTCCGAGAGGTGTTCGCCAAGCTGGGGCTCCCCTTCGGCTTGGAGTCGGGCCGGCGGCTCGATCGATCCACGGCCCTGGCCGCCCTGGTGGGGCTCGTCCGCCTCGACGTGGAAGACTGGCCGTTTCGCGGGCTGCTGGCCGTCTTGTCGAACCACTACTTCCAGCCCGACTGGTCTGAATGGCAGGACGGCCTCGCCGTCGTGGCGGCCGAGCGAGCGATCCGCCGTCTTCAAATCCCCCGGGGCCGAACCGAACTGCTCGGGCAACTGAAACGCGAGACCGACCGGTCGGCGGGGACGAACGAACCGCAGCACCCCGTGGCCGAGGCGCGAAGCCGCGAGGCCCAACTCGCGCGGGCGCTTCTTGCGCGACTCCAACGGGCGTTCGACGCCTTGCCGGAGCGGGCGACGTTGGCCCAATGGGCCGACGCGTGGGCCAAGCTGGCCGCCACCACGGGACTGCTCCACGCGATCGAACCGGACCAGCCGTCGCGTGACGATGGCCTGCGCGCCGGCCGGCGCAAACCCGGCAGCATGACCGTCGCCGACCCGGTCGCCTGGGACACGCTCCAAGGCGCCCTGCGCACGGGCGACGCCCTTGCCCGCTCCCTCGGCCGCACGCCCCCCGAGCTCGATCGGTCGGAGGCCCTGGCCGCGCTGGTCGACACGCTCCAGAGCGTGGAGGTCCGCGAGCGGCTCGACGAGTCGGGCCGGGTGCGCGTCCTCTCGGCGGCGAGCGCCCGGGCGCTTCGCATCCCCTATCTGTTCTTCGCGGGGCTCGCCGAGCGATCGTTTCCCCCCCCGGATCGCCACGATCGGATCTACAGCGAGGCGGAGCGGCGCCGGCTGATCGACCAGGGATTGCCCCTTTCGGCGCGGAACGAGCGGAATTTCGAGGAGATGCTCCTCTTCTACGAGGTGATGACGCGGGCGTCGCGGCGGCTCTCGTTCAGCTATCCCGCGTTGGACGAGGCGGCCCAGCCGCTCTCGTCGAGCCCCTATCTCGAAGAGGTCGACCAAGCGTGCGGGGCGGGGCGGATTCGGCGCGTGGAAGTGCGCGACTTGAGCCCGGTCCCCCAGGACGACGCGCCGCTGCTGGCGGCGACGGAGTTCCGCGTCAAGGCCGTGTCGACGGGGCTGGAGGGCAATGCCTCGCTGTTGGCCGGGCTGGTGCGTCGCGAGCCGAGGCCCGGCTTGGCCGAGAGCGTGTTGGCCGGCCTGCGCATGGTCGAGGCCCGCCAGGACCGCACACGGTTCGGGCCCGCCGAAGGGATGCTCGCTGGTCGTGCCGCCCAGGGGGAGATGGCCACCCGATTCGGTCCGGCATGGACCTTCTCGGCCACCGAGCTGGAGCAGTATGCCTCGTGTCCGTTTCAGTATTTCCTGGAGCGGGTGCTCGGGATCGAGCCGCTGGAGGACTTGGACCTGGCCGTCGACTACCGGGCGCGTGGGCGACTTGCGCACGTCGGGCTGGCCGACTTTCACGAGCGGGTGAACGAGCTGGGCGGCGGACCGACCTCGCCGGCGACGCTGGCGGAGGACGACTACCGGCGCTTGCTGGAGGAGACCGGGAAGCGGCTATCCCGGCGAGCGCCCGGCACCCCGCTCGACGCCGCCCTGCACGAAGTCGATCTTCGCCTCTGGAGCCGCTGGGCGGGCGACTACCGCCGGCAGCATGAGGAGTACGACCAGCGGTGGCAGGATTGCCAGGTGCCCCTCCGGCCGGCCTGGTTCGAGGTCTCGTTCGGACATTCGACGAGCCGCTCCGGCCCGCTCTCCACCGACCGAGCGCTGGAGCTGCCCGGCGCAGAGGGCGTGATCCGTATCGCGGGCCGCATCGACCGGATCGACGCCGGCACGGTCGCCGGACGGACCGTGTTCAACGTGCTCGACTACAAGACCGGCGCGTCGACCCGGTACACGCGCGACGCGCTCACCACGGGAACCGCCCTTCAGCTCCCGCTCTACGCCATGGCCGCCCAGGAGCTTCTGCTGGCCGACGAGCAGGCGGTCCCTTGGCGGGCGGGCTACTGGTTCTTGCAGAAGGACGGCTTCAAGCCGGCCCAGACGCTCGAGATGTACGCGTGCCAGGGCGGCCGGCTCGAGCCGCTACCCGAGTGGGACGAGCTTCGCCGGCGCGTGGTGGGGCTGGTGGCCGAGATCGTCGAGGAGATTCGCGGGGCCCGGTTTCGCGTGGCGAGCGCCGACGAGCAGTGTACGCGGTTCTGTCCGTTCCGCACCGCCTGCCGCATCGGCCACGTTCGTTCGCTGGAGAAGACATGGCAACCGACCGCGCACGAGGGCTGACCGACCAGCAGCGTCGGGCCGTCACTGCCCGGGGCGTCTCCGTCGCGCTATCGGCGGGCGCCGGGTGCGGCAAGACGTTCGTGCTCACCGAGCGGTTCCTGGCCCAGCTCGATCCGGACGACCCGCAAGCCGGCCAGCACCCCGGCGCGGCCGAGACGGCCTCGCACGAGGGCGACGCCCACCCGCGGCTGGCCGGGCTGGTCGCCATTACGTTCACCGAGCGGGCCGCCCGGGAGATGCGCGATCGGATCCGCGCCGCCTGCCGCCGGCGCGTCCTGGAAGCGCCCGACGCCGAGGTCGACTACTGGCTCGACCTGATCCGCGAGCTCGACTCGGCCCGAATCAGCACGATCCATTCGTTCTGCGGCACGCTGCTTCGCGCGCACGCGGTCGAAGCAGGGCTCGATCCGCGATTCCGCGTGCTGGAGCAGGCCCAGGCCGACACCTTGCTCTACGAGCTGGTGGACGACGAGCTTCGCAATCGCCTGATCGCCCGGGACGAGGCGGTTATCGACCTGGTGTTCGAGTTCGGCCTGGAGTTGCTTCGGGGGATGGTGGCCGCGCTAGTGGG
>CAZDHR010000410.1:0-6211 GCA_964505295.1 uncultured Planctomycetaceae bacterium
TCGATGACTGACCGAGACAAGTCGGCCGCCGGCGCCTCCGTCGCCCTGGTCGCCGCGCCCGCCGCCGTGCGCGCCGACGACCTGACCTCGCTTCGCGTGCTCGGCGACCAGTACCCCCGCGCGTTCTTCTTCCGCTCGGCCGAAGGCTTCGCCGCCACGCCGCGCGTGTCGTACGACCGCTGGGAGGCCTGCTTCTCCCGCCTGATGGGCATCCAGGGCAAGTGTCTGGAGGAAGAGGTGCCCGGCCGGTCGATCCGCAACATCGATTTCTTCACCCGGTTCAAAGAGCAGCATCCCGAGCAGCTTGTGCTTCTGCACTACAACGGAAACGCCCGGGACCCGCGCTTCGAGATCGACGAGTTCTTCGCCGGGCATTTCCTCTACTACAACGGGGCGAAGATCCTCGACGACGTGCCGGCCGAACCGGGCGAGACGGACATTCGCGTCGACAACCCGGCCCTGTTCCGTACCGAGATGGGCCGCTACCGTTGGTCGAACGACGACGTCGGCCTCTGCCAACTCGACGCCGGCGGCAAGCCCGACTGGCACAAGAGTGAGCAGGTGCAGCTCCTCTCCGTCGACCGTGCCCGCCAGGTCATCCGTGTCAAGCGAGGCTGCTACGGCACCGAGCCCCGCGCGTTCAAAGCCGGCAAGGCGTACGCCGCCGCCCACGTGACCGAAGGACCCTGGGGCGGAAAGTCGAACCTGCTCTGGTACTACAACTACTCGACCGTCTGCCCCCGCGACCAAAGCGGACGCACATGCAACGACGTCTGCTGCGAAGATCTGGCCCGGCGCTTCCTCCCCGGCGGCGAGCTGGCGGCCTTCGATGGGCTGGAGTTCGACGTGATGCACCACGAGCTGGGCCACGGCCGCGGCCCGCTCGGCATCGACTGCGACGCCGACGGCCGCGCTGACAGCGGCCTGATCGACGGCGTGAACGTCTACGGGCAGGGGGTGGTCGAATTCTGCCGCCGCCTGCGCGAAAAGCTCGGCCCCAACCGGCTCATCCTGGCCGACGGTATGAGCCTGCACAACCAGCGGGCGTTCGGCGTCCTCAACGGCATCGAGAGCGAAGGCTGGCCCATCCTGAGCGACTGGGAGATCCGCGATTGGTCCGGCGGCCTCAACCGCCACTTCTACTGGCAGGCCCACGGGCGCGCGCCCGTGTTCAACTACATCAACCACAAGTTCACCATGGCCGGCGACACGCCGGGCAGCCGCAAGAAGCCCGAGGTCCCGTTCCGCGTCCACCGGCTCGTGTTCGCCGTGGCCACGTTCACCGACTCGGCCATCTGCTACAGCTTCGCGCCACCGAAACCGAGAGGCGAGCTGATCGGCGTGTGGGACGAGCTTCGCAAGGGGACGGAGAACCAGCTCGGCTGGCTGGGTCGCCCGCTCGGCCCGGCGGTCCGCCTGGCCGAAGAGCAGCCCGACCTCTTCGAAGGCCGCGGCGCTCCGGTCCGCCCGGAACTGGCCCAGCGGTTTGAGGGCGAAGACACTTCCATCTCGCTCGAAGACGGCGCCCTGCGCGTCTCGGCCACGAGCGAAGAGGCCGACTCGCTCCGCTTCACCCTTCGCGGCGTGCCCTGCGACGGGCCCGACCTGTTCGTCTCGGTCACCGCGCAAGGCGAGCCGCCCGAAGGCTTCCCCCGCGAGGTCGCCCGAATGATGTGGGTGGGGATCGCCTCGCCGGAAGAACGGCTGGTGCGAAGGGAGCCGCCGCGGACCGGCATGTGCCTGCGCGGGGGCGAGGAGACCGATCTCGATCCGGAGAGCGGCGCGTCGGTCCATTTCTTTGCGGGCCGCGACCTGGGCGGCGAGAAGCACGACGGCTACCTGGTTCATCCGCCCTATAAAGGCGAGGCCCGCGCCGTCGGCTATACGTTCTGGGAGCGCGAGGTCGACGTGCCCCAAGACGGCTCGCTCGAACTGTTCACCGGCATGGGCGAAAAAAGCCCCGAGCGGAGCGACGGCGTGGTGTTTCGCGTGCTGGTGGCCCAAGCGGGCGACGCCACGGCGCCGCAGTACCAGCCGATTTTCGAGCACACGCAGAAGGCGTTCGCGTGGGTGCCCCATCGCGTGTCGCTCGCCGACTGGGCCGGCCGGCGCGTCCGCCTCAAGTTCACGAGCGACTGCGGCCCCCACGACAACTCCACCACCGACCACAGCCATTGGGGCGACGTCTGGGTCGTCGGCGCCCAAGGCCGCGCGGCGTTCACCGAGCCCGTCCGCCACATGACCTGGCTCGGCGCCCGCCCCTTCACCTCGGGCTTCTACTTCCACGACGTCCGCTCGAAGACCGTCGACCTGGAGTTCACCATCGAAGGCCGGGAGCCCATCTCCCTCCAATCCATCCGCGCCCACGCCCACCCCGACGCGATCTACCGCGAGTTTGAGCACGGTTTCGTGTTGGCCAACCCGTCCCCCCGCCCCTACGAATTCGACCTCGCCCACCTCCTCGCCAACCGCAAGCTCCGCCGCCTGCGAGGGTCCCCGGAGCAAGACCCGACGGCCAACGACGGCAAGCCGGTGGGCGGGAAAGTCAGGCTGGAAGGGAAGGAGGGACTGTTTCTGGTGAAAGACCGATAGAGTCTTCGTGTGTAGAATCTGCGCCCTGTGCGCGCATCTTGTGCAGTAGTCTGTTCATCCGGGTAACGCCCGCCGACGGCCGTCGGCGGGCGTTGGTTGCGGCGGCACGCCGCGTTCAGAGGAAGGAAGAACCATGCGTTTTACCCATGCTAGCTCACTTCCCGTGTTGACGGAACGGGCCGGTCCCGGGTAGGATACTGAGAAGATCAAGCCCGCCGGCCAAGGTCGCGTCGTTTACCGCAGGCAGCTCGATGATGGCACGGGAAGCGGCGCAACCGTATTCGTGAAGGGCTCACTCCTGTCGACCTGAGAGCAAGGATGTCAACCATGGCGAAGGACTCCCGCAAGAGGCAGAAGAAACTGGAGCGCCGCAAGGCAAAGGCGAAAGCGAAGAAGAAGGCACTCGCCCGCCAAGGCCCGCGCGGCACGGCTGCTCGCCTCGAGGAAGCCGCCGCCGCACCGATCCTGCACTGCTATACCACGGACGCACTCTGGGACGAGGGCATTTCATCCGTTCTCATCAGCCGGAAGTTGAAATCCGGCCACGTCGCCTTTGCCGTATTCCTGCTCGACGTATACTGCCTGGGCGTGAAGGACGTAATGCTCGGCGTGGTCCCGCGGAGCCGCTACGACTGGCAGGTGCACGGCAAGCTGTCCGAAGAGTACCGGCTGGTGAAACTGAAGCCGGAAGCGGCACGCAAGCTGGTCGAAGGCGCGGTCGGGTACGCGCGCGGTTTTGGCCTGCGACCCCATCCCGACTATCGCAAAGCCAGGCCGATCTTCGGCGACATCGACGCGGACTGCTGCACCGAGGAGTTCGTCTACGGCAAGGACGGCAAGCCGTATTTCGTCGCCGGCCCGTACGACAGCCCGTGGCGATGCAAGCAAATCATCCGCACGCTCACCGACCACTGCGGCCCCGACGGCTTCTACTACACCATCCCGGTTGCGCCCAGCGGAGCGATGCTCACCGATGGCGAGGAGTTCCTGATTGAGGACGACATCGAGTGGGAGGAATAGTCGCGGTGCCGGTCGTGCTTCCCCGCGGGTTCACGGCGCCCGTCCGACCATGGCCTCGTCCTCGCCAACCCCTCCCCCGCCCCTACGAGTTCGACCTCGCCCAACTCCTCCCCAACGGCACGTTCCGCCGCCTCTACGGCTCCCCCGAGCAAGACCCGACGGCCAATGACGGCAAGCCGGTGGGCGCGAGGATCAGGTTGGAAGGGAAGGAGGGGCTCTTTCTGGTCAAAGAGGACTGACCGCAGGGTGGAATGGGAAGCCGTAGGGTGCGTGAAACGCACCATCCACGATGCTACTCGAACGGAGATGGTGCGTTTCACGCACCCTACTTCGCTTCGCTTCGCTTTCTGAAGGCCCCATAGGCCAGCGAGCGGCGCCGAAGCTCCCCATCACCAGCAAAGGGGCTGCCACCGCGGCCGCTGGCAACGCCGGTGTCCATCAGCGGAACAGGCCCGCCTCGTCCTTGTCCAGGGCGGCGCGGCAGATTCGAGCGAACCGCCGCGCCGTCAGGACAATGTTCTTGAGCGTCACGCCGCCTTCGACCATGACATAGTACTCCAGATCAAGGCCCCCTTCGTGGTTGAGGGCCCGGATCATGATGAACTCACCATTGATGCGCTTTGCAAAGGAGGCCGCAGCGTCCTTGTCGGCGCCCTCCTTTAGCCCACACGGAGCCAGCAGCCGAATGTGATCCCCGCGGTCGGAAGGCCAGACGTAGAACCATACGTCGGCTTGGACTCTCAACTGCCCGTGCTCGTCCACTGACGTTTCCATGAAGGCGCTGTCGAAGGCCGCCTTCAGCATGCTCACCGAGACTTTCTCGGGGGTCACGATGTCCGTGGGAGACAAGGATTCCGCCATCTTTTGTCCTTTCCCTTGTGGGTTTTCTGCCCTTGATGGTTCCGCACTTGCCCCGACATAAGGCCGCTGAGGCGGGGGCAATCCCGACGTCTCGACTTCCCGAACCGGCGTGGGGTCCTGGGCTCGCCGGGTGCCACTGCTGGCTTGTCCAGCAGTGCCCCCTCAGACGGCGAGTCATGACTTATGCGTCATTTTCGGGCGACGCGGCCGCAAACGCACGACTTCGCGATCGCCAGCGGCATCGCGCTGTTGAGCGTCCTTCGCAATCGCACGAACGTCGTAGCCAAAATGCTCTGCCCGACGCTCTCGAATCTCGGCAACAATGGGATCAGATTGCATCGTCAATCTCCAGCAGTTCCTGCGGAGTGCAAATCACGGGAGGCTCGTAGTCCACGTCACGGCAGAGTCCCCGATGGCGCTGGCGTCTCGCCCGTGCTCAGTCGCAGTCCATCGCTACCGGGCAATCTAGCACGAGTGGCGGCATCTGGGAAGCCCTGAGCCATCTTTCCCGAGCGCGGCCTGGGAAGGCGGGGCCTTGGCAGTTCTGCTTTGCCCCGGTTGCTTCACCGTCGCTTGCCTTGGATGCCCCGTTTCGGACAAGGAAAGCCGCAGGGTGCGTGAAACGCACCATCCACGATGCTACTCAAACGGAAATGGTGCGTTTCACGCACCCTACTTCTGCGACGACGTGGTGTGCAGTTCCTGAGCGACCTCCTGCCGTCACCAGCGAGGTAGTCGCGATTTGTTCCTCGAAAGAGGCAATTTCATCGGGGTCGCCCGGTGCGGGAAAGCCGCACGCCGGGAAATATGGAGAACCGACTCCATGGCGACAACGGGGAGGGGGAGGGCCGCCTCTCCCTTACCCACTGGGAAACGGGGGACGACCCGCCGGTGACTACCGCCGCTCTCTACCCCCGACTTCCCACTCCCTGTTCCCGACTTTCCACTCCCGACTCCCAAGTGTCTGCTCCCAGCTCCCCGTCCGCAACTCCCCACTTCCTCTCATTCTTGGACGCGCCCACTTCGGCCGCGCCCTCGATTTCGCCGCCTAGGAGGGGAACTACCCCCCTCAGGTACCGTGAGCGCACGTGCGCGCGGGCCCTAGCGCACGTGCGCTGGGGTTCCATGGTGAATGCGCTGGGGTTCCTGGGGAGGTGCTACATGGTCATAGGCCACCTGCGCGCACGGTAGGTACTGGGGAAAACGCCCTTTTTGGACGAAGTCACTCGCGCAAGTCGCAGGCAGGAAAGCACTTGGAACTTCCGGCCGGACCAAGAAAAACCGTCCAACAAATGTTTTCGACGCAACACGTTTGCGGACATGGAGTTAGGGCCTTTCATGGGCGGCCTTGTTGGACATTCGGAGCGCCGGTTTCCGGGGCTTCCGGACGTGTGGTTTTGCGTCTAACACGGTCGAGCATACCCTGTTAGCGCCGAGCCGCAAGGCGATTTCTGGCCGCCCCCGGGTGCTTCCAACTCCTCTCGGCCCGGGCGCGCTGAGAGGGCGGATTCGGCCGAGAGCGTCGGCTTGGGCAACCCTGCCTTTGGGCGGGGCGGGGCAACAATGGCCGGCCGGGCTGCCGGGAAGCCGACCGGCGGGTCGAGCGACCCTGCATGTGCGCCAGGTCAAGGCAACAAGAATCAGCCGCACTATGGATCGGTCGAGGAATAACCTCCGCATTGACGGAGTAGTAGGCACACGGCGTGTGGGCTGCTAAAACGGACGGGGAAGAGGCCCG
>CAZDHR010000411.1:0-6206 GCA_964505295.1 uncultured Planctomycetaceae bacterium
GCCCGTGCCGAAGTTGAAGAACATCATCATCAGGCTGCCGAACTTCCGCTCGCTGATGAAGAACGTGGCCGCGCTCTTCACCATCCGAACCGTCCAGACGCCGATCAGCGTGATCCCCACCAGGTAGACGCAGATCACCAGCCAGTCGATGAGCGTGATGCCGTGCATAGCAGAGTACCGCGACGGAGGGTTCGATGGTCATCTTGCGGCACACTGGCCGACCGTACGATTTGGTGAGAGATTACCCGGGCCGCCGCGCCGGGGCAAGCGACTACCTGGAGTATCGCGCTGGGCGCGGCTTCCCTCATCGGGCTCGCGCTGTGCGAGAGTCTCCCGACTACTGCTGTCAACATGTTGACAGCAGTAGTCAGGAGACCCGCGCCGAGTGCGTGCATATGGCCCCTCCGGCTCTTCAGAGCCGGCGGGACCGCGGAGGTCACCGTTCGTCCGCCATCTTGGATTTGAAAACCAGCATCGACAACCGAACGCCCGCAAGCGTAGCGACTGCCCCCAGCAGCATGAAGACTCCCAGCGCTACGGCGTACACGCCGTTCCACAGAGCCGAGAGCAGAAACCCGATGCCGATCGCTCCGAACCAGTACGCGCCGAAATGGAAGAACAACAGCGGATTGCCGAGACGAAAGGGATTGCATCCATGGGTGGGGCGCAGCCACTTCTCGTCGCTCCATGGATTCACCGCTTGGATGGAGATCACGAACAGCAGCATCAACGGCATCAACAGAGTAGCAACGCCGCACGGGATTGCTAGGAACGCGAGCCCCCACGGCTCGAATTTCGCCAGCTCCGAGACCTCCTGGTGAGCAGTGGGCACGCCGCTCACCAAGCCGAGTGCGTAGACCCCCAGTCGGATCTTGAACCAGAGGCCGCTCGTCGCGGACTGCGGCCCTTTTTCCCGGTCGGCCGCGGAGAGTGATTTCGGAGATTCGTACGGGTTGAGCGACATGGCCGCTTCCACAACTCATTGCCGGTCGGGTTGCAGTGGGATCTCCCGTTCGATCGGCTCGCTGCCGGACAGCTCGATCGTCCCTTCACGGCCCGACCATCCGTCGAGGTGGACGACGACCTTGCTCGCCGGGCTCCGGCGCGGCGGGTCGAGCTTGAGGGTGGCCTTGGAGCCGTCGCCGGCCACGCGGAGGTCGAAGGAGATCGGGCCGAACTCGGTGAGCACGCCGTCGAGGCGAGTGACTGCCCCCGGCTTCGCCCAGGTGGGCGGCAGGCCCTCGAACAGGTGCAGCTCGCTGCCCCGCTCCAGCACGAGCAGGTGGCGCACCAGCCGGATGAACTCGGCGCTGGCCCAGTTGTGGGGCATATCGCCGCAGACTTCCGGCCCTTCACCGAGCGGGCGTTGCTCCTCGCGCCAGACCAAGAGCGGCGACGCGTGGTTGGCGAATGCGTAGAGCGTTTCGGCCGCCTTCGGGCCGTCGCCCTGCCAGAGCCAGGCGTGGGCGTAGAAGGAGCCGAAGTAGTTCCAGACGCCCTGGGCAACCCAGCCCGTGTCGTAGACCAGGCCCTCTCGCTCGACCGCCCCAAGCATGGCCAGGTTGCCGCCGACCAGGGGATCGTCGCCGGCGAACAGCTTGCCGGGGAAGACGGCGTGGAGGAACGCCCACTGGGCCTTCTGCACCGGAACGTTCTGGTCGTCGCGCATGCGGATGGGGAGGCACCGGTTGCCGTGGGCGTCGGCGGTCATGTCCCGCTCGGCGGCGCGGCGGAACGTGGCGTAGAAGTCGTCGTACTCCTGCTGCCACTCGGCGGCCTGGACCATGTTGCCCAGCCACTCGGCCGCGTCGACGGCCGCTCGCATGCCGACGAGCGTCCAGTAGACGTTCGTGTACTCCGGGTACTTGCCCGAGAGGCCCCCGTCGCTGAAGCCCTCGGGGATCAGCTTGAAGTTGGGCGCCTTGGGGTCGGCCCAGGTCTTCGCCCGCATTGACCGGATGTAGTCGAACCCCCGCTCGACGCGGGGCCAGACCTTGAACAGCCAAGTGGAATCGTTCGTGAGCCGGGCGTGTCGCGTGACGGCCCACAGCGCGATGCCCGTCTCCTTCCAGTGCCCGTCGATGATCATGATCGCCCCGTCGTCGCGCTGGAAGCTGAGCAGGTAGTCGATGCCGGCCCGGGCTTCGTCGACGCGCCCCAGGAAGGCGATCGCCTCCATCAAGAACGAGCCGTCGACGACCCAAAGCCCCCGGTAGCAAGTGGGCCCGACCTGGAACGCGGGCAGTCCGTCCTTGATCTCCCGGGCCTGGTAGATATTGCGGACCGCGGAGTCCAACTGGGCCTGGATGCCCGGGTCGGGCACCTCGATGCGGCCGTACGGCAAGTCGGCCTGCTCCCAATACTGCTCGGCACGACGTCGCAGCGCGACGGCAGCTTCCCAATCCTTGGGCACGAGCCTCGGGTGCTGGCCCCGTCCGACCCCGATGGCCAATTGGCCCTCCGCCCCGGCGGCAAGCTTCATGGCGTCGAACCGGAGCGCCAGCTTGCCGCCTGACTGCTCGCCCGCCTCGAAAGGCGCGGACGCCGCCAGCACCGTCTCCGGGCCGACGTCGACGCGGGCCGGGTCTGACTGGGGCGTAAGCTTCATCTCGCTCTCGACCGTCACGACGGGCCGTACCGTGACCTCCTCTCCGCCCTTGTTGCGCAGCCGTACCAGGACGAGGTCGTGCCGTGGCGGCCCGCCCTCGGGAAGCGGTTGCCCGCAGTCGATGTGGGCCAGCGCCCGGCGGCTGCTTCGGCCCGCAAGCAGCTCGTCCATCGCCGGAGCCTTGCCCTCGAAGATCCAAAGGACGTTGAGGATCGTGTTTCGGTCCGAGGCGCCCTTGGCGGCGGCGACCGTCACGTCAATCCAGTTGTCGCCGTTTTGGTCGCTTGCCTCGAACGGGAACAAGACGGGCACGTTGCGGCCGTGCTCGCCGACCATGTCGACCGTCTTGAGCGTCTTGCCCTCGATCTCGAGGTCGAGCGGCCGCTTGGCGGGCTCGGTCCAATGGCCTTCACACAGTCCGAACACGACCGTGTACGGCCCCGGCCCGTACGCCCGGAACCGATAGCGGACCGACTGGCGGAAGCCGACGGCGATGTTTCGGAAGGCCGGATCGCAGTCGCCCTTGGGCGCGGCCCAGTTCACCAGGTCCCGCTTGTCGTCCAGACGCTCGACGACGGTGCCTTCCTGACCCGGACGCAACGGCGGCGCGACGGCCATCGCCTCTTCAATGATCTCGACCGGCCCCCGGCGCTTGATCGTCCTCACGATCGGCACCCGGGGCGAGACCAGCTCCTGCTGCACCCATTCGGTCGGGGCGGCTTCGGCTTGGCCCGCTTTCGTCTCGGGCGCCAGCGTGAAGGTGATCCGCGTCTTGAAGCCGGAGTACTTGCCGCGGAAGTCGTAGAGGAGTTGCCCTTCCTTGCCCACGAGCGTCTTCTGCCAGTCGTCGGGCAGGCAGATCGACGTCTGCCACCAGGGCGGGGCGTAGCGGTGGTCGACGGTCCACGGCGGGAACGCCGACGCCGGCTGTTCGGCCGACCGGGCCATGGAAACCGTCAAGGCGAGGCAGCATGCAACGAGGATCATCACGGCGAGAATCCCTCGGTCTGTCATGGGTCCGCTCCTATGATCGGGTGCGCGTTCGACGTCGCGATTGTGTCTGTTTTCCGGTTGAGTCGCCGCTGTAGTATCGCGCATGCCCTACGCGCCCGCAAGGGCGTGCCGGCCGGCGGTCGTCGGGGGGCCCCCCGGCGTGCTCGCCTCCTCCCGGGGAGCCGGAGGGCCTGAAACCTCGTGCACTCGCGCACGCCACTTGATAGAATCGGCCCTTCGGACGGGTACCCGTCGATCGTTCGGGTGACGTCGGCGGCCGGTGCCGCTTGCGGCTTCGCCGACCAGCAAGGACAATCGCCGAATCCACGTCGATCCACACGAGCCAGAGTCTCTCTCATGGACTTCTCCCCCTCCGTTTACGAACACGCCGCGTTTCTCATTGGGCGCACGCCGTGGGAGGTCTCGCGGGACGCGGACTTGCTCTACGGAGCCCATGCCGAGGCGTATCGACGCTACCAGCACTCGCCGATCGTCGTGGGGATCGACATCTACAACCTGGAGGCCGAGGCGTACGGCGGCGTGATCGAGAAGCCAAGCGGGGTAGGGATCCCGGCGGTGGGGAAGCCGATCCTGGGGTCGGCCGGTGAGCTGAGCGCGCTCGAACCGTTCGATCCGCAATCGGCCGGGCGTATCCCGATGGTCCTTGAAGTCGCCCGGCGCCTGGCCGCGGAGTTTTCGGAGGCCGACGTGCGCGTGCCGGTCAGCGGGCCGTTCTCGATCGCCGCCAGCCTGGTCGGCTTCGAGAGCCTGTTGTGCGATGTCCTTGCCCGGCCCGACGAAGCGGGCGCCGGGCTGATGCGCCTGGTCGACGGCCAGGTCGACTTCTGCCACGCGATCAACGGTGCGGGCCTGGACGTGGCGTTCTTCGAGTCGGCCGCCGCGCCGCCGCTGTTGTCGCCGGAGATGTTTCGCCGGGTGGAGCTGCCCGCCCTGCGGAGCACCATCGACTGCACGGCGTCGGTGATGGGGCACCCGATCCCGTGCATCATCGGCGGCGATACGACGCCGATTCTTCCCCATATTCTGAAGGCGGGCACGAAGTACGTCATATGCCCCATTGAAACCGACCAAGAGGCGTTCATGCGGGAGATCTGGGACCGCACCGACGTACGGGTGCGTGTGAACACTTCGTCGGAGGTCATAGTCCGCGGCACCCGAGAGGCGATCAGGGCGGAGGTCGACCGGATCGTCGAGCTGACCGCAGGCCGGGCCAACGTTTGCCTGGGGACGGGTGCCCTGCCGTACGAGACGCCGCCAGAGAACGTGCTGTTCGTCAAGGCGTGTTGCGAGGGGTTGTGAGAGGAGCTTGGGATAGCGTCTTCAAGGGGCCGGGAAATACCTCTCGCGAGTGGTCTGGATATAGCCTACGGGGCCATGCGGTCGGGGATGCGATCCTGGGGGCCAAGCTCCGTCCGGCGGCGGAACTGCCCTGGCAAAGTTGTCTCGGAGGGCTAGAATAGCATGGGTCTGGAAATGGCGAGGTAGAAACCTGTTCGGTCGCATTCCTTCCCCCCATTGGAGGTGCAAGAGTCTGCGGCTGGTTTGTTTTGGGGCTCGGACGGAATCGACGCGCGTCCATCCGTTCCCAGGTAGAGCCTGGGAACGAGGGGACAACGTTCTATGACCAGTTCGGAGGTGAGTTGGCAGTGAGCAAGGAGCCCTCCCACGCAGGCGATGACCAAGCGGTCGAGTTGCGCGATCCGATGATGGCGGCCCTGTTGGCCTGGCTCGTGCCCGGGCTAGGTCACTACTACCAGGGTCGAACGGCCAAGGCGATCCTGTTTTTCGTCTGCATCATGGGCACGTTTCTTTACGGACTGTACCTGGGGGGCAGCAGCGATTTGGGGTGGGGCCGGGCGGTCTACGCGTCGTGGCACCCGGGCGGCAGACGCCTACCCTATCTGTGCCAGATCGGGATCGGGGTTCCGGCGATGCCCGCCTTGGTGCAAGCGGTTCGCGCCGGCAAAGGGGAGAAGCCGTGGTCGAAGTTCATGGCCCCCCCTCGCCCCGACTTCACCGAAGAGGTCAGCGACAGCGTCCGCGGGGCGCTGGCCGACCAGCCCTCGCTCGACGAGCTCAACCGCAAGCTACACCGGTTCTTCGAGTTCGCCACCGTCTACACGATGGTCGCGGGGCTGTTGAACATCCTGGCGATCTACGACGCCTGGGGCGGCCCGGTCTCCCTCGAGAAGGACGAGGACGACGAGGAAGAGGACCGAGACGAGGAGAAAGCCGCGGCGAAGTCCTGAGCCGCTTTTGCTTCAACGTCCGGGAGAGCACGTTTCGATGGAGAGCATCTTGACCAACGACTTGTGGTTTGCGTTGCCGCTGGTGATCGCGGTCAGTCTGGTCTATGCCGCGACGCGACACGAATCCATGCGGGCGATCCTCCGCCACGCGACGCGGATCGGAACGTGGATCGTCGGATTCATGGTGGTGGTGTTCATCGTGCTCGAGCTGGGCATCTGGTTTCAGTGAGGGGAGGCTGATGAGGATCGTGGTTCTGGGGGCGGGGACCGTCGGCACCTCGATTGCCGAGATGCTGTGTCTGCACCGGCATAGCGTGACGGTTGTGGACAACGAC
>CAZDHR010000412.1:0-6178 GCA_964505295.1 uncultured Planctomycetaceae bacterium
CCAACTTCACCGTGGCCTACGTCATTCAGGCGGCCTTGGGAGGCCATGCGATTCCCGTCGACGAAGGAGTGCTCCAAGCGCTTTCCGTCGTGGGCCTGGTCACCGAAAAGGACCTGGAGGCAGGCGTGGTTTCGGGCCTGGAACGGGCCATCGCCAAGAGCAAAGGGATCGATTTCGCTTCGCAACTGCATCAACTTGGCGCCGACTTCGTGGAAAATCCCTGCAGCCCCGCCGTGCAGCAGATTCTCCTGGAAATCAACCCCGACGCCCGCGATCAACTGCCCAAGCGACGCGTCCGAAAACGACCCCCGGCCTCTGCCCGATCGTCGGAACGGAGCCCTGACCGAAAAGAGGCCGACAAACAACGCCGGCGCCCGGCCCAGGACGAGCCGGCCGGCCGAAAGAAAAAGTCTACCGGCCGAAAGGCCAAAGCGCCCGAAGAGAAACCGGCAGGAAAGGCGTCGGGTGAATCCGGGCAGAACGCCGACCAGCAGGCGGAAGACCCCCCCAAGGAAGTCTCCGACGCCGAGGCCCCTCAGAAGCCGGCCGCGAAGAAGAGGCCGCCTCAGGGCAAGAAAAAGGCGGCCAAAAAGGAACGCGGCGCCGCAGAAGCCAAAACGCAGGCCGATCGAGGCCCGACCAAATCGGCTTCAGCCAGGCTGTCCAAACGAAAGCCGCGCTAATGCCCGATTCCCTTCCCAGGAGACAAGCCGTGCATCTCGCGTCGTCTCGAGTCGGACCGGACGGGGCACGCCGGGCAGGCTTCCCGGCTGTGCTCGACGGCCAGGACGGCGGTGCTGCTCGTCGGCCTCGATTCGACGCGGTACCATTCGGCTTACGGCCGACACGACTCGTGACGATCTCATTGGTTCTCGGGGCGCTCGTCGCGCTGGCGATCCCTACCTCCATCGCGGGCTCCACCAAATCGGCGGACAACCTGCCCGCCCCCCCCAGCGTGAGCGACGCCGCCGAAGACTCGGCGCCCGGCCTCCTGCTCCTCGACGACTCGCTCGAACCCCTCCCACCCGAATACCGCCGCACCGAGGCCGACGACGACCGCGTGGAGGCGCTCGCCCGCTTCTCCGCCGGGCGCACGCGGGAGTCGAATCGCCAGTACGCCCGGGCGCTGCGCCACTATCAACGTGCCTTGCGGTACGACCCGGAGTCCAGGGTGGTCGCCGAGTCGGCCGTCCGTCTGGCCGTCCAACTGGATCGGCTCGACGAAGCGGTCCGCCTCGCCCAAAGGGTCCACGACGCCGGCTGGCTCAGCCCCGTGCTGTGGATGAAGCTGGGTGTCCATCTGACGAAGAGGGGCGACTTTGCCCGGGCGGCGGCGATGTACGAGAACGCCCTGGCCGCGCGAGAGAAGGCCCGCCCCACCGCCGGCTACGTCGCCCTCTCGCTCGAGCTGGCCCGGCTCTACTACTTGCTCGACGAGCACGCCAAAAGCGCCGACTGTTTCGCCCGCGTCCGCGATGCGTTCGAGCATCCCGACGAGTTCGGGCTCGACGAAGCGACCCAACGGGGCCTGCTGGGCGAGCCCGGCGTGACGTACGGCCTAATGGGCAACTCCTTCCTCCGCGCAGACCGCTTCGACGAGGCCGTCGCCGCCTTCGAAAAGTCCCATCGGGCTCAGCCCAACAAGGGACTGTTGGACTACAACCTGGCCCGGGTCGCCGCCCAAACCGGCAAGCCCGCCGAGGCGCTGGACAAGCTCCGGGCCTATTTCGACGAGCACCTGGCCAGCGAGGGCGTCGCCCCGTACCGGCTGCTGGCCGAGGTCCTCGAAGATCTGGACAGACAACCCGAGCTCGTCGAGCGGCTGGAGAAACTCCACGCCGAGGACGCGGAAAACGTCCCCTTGGGGCATTTTCTGGCCGAGACGTACCACAAGGCCGAACGGTTCGACAAAGCCGAGTCGCTCTATCGCGAACTGGTCAAAGAGACCCCGACCGTAACCGCCTACCGGGCGCTGGTGGCGATCTGTCGCCAAACCGGCCGGCCCGAGGCGCTTTTCGACGTCCTCGGCGAGGCGGCCGCCCAGGGCGTCGCTCCCGAATCGTTCGGGGGGGAAGGGGAGTCGATCGCCGACGACGCCGAGCTGGCCCGTTCCCTGATCGAAATCGCGCGAAAGCGCCGCGGGGACTCGCCGGACCAGTTCGGTTTCGGCCCGGCGCTCGGGGTGGCGCTGTTGGCGTTGGAGGCCAACCAGTTCGATGCAGCCAACGAGTTCTTCGATCTGGCCAGCCAGGCCGATCCGGATCGAGCCTCGGAGACCCTGCTCATCTGGGGACTGGGACTATTGGCTGAAGAACAGTACGACATGGCGGCCCGCGTGTTCCAGCGAGGAATCGACGGGAACGTCCTCCCCGACGACAACCCGGTCTTGTACTTCTACCTTTCCGGAGCGCTGGAGTTGGACGGGCGCACCGACGAAGCCCTGGCCGCCGCGCGCAAGGCCGCCGAGCTCGATCCGAAGTCGCCGCGTTTCCTCAGCCGGGTGGCTTGGATCCTCTATCGCAACGATCGCCACCAGGAGGCCGCCGAGGCCTACGCCAAGCTGATCGACGAGTTCGACGCCGAGTTCGGCTCGGCCGAAGTCCGCCAGGTGCTCCGCGAGTCGCGCCTGGTGCTCTCGAACCTGGCCGTCCTGGCCGATGATTTCGCCGAGGCGGAACGCTGGCTCCAACAGGTCCTCGACGAGTTCCCCGACGACGTCGCCGCGCTGAACGACCTCGGCTACCTCTGGGCCGACGAGGACGTCCACCTCGAGCGGGCACACCGGATGCTCCGTCAGGCCGTCGACGGCGACCCCGACAACGCAGCCTACCGCGACAGCCTCGGCTGGGTCCTCTACCGCCTCGGACGCCACGAGGAGGCCGTCGCCGAGCTGGAAAAGGCCGCGGCCGACGACGAGCCCGACCCCGTCATCCTCGACCACCTGGGCGACGCCTATCGCGCCGCCAAGCAGCCCGGCAAGGCCAAGGAGGCGTGGAAGCGGGCCCTCCCACTTTTCCAGAAAGACAGCAACGCCGACATGGCGAAAACCGTCCAACACAAACTGGCCGAAAAACCGTAGGGTGGGTGCTCGCACCCACGCCTTCCTGACAGAACCCACAGGGTGGGTGCTCGCACCCACGCGCCGCTCACGGCTTCGGCGGCCGAGAGCCCGTTCCGCGTGCGTGCTACGATAGCCAATAGAACCCAGAGACGATACGAGAGACAGTCCCATGGCAGGTCATTCCCATTGGGCGGGCATCAAGCACAAGAAAGCCCTGGTCGACGCCAAGCGCGGCAAGGAGTGGAGCAGGCTCTCCAAGGCGATCATCGTCGCCGCCAAGATGGGCGGCGGCGACCCCGACACCAACTTCCGGCTCCGCACGGCCATCGACGACGCCAAGGCCGCCAGCGTGCCCAAGGACAACATCACCCGGGCGATCAAACGCGGCACCGGAGAGCTCGACGGCGGCAACCTCGAGGAAACGGTCTACGAGGGCTACGGGCCCGGCGGCGTCGCCGTCCTCTGCGAGGTGCTCACCGACAACCGCAACCGTACCGCGGCGGAAGTCCGCAAAATCTTCGAGGCCGCCGACGGCAAGCTCGGCTCCAGCGGCTGCGTCGCCTGGATGTTCGAGAAGAAAGGGCTCTTTCTGGTGCACATCGACAAAATCGACGAAGACACCCTGATGGAAGTCGCCCTCGACGCCGGCGCCGACGACGTCCGCCACGTCGGCGACAACTACGAGGTCACCTGCGAGCCCGGCGACTACCAGGCCGTCTCCCACGTCCTCGAAGAGGCGGGCATCACGCCCGAGGTCAGCCAAATCACCCTCATCCCCAAAGACACCGTCGATCTGGACGCCCCCACCGCCCGCAAGGTCCTCAAGCTCATGGAGCGCCTCGACGACCACGACGACGTCCAAAACGTCTCCTCCAACTTCAACATCCCCGACGACGTGATGGCGGAGATCGGGGAGGAGTGAGGAGGGGCGGTTCTTGGACTGGACAGGCGGAAAGCCCGACGGGGTATGGCCAACAGGAAAGAGCGGCTCCGCCGGCCGTTTCTCGGTACAATAGGCGCAGGGAGGGGGGATGAGCACCAAACCCTCATGGCAGGAAGACAGCGATGACGACTGTAACCCTCAAGCAAGCCCAGGCGAATCTGGCCGGACTGATCGCTGAGCTGAAGCCGGGCGAAGAGATCCTGATTACTGAGGAGGACCGCCCGGTCGCTCGCCTGGTGGCCGAATCTCCCACCCCCCGAAAGCCACGCCAGCCGGGCAGCGCAATTGGCAAGCTGACGATTGTCGAAGACGATGAGGCCCACCTGCGCGATTTCGAAGAGTACATGCCGTGAAGCTGTTGCTCGACACGCACGCGCTCTTATGGTTCCTCTTGGAGGACGCCAAGCTCAGCAGCAACGCGAGGTCGCTGATCGCGGACCCAGCGAACGACCCGCTTGTGAGCCCGGCGAGCTATTGGGAGATCGCCATCAAGATCAGTCTCGACAAGTACACGCTTGCGGAGGACTTCGTCGAATTCATGGAGAGCCAGCTTGCGGAGAACGACTTGACCGTTCTGCCGATCACCGTGGCGCATGCGGCCGTCGTGGCCAGGTTGCCGTTTCACCACCGCGATCCCTTCGACCGGCTCTTGATCGCCCAGGCGATGGTGGAGAGCGTGCCAGTGCTGAGCAGCGATCGGGCGTTTGACCTGTATCCGGTGGCGCGGATGTGGTGAAGGCCGCCTTCTATGAAGAGAACATACGCATTCTACGTCGTTCTCGCCGTCGGCGAAGTCACCAACGACGACTGCGACGGGCTGTATGAAGCGGGATGCGACGACGGCACGGTCGTCACTCGGGAGGGCGTCACCTACGTCGCCTTCGACCGCGAGGCCGGGTCCCTGGAGGAAGCGATTCGAACCGCAGCCACGCAAGTGAAGACAGCCGGCTTCGAGCTGGCCCGCGTGGAGATGGACGCCCTGGTGTGATCATCTTAGCCAGGCACAGCTTGACCTAGGCGACCGGCGTCGCTTGTCACGCTTGGCCGGGAACGCCCGATGAGTCGAGGGGCGATGTCTCCGCCCAACGGCGTGCGAGGGCTTTGAGGCTATCGAGGTGCTCTGGCCAATCGTGGAGGGTCGCTGGGTCGAAGTCGGCCCCATTGGGCCATACGAGCGTGTGGACCTCGGGATCGATCCGGACCTGATTGAACAGCGACACGTCGCGCAAGGGCCCGTAGAGCTTGCCCGCCAGCACGGGTGAGAAATCAATCACTTGAGCGGTTGCATCGTCGAACGTCACGCGCAGTGTGTACGGCGCCAGGATGTCAAACGACACGACGCGACAAATCGGATGTGCCATGGCAGACTTCCCTATCGCAGGGGGTCGATGCTTTGGGACGGCTCGCCCGCTTGGAGGCGATCCCAATTCGCCAGCAGCTCCTCTTGGTGCAGCTCCGCCCAGGCTTCCACCAATCGGTGTTGCCGTCGAGGCAAGGCGCCGCCGATCAACTCGATGGTGTCAACGCCATAAACGCCGACAGCGTCCTGGTAGTACGCATGGAAATGCGGCCGGTGATGCGGCACACCGGGTTCGGGATACATCCGAATGATGATCCCGAGAAACCGAGCAATCTCCGGCATAATCTCGTCATACCGCACGGTGCTGGTTTGGCTTCCCTCCCTCCATTATACCGATGAACGATGATCGCGTTCAAGCCGGTCGCCGACGACCGCCCCGTAGCGGTTCCGGGACGGATCGCACGACCGCCAGGGCCCGCCGAGACCCGCCCCGCTGGCAGTGCCGGGAAGTTGCGCGGATATCTTCCGCGCCCGTTGACAATCCCGTGATCATTGGGATCATTGGGGGATGCAAGCGGCCGTCATGGCTGCCCCTCGACGACATCGATCGACAAGCCGGGGCAGAAGGAAAAGATACGAGAACGGAGCTACCCACATGACCACGGACGAACCCGCCCGGCCCCTCGACTTCATCCGCGACATCGTCACCGAAGACTGCCGGACCGGCAAGTGGGAGGGGCGGGTGCATACGCGGTTTCCGCCGGAGCCGAATGGGTATTTGCACATCGGGCATGCGAAGTCGATATGCTTGAATTTTGGCGTCGCCCGGGAGTTCGGCGGGAAGTGCAACCTGCGGTTCGACGATACGAACCCG
>CAZDHR010000413.1:0-6171 GCA_964505295.1 uncultured Planctomycetaceae bacterium
CGTCCATTGTGTAACCCGGTGGGGACTTGGCTGTTGGAGTCAAAGCTCGCATCGCGTCCTGGGTACGCGAGCCCCTTAAGCTCGTAGCCTTCCGTGAACTTCACCAACGTGAAGTCTGGGTAGCTGTTACGGCCCCCTTGATCGAAATTGAAGTGCGCGTCTTCAAGCCGTCTCTTGAACCAGTTCTGAAAGTGAAATTCCTTATCCCTCGAACTCTCACGTACAATAAGTTCACCAGCGCGGATGGCATCAACACAGCATCTGAACACACGCGCCGCTGTCGCAGACATTCCTTCACCGCGCGATTGGAAAACGCCGCCTTCAGGGGGGCTCTTCCGGTGTTTTCGGCCTTATCGCGAACTCTGCTCGGTGGCCCGCAATGCACGCATTCTCCAGAATTCTCGGCGAAATGAAAGGCCCAGAACGTCAGGATTCCTCCCACCGGGGATCTTGGCCACCGAGGCCTCATGGAGTTCCATGCCCCGAGAATTGCCGATTGCCCGGAAAATTACGGGCACAGCGACGGCGGTCGTCAACCACCAGCCACCGCATCACTACCGTCTCACCCCGCAGCGCTCGGCCCAGGCTTGCCATTGGGCGGCCATGTCGCGGACGCGCTCGGGGTGTTCCGCGGCAAGGTTCCGCGTCTCCGTGCCGTCGGCTTCCAGGTCGTAGAGCTCCCAGGCCGCTTTGCCTCGCGGGCCCACCAGCTTCCAGCGGCCCGTCCGGATCGCCCGATTCCGCGGCACGTCCCAGCAGAGGGCCTCGTGATCTTCCCGGGGCTCGCCTCGGAAGACCGGGGCCAGGCTCTTCCCCTCCAGCGGCAGGGGTTTGCGCCCGTGGAAGTCCGCGGGATAATCGAGGCCGGCCACCTCCAGGCAAGTGGGCATCAGGTCGATCACGTGACCGACCTCCGGCGTCAGCTTTCCGGTTTGGCGGATCACGGCGGGCCAGCGCACCACCAGCGGCGTGCGGATGCCGCCCTCGTACGCGGTCAGCTTCGTCCCGCGCAGCGGCGTGGTGCTTGCGTTCGCCCAGGCGATCCCGTACGCGGCGAACGTGTCGTGGGGCCCCGGCATGTTGTCCGGCCCGCTGCCCGGGCGGATGGGCACGCCGTCGAGGCGCCACGTGTCGTTCGGCCGGTTGGGGCCGAAGCCGAAGCCGCTCGTCGTGGGAGCCACGCCGCCGTCGGGGGCCGCGCCGTTGTCGGAGAGGAACATGACCAGCGTGTTCTCCTCGACGCCCGCCGCGCGCACGGCGTTCAGAACCCGACCCACGCCGCGGTCGACGCCCGCAACCTGCGCCGCGTACACCGCCATCCGCTCCGCCTGCCAGTCCTTGTGCGGATCCTCTTCCCACGGCGGAACCTCGCCCGGCTTGGGCGATAGGTCCCAGCCGTCCGGGATCAACCCCATCTCGCGCTGGCGCCGGAACCGCTCGGCACGGCACGCGTCCCAACCGTGCTGGCGATAGCGGTCGCGGTGCGGCGCGATGTCGCACGAGCGCGCGTGCAGCGGCCAGTGCGGGGCAATGTAGGCCACGTAGAGGAAGAACGGCCGCGTGTCCCGGGCGGCCTCCTCGACGAACCGCACGGCGTGGTCGCTCAGCGCCTCGGTCAGGTAGAAGTCTTCCGGCAACTGCCACCGCTGGTCGTCGAGGTAGAACGGGTCTTTCTGCACTTCATGGAAGTAGCTGATCTTGGCCTGGCACATCGGCCCGAAGAACCGGTCGAAGCCTCGCTCGACCGCCAGGTCGCGCCCCTGCCACTTGCCGACCATCATCGTCCGATAGCCACCCGCCTGGAGCAGCTCGGCAACGAGCACGCAGCGGTTGAAATCCTTGGGCTCGTTCCAGCGATCGCCCCGGTGTCCCACCTGCTGGCAGTAGAGGCCGGTCAGGAGCGACGCCCGGGTGGGCCCGCAGATGGCGTTGTTGTAGAACTGCGTGAACCGCAGGCCCCCGGCCGCCAGCCGGTCGACGTGGGGCGTGGGAATCTCACTCCCGTAGCAGCCGAGGTCCGACCAGCCCATGTCGTCGGCCATGACCAGCACGATGTTGGGCCTCTCGGCGGCGAAGGCCGCGGGCGTGGCGAGGAGGAGTGCGAGCAGCAACGGGCGGACGATGGGGCACATGCGCACGGTTCGGCCTTTCTGCGGTTCTTCGCGAGCACTCATTGCGAGGGCGGTTCCAAGAGCCCGGCGGCGTTGGTGCCGCGGATCTTCTTTTTGGCCGCCGGGGGTAGATCGAGCACTTCGAGTTTCACCAGCGCGGGATCGGGGTATTTGAAGGGCATGCCGCTGCCAAATACCACGCGGTCCGCCCCCAGGTGGGAAACGAGCTGGCCGATCTCGTTGGCCAAGACCGCGCTCAAGCGGGAAATCTCGATCCAGTAGTTGGCCGGCAGGCCGCTGTCCGGCTTCCCCAGCGGCGAGCGCGGGAAGCCGGCGCCGTTTACCAGAACAAACCGCGACTCGGGGCAGGCCTTCACCAGCTCGACGATCTCGCCGAGCGGCACGTCGGGTACGTCGACCAGCCAGCTCCTCTGCCGGGAGTCGACCACGCGAATGGGGATCGAGATGGGAATGCCCCACTCCGTGGCCCGGCGGACCAGGTCGAGACAGCACTCGTCCGAAAGGGCGTAGTTGTGCCACTTGGGGTAGAGACGCAGCCCCTTCATGCCGAACCGCTCGTGGCAGATCGCCAGGTCGTCTTTCCAGCCGGCGTAAAACGGATTGATGACGGCCAGCGGGACGAGCCGGTCGCGGTGGGCCTTCGTGGCGGCGGCCAGCTCCTCGTTGGCCGGCTGCGTGTTGCGATAGGTGACCGCGCTGGCGCTGGAGACCATGGCCCGGGCGATGCCCTTTTCGTCCATCAGCTTGAGCAGGGCGCCGGGCGTGTTGTGGCGGAGCTGCCGGAAGGCGAAATGGCCCAGGTAGGCGTTCGTGTCGATGATCATCGGTTAGCCTCGCATCTGGAGAAGTCGCATCATGTTCCCGCCGAGGATTTTCTGTTTGTCTTCCGGGCTGAGCCGGGCGGCGCGGACCTTGCCCACGCCCGCGGTCATCGACATGTCGCAGCCGAACAGCAACCGGTCGACGCCGAGGATTTGGGCGGCCATGTCGACGATTCCTTCGTCGACGACGCTGCCGCTGGTGTCGAGGAAGACGTTGGGGGCGTGGCGCAGGGCCTTGATGGTCCACTCCCAGTCGCCGCCGCCGCCGACGTGGGCGCAGATGAGCCGGGCCTCGGGATAGCGCTTGCCCAACTCGGCCAGGTGGCCGCCGTCGGAAATGTTCGGCTGGCCGGGGAAGGGGTAGTGCCCGTGCCCGGCGTGGTGCAAAATCGGCACGCGGAGCTCAATCGCCTGCTCCACCACGGGATAGACGATCGGCTCCGTGCACCGGTGCTCGTTGTAGAGCTTGACGCCGATGAACCCGTGCTCCTCGACGTAACGGCGGATTTCGTCCACGGCGTCGCGCCCGCAGCCTGGGTTCACGTAGCAGTAGCCCAGCACGCGGTCGCCGAGCCGCTCGATCGCCTCGACCAGCCAGGCGTTGCACTCGCGGAAGCCTTCGGCGGTGGAGGGCCTCTTGGGAGTGAGGATCGAGCAGCAGAGCCGGTCGATGCCGAGCTTGTCGGCCGCCTCGATCAGCTTGTCGTCGCGCTCCTGGTAGTTGGCCGAGCTGTGGTGGGTGAGATGGGCGTGGCAGTCGATGACGGGCACGGGGTTCTGTCCCTCCGCGCCAACGCTTGGCGCCGCCTTCGCCTCCGCCGCTTCGAGCCCCGGGCCCGACGAGCCAAGGTACGGCCCCGCCAGGGCGGCGCCGGCTGCCGCGGATGCCCCAAGAAAACGGCGTCGTGTGACCGATCGGTTGCTGGGCATGATGAACGCTCCTTTGGGCGACGGATTCGTGGCCCCTGCACAGCGAACAAGACCCCTCCAAGCCCAGGGGTTGCAACCCCTGGGCTTTGTGGAAGCAACCCAGCGACGTCCGTTGCGCAGGGCTCAACGAGCGATCCAAACGTACGCTACTCGGGCCCACTTACTCTACGATTCTCGTTGCCAACAGGGCCGTGGTCAACCGGCTTGTGTCGATTGCGTGCGCGGCCGGCGTCCCCGAATCACAGCTTGATGCCTTTCGCCGCGCAGATCGGCTCGATGAGACGCCGTATGTTGCCGCCCAGGATCAGGCGTTTGGCGTCCCGGGAGACTTCGGCCCCGTGCACCTTGGCCAACTGCGAGGCGAAGCTCCGCCCGCCAAAGTCGCTGCCGTAGATGACGCGCTCGGGCCCCAGCTCGCGCACGGCCATTTCGACAAACCCCGCGGTGGGGTCGCTGCCGTCGATCCCGGCGTAGACGTTTGGGGTAGCGCGGATGGCGCGGATGCCCCGTTCCCATGCGCCGCCCGTGTGTGCGGCGATGAACGACGTGTTCGGATGGCGCGCGGCCAGCTCGGCCAGGTCGCCGGGGGTCGATTCGCCGGGCAAGTTGCCGGTCGTCTTGAGCCAGGTGTGCTGGAGGATGGGGGCCTTCAACTCCGCGGCCCGCTCGGCGATGGGGTCGAGGCACGGGTCGTTGCACCGTACGGCGACCCACAGCTTGACGCCCACCAGGGGGCCGTCGCGCACGCAGCGATCCAACTCCCGCAGGCTCTCCCGCGTGTGCTTCGGGTTGAGATACGCGAAGCCGAGCGCCCGGCCCGCGGCATGCTGGATCGCTTCGAGCAGCACGTCGTTGTCGCGGCGAACTTGCTCGGGCGGCGGGTCGTGAAGCCGCGAGAAGCCCAGGAAGACGATCACTTTGTCGATACCCACGCGGTCGGCGATCTCCAGCAGCCGGGCGATTCGCTCGCCGGGCGTTCCGGCGACCCCGGTGAGATGGCCGTGCGCGTCCCACACCACGGCCGGCCCGTTCTCCACGGCTGGCTCTTCTGCCCTGAGCGACTCAAGGTTGGACGCCGCGGCGATCGTCGCCGTGGCCTGGGCCGTGCGGGCGAGCATAACGCGGCGCGTGAATGTGCCGTGTGGACGTTTCATACTCCGCCTCCTGTCGCTCATCGCAAGGTAGGAATGGCGTCATGCCCGCGTGCGACTCCCGCGAGGAAATCCTAACTCCCGCACCAGCCCGACGCAACTGCTGCGCCCTCGCTCCGGTGTCCGCTGCGGCGATTGGCGTGGCGGCAGACCCCGGCTTCGTCCGTGGGAAAGCGCGGAGCGCTTGACAAGGCCGGTCCCCTGGCTCAGGATCACGGTGAGGACGGAGGCGTACGATCCTACTTGGTGGAGTGCGCGTAGCGCGCACGCGTTCCAGAAGGGCGTCCCTCTCCGGCGTGCGGGAGAGGGGTGCGGAGTAAGAGTGTTGACACTACCAGCAAATCGAGGTTCCCGTTCATCAGCGGCGGCGCGCCCTCACCCGGCGACTTCGTCGCCACCGTCTCCCGCAAGCAGGAAACGGGACCTTCGGTTGCGAGGGATGGCGACGGGCCGAGCGCTGTGTGCCGTGCTGCTCTGGGGGGTCGTGGCCTGCCCCGCGTGGGTTGCGGCGGCTCCGGAGCCACGTGAGCGCGAAGGATACTTGGGTCCGTGCGACGTCGTGGCGTCCAGCGACGGCCGGCGTCTGCTGGTTCTTCTTGCCGACGCCAGGCAGGTGGCGGTGGTCGAGCCCGGCGGAAGCGTGACGCGGAAGATCGACGTGCCGGCCACGCCGACCGGGCTGGTGCTCGGCCCGGAGGAGCGAACGCTCTACGTAACCTGCGCGGCTCCGCAAGGGACCGTTTGCGTGGTGGACCTGGAATCCGGCACCGTAAGCGGCACGATCGCGGCAGGCCATGGCGCCACCGGCCCTGCGGTGAGCCCCGACGGCAGGCGGTTGTACGTCTCGAACCGCTTCGACAACGACCTCTCGGTGATCGACCTGGAAGCCGGGCGGGAAGTGGCCCGGGTGCCGGCCGTGCGCGAGCCGATCGCCTCGGCCATGACGCCCGATGGGAAATGGCTCTTCGTGGCCAATCTTCTGCCGGCCGACCGCGCGGATCAGCACGGCGTCGACGCGGTCTCCGCCGTCCTCACCGTCGTCGACACCCGGACGAATCGGCCGTCGACGATCCGTCTTACGACCGGCAGCACCAGCGTGCGCGGGATCTGCATCTCGCCCGACGGCACGCAAGTCTA
>CAZDHR010000414.1:0-6171 GCA_964505295.1 uncultured Planctomycetaceae bacterium
GATCGCCGAGGCGCGGTTGCGATGCTTCAGGATGGCCCGGCCGATGTGGTCCGCCTCGTTGTCGACGTACGGCGTGCAGGGGATCTCGGCGCCGAACTGGTCGGCGATGGCCGTCAGGCAGAGCGGGATCGACCGGCCCACGGCGGCCATGGCCGTGGCGTAGTTGCTATGGGTGTGGACGATGCCGCCGATTTCCGGCATGTTGCGGTAGAGGTAGAGGTGGTGTGGCAGGTCGACGCTGGGCCGCAGATCGGACCCGACCAGCTCGCCCGTCGCCAGATCGACCTCCACGAGGTCCGCCGGGCTCAACGTGTCGTAGTCGATGCCCGAGGGCTTGATCACCAGCCGACCCGCCCGGCGGTCGAGGCCGCTGGCGTTGCCGGAGTGCATGGTCACCAGCCCGGTGGCCAGCAGCATCTTGTTCGCGTGGCAGACCTCTTCGCGCAGCTCGGTCAGGTCCATGAGTAGCGATGCCCTCCGTCGGTCTCGATGCTCGTTCACCCTTTGCGGGCCCGATCGCGGATGGCGATCAGGTCTTTCATCACCTGGGCGAGCTTGCCCTGGTGGCCCGTGGTGCCGAAGGCGTCGTGCAGCGTGCGGTAGAGGTCATACAGCCTGGCGTAGACCTCGGCCGCCTTCTTCCTCGGCCGGTAGACCTTTCGTTTCACGCCGGTCATGCGCCGCTGGGCCTGTTCGGTGGTCTGGTAGGCCCCGCCGACCACGGCCCCGAAGATCGCGGAGCCCAGCGCGCAGGTCTGGGCCGATCGGCTGACCTTCATGGGGCGATTCGTGACGTCGGCGTAGATCTGCATGACGAACGGGTTCTTTTCGGCGATGCCGCCGCAGTTGATCACGTCGCGCACGGGCACGCCGTACTCCTCGAACCGCTTGATGATCGTCAGCGCCCCGAACGCCGTGGCCTCGACCAGCGCCCGGTAGGCTTCCGCGGCCGTGGTGTGCAAGGTCTGGCCGAGCAGCAACCCGGTCAGCAGCGGATCGACCAGGATCGTGCGGTTGCCGTTGTTCCAGTCGAGGGCAAGGAGGCCGCTTTCGCCGGGCTGGAGCCGTTCGGCCTCTCGGGTGAGGTTGGCGTGGGGATCGCCCTGGGCCGTGTACTTGCCGGGCGCCAGGTGGCCGACGAACCAGTTGAAGATGTCGCCCACGGCCGATTGTCCCGCCTCCAGGCCGTACATGCCGGGGATGATGGAGCCGGGGACGATGCCGCAGAGGCCGGGAACGTCGGCCAGGTCCTGGTCCATGGGGACGACCATCATGTCGCAGGTGCTCGTGCCGATGATCTTGACCAGGGTGCCCGGCTTGATGCCGGCTCCCACGGCCCCGGTGTGCGCGTCGAACGCGCCGACGGCCACGGGCAGCCCCGCCGGCAGGCCGACCTTCTCGGCGATTTCGGCCGTCAGCCCGCCCGCCTTCCGATCGGCCGGGATGGCTTGGCGGGCGTAACGATCGCGGAGCACGGCCAGCTTGGGGTCGAGTCGGGCCAGGAATCGCTTGCTGGGAAGCCCACCCCACTGGTCGTTGTACATGGCCTTGTGCCCTGCCGCGCACACACATCGCGGCAGCGCGTCCGGGTCAAGATTTCCAGTAAGAAACGCGGGGATGAAATCGGCCAGCTCCACCCAGGCGTAAGCGGCGTCGAAGACCTTCGGGCTCGTGCGCCGGCAGTGGAGGATCTTCGACCAGTACCACTCCGAGCTGTACGTGCCGCCGCACTTCTTCAAATAGCCAGCGCGCCCTTTCCTGGCCAGCGCGGTGATCTCCGCCGCCTCGGCGTGGGCCGTGTGGTCTTTCCAGAGCCAGGCCTGGGCCGCCAGGTTGTCCCGGAACCGGGGCTGGAGGGCCAGGGGACGGCCGGCCCCGTCCACGGGAATCGGCGTGGAGCCGGTCGTATCGACACCGATCCCCACGACGTTTTCCGCGCGGAATCCGGACTGTTTCTTCGCCGCGGCAAGCGCGCCCCGGACCGATTGGTAGAGCCCTTCGAGGTAGTCGGCCGGGTTCTGACGTGCCAGATTCGGGTCCTTCGGGTCCAACAAGATCCCCTGGTCCCCGCTCTGGTAGTCGCAGACGTGGGTAGCGACTTCCGTGCCGTCCGCCACGTCGACGATCAACGTGCGTACGCTGTTCGTGCCGTAGTCGATGCCGATTGCGAATCGCTTCGTTCGAGACTTGGCCATCTTGTCGGGTCCCCCGGAGGCTTGGGACGGGATTCGGCTGAGCCGTTGACTCTCGGAGGCTTCAGAGTACCCGGTGTCGGCGGATTCGACAAGCGCCCGTGGTGATCTGGCTAGCCCCGGCGGGCAGTGCGCGACCCACCTTCGGCCGATCCTTGACAAGCCCTGCCGCCCCGATAGGCTAGGGATACTGGAAGTTTCGTTCTTGCGTTATCCGCTCGTTTTGTCGAGGCATCCGCACATGAACGTCTGCTCGAAGCTCGTTTTTCTGATCGCGTGGGGGATGGCGGCCGTCTGCGGCGGCGCAGAGCAAGCATCGATCCGGGCGAAGTGGGAGATGCCGCCCGAGTGCGATCCGTTTGCTCCCGTGAGGGTCCGAGACTTGAGGGAGGAGTTGCGCCAGACCGGCTACCGGCTGGTCATCGCCATCCATCCGGATCGGCCCGGCGCTGCCCAGGGAGAGTCGCCTCCGCGCGACCTGTACCTCGTCAACGCCGACGGCAGCGACCTCACGCAAATAACCAGCTCTCCCGACCGGGACGAGACCAAGCCCCGCACGTCGCCCGACGGGAAGCGGTTCACGCACAACTACGGCGACTATCTGGTCGACGTGGAGACGATGAAGACGAAGCCGCTCTGGGGTGGATACGCCTGGACCCCCGACAGCCGGCGAACCGCCTACTGCGGCAAGAGCGGCATCGTCTACACCGACGTCGAGACCGGCGAGAAAACCAAGCCCGTCCGAACCGAGCGGAGGGTCAGCGTGGCCGATCTCTCCCACGACGGCAAGTGGTTCCTTTTCGAGCTCCGCGACTTCCGGGGCAGCAAGTACTCGATCGACTTCATGTCGGCCGACGGCGGCCCGATTCACAAGATGCCCAATCACCCGGCCGGCAAAGGCGAGTGTCACCCGGGCTTTTCGCCCGACGGGCGGTGGATGTGCTGGAACTCGGGCGGGAGCCTGTCAGTCCGCAAGTTTGACCCGGCGCTTCCCGGCGGCACCGACGGCAAGTTCGTCACCCTGCCCAAGGAGAAGCTCGGGCAGGACCCGTGCGGCCGATGGTCGCACTGCGGTCGGTACATCGCCTACGTGAAGATACCGCACGCGGGAAGCTGGAAGGTGCACAGCCCGATCTGCATTGTCCGGCTGGCCGACGCCGAGACGATCACGATCAGCCCGCCGGGCTGGCTCGGCCACCACTGGGACTACGATTGGCTTCCGCCGGAGGACGAGTGAGCCGTGAGCCGCGAGTCGTCATTTCCCGATCATCGAACGGTCCGCGCGACGACCGCCGTTCTGGCTTCGGTCCTGGCGCTATCGCCGTGGTGGGGTTGCCGCAGAGTCGAGCCGCGGGCGACGGAGGAAGTCGCGGTGGTCGCGCCGGCGAGCAGCGGCGTGGAGATGGCCCTCATCCCCGGGGGCTGGTTCGAGATGGGGAGCGCCGAGAACCGGGAGACGGACGAGCCGCTCCACCGGGTCTGCGTCGGCCCGTTCTACATCGACCGGCACGAAGTGACGCAGGCCGAATACGAGCGCGTGACGGGCGAGAATCCCTCGCGATGGAAGAACGCCGACAACCCGGCCGAGCAGATCCGCTGGGCCAACGCAGCCACGTACTGCAACGCCCGATCGCGCCTGGAAGGACTCGAGCCGGCCTACGACCCGAAGACGTGGGAGTGCAGCTTCGAGGCCGACGGGTACCGGCTGCCGACGGAAGCCGAATGGGAGTATGCTGCCCGGGCCGGCACGGAGAGCGAGTACTTCTTCGGCGACGGCCCCGCCCAATTGAAGCAGTACGCCTGGTTCAAGGAGAACTGCACCAGACGGCCTCGGCCCGTGGGGCAGAGAGAGCCGAACGCCTGGGGACTATACGACATGTACGGCAACGTCTGGGAATGGTGCAACGACTTCTACCAGGAAGACTACTACCAAGAGAGCCCTGACGAGGACCCCCGAGGACCCGCCTCCGGCGAGAACCGGGTCGTGCGAGGGGGATGCTGGAACTCGCGGCCCGATGAATGCCGCTCGGCCTACCGCAACTACGAAGACCCGGGCTATACCGACGTCTGCTTCGGAAAAGACATCCACGGGTTCGTCGGATTCCGTTGTGTCAGGAGGGCGGAGGAGCCCGAATAGGAACCGTGTCCCTCGTCGCCGTGTACGATGGCGTATGGCCCGGGGGGAACCCGAACGGTTGACTACGGCACGCCACGAAGCCCATTCCGCAAAGGACCCGACCGATGTCACTCTCAGCATTCTCTTACCTGGTCAGCGCGCTGGAGTTCCTCGCCGCGGTCTCGTTCTTGGTGGCGCCGGCCAAGACGGCCCAGTGGTTCCTCAAGCTCAAGGAAGAGGACGTGCTGCTCCGCGTCGTCGGGGCGCTCTTCTTCGTCATTTCCTTCCTGGTGCTCTCCCAGGGGGTTGCCGTCGGCCTCGACGTAGCAGGGCTGGTTCGAATCGCCGTGTGGATCGGCGCCGTCAAGAGCCTGTTGATATGCTGGTGGCCCGAGCGGTTCCTCGGCCGCATGGACCGGGTCTTCTCTCGCCCGGCGTTGACCCGCGCCTTCGGCATGATCGCCCTGGCGGCGGGGGTCCTGTTCCTGCTGGCGGGCGACTACCTGCAAGGCTCCGGGATGTAGCACGGGACCGTTGGCATAAGGGTCGATTTTGATGAGCAACGTCGGTATTCAAAAGGACCTCTTCGGCGTCACGGCGGACGGCGTCCCCGTCGATCGGTACACGCTCGTGGGCGCCAACGGGCTGACGATCCGGCTGATCACGTACGGGGCCGCGGTCACCGAGCTGCACGCGCCCGACCGCGACGGCCGACTGGACGACATCGTCCTTGGATTCGACCGGCTCGAGCAGTACGAGACCGAAAGCCCCTATTTCGGCTGCGTCGTCGGCCGCGTGGCGTTTCGGATCACGGAAGGCCGCTTCGAGCTGGACGGCAACGCGTACGAGCTCACGCTCAACACGGGCCCGCACCACCTGCACGGCGGCGTCAAAGGGCTGAGCTGGGTCGTTTGGGAGGCGGAGCCGCTCGAAGGCGAGAACCCCGCGGTGAAGCTTACGTATCGAAGCCCCGACGGCGACCAGGGCTATCCCGGCAACCTCGACCTGGCAATCGTCTACTCGCTGACCGATCGCAACGAGATGCGGATCGACTACACGGCGACGACCGACGCGCCGACGCCCGTCAATCTCACCCACCACGGCTATTTCAACCTGGCAGGCGCCGGCTCGGGCGACGTCTGGGGCCACGTGCTCCGGCTCGACGCGGATCGCTACTCGGTGACCGACGAGGCCATCATCCCCACCGGCCAGCTCGCGCCGGTCGAGGGCACGCGGTTCGACTTCACCCAACCCACGCCGCTCGGCGCCCGCGTCGAGAGAACCGGCGGCACGACGGCCGGCTACGACCTGGCCTACCTGCTCCGGGAAAAGGAAAAGGGGACAGGCCTAATTTGCCGGAACGGCCCGGAGGGTGCTTCGCACAAATTAGACCTGTCCCCTTTTCCCCCCGTGGCCACGATGCACGAGCCGACCACGGGCCGCGTCATGGAGGTCGAAAGCACCGCGCCGGCCATCGTCCTCTACACGGGCGAGTACCTCGACGGCACGCTCCGGGGCAAAGGCGGCGCCGTTTACCCCCGGCACGCCGCGTTCTGCCTGGAGCCGGGCCACCTGCCCGACTCGGTCCATCATCCCGGCTTCCCCTCCGTCATCCTCCATCCGGGAGAAACGTATCGACACACGCTCGTCTACCGATTTTCGACGCGGTGACCGCCCGCACGGAACGCACGTTTCGGGATCGGTTGGAAGACAACCTGTTCTGGTTCCCAAGCTCCAGCTTGGGAACCTGGTTCAAGTCTGCTTCGTGCTCCGGCAGCAAGAGCCTCTTGGGCGCGCGTTCCCAAGCTGGAGCTTGGGAACGAGCGTGAGCCGCAGGAGTTGTTGGCTTAGTCACAAACGGTG
>CAZDHR010000415.1:0-6167 GCA_964505295.1 uncultured Planctomycetaceae bacterium
GCCGTCCATCAAAACTACTCAAACGACCATAATCGGTTCGTGTCCCCGGAATGCCGGTCGTGCGATTCCGGTTGCTTTGAGAAGCGGGACGAGAGATAACCTCTTTAGACATGGTCTTGGAAATGAGGAGAAAACAATGATGGATATGCGGTGGTTGAGAAATGCCCTGCACGGGACTCTCGTGACGGTAATACTGTTGCTGCCCGCCGCAGGTTTCGCGGCCGAGCAGATTATTTCGGTCAAGCCCGACCGGGACAGCGTGGGCCAGTTCGAACGGCTTGAGGTGGACGTCGAGCTGGAAGCGGATTACCAGACGCCGTTCGACCCGCGCCAAGTCGCGCTAGACGGCCATTTCACCGGCCCGGGCGGCAAAAAGATGAGCGTGCCCGGTTTCTTCGCCCAGGATTTCACGCGCATGATATGGGAAGGTCGTCGGGAAGTGCTCACGCCCACCAACAGGGGTGGTTGGAAGGTCCGTTTCAGTCCGACGACCGTCGGCGATTGGAGTGGGCAGATCACGCTGACCACGCCGCGGGGCACCGTGAGCAGCAAAGAGTTCGCCTTCAAATGCACGGCGTCGAAGCACTCGGGCTTTGTCCGCATCGCCAAGGACAATCCGCTGATGTTCGAATGCGACGACGGCAGCAGCTACCTGCCGATCGGCCACAACCTGTTCATCGAGCGGCTCACCAAGGTCGATCCGTCGAGTTGGGCGCAATTTCACGTGATCGAGGTCGACGGCAAGAAGATTGTGGGGCTCGACCAGTATCGCCGATGGCTGGACCGGATGTCAGCGGTCGGCTGCACGGCCACGTGCGTGAACTTCAACGGACCAACGCTCGGCGTCGAAGGATCGTATGCCTACCGCTACAACCAGAGGGGCTGCTGGAAGCTCGACCAGATCGTGCAAATGTGCCAGGAGCGATCGATTCGGATCAAGCTGGTCGTAGACCACATCCGCTGGATCAGCACCGCTGAAGGAATCGACTGGGGCGGTTCGATGCCAAAGGTCCGCTCCGACTTTCCTTACTACTACAACAACGGTGGGACGTGCCGCTCGATGCGCGACCTGTTCGTGCTGCCGGAGGCGCATGAGCAGTTCCAGGCCCAACTCCGCTACATTGTCGCCCGATGGGGCTATTCCACCAGCATCATGGCCTGGCAGACGTGGGCCGAAGTCAATTGCTGCAAGAAAGCCACGCCCGCCGAGAAAGTCGCTTGGACCGACAAGATGAACCGCTACCTCCGCTCGATCGACCCGTGGGGGCATTTGCTGGCCGTGCCTAACGGAAGTCACTGGGACGAGATGTGGACGTTGGATTCAGTCGAACTCGTCCAATTGACGAGCTACTCCCGCTCCAGCGTGCCGCTTTCGATGGTGGATCTCTGGGCTGATCCGGTTCAGCAACACTCCCGCCGCTACGGCAAGCCGCTTCTGGCCGCGGAGACCGGCATGGTAGACCGCGCATGGGGCTGTTCGGAATATCAGGATGCCTATCGATATGCGGATGACCCCAAGGATCGCCAAGGCGTCATTCTTCACAATGTAATCTGGGCGCCCTTCTTTGCCGGAGCATCCGGCACGGCGATGCACTGGTGGTGGGCATATTACATTGACCCCTTCGATCTCTACCACCACTACACACCGTTTGCAGAGTTCACGTCCGACGTGCCGTGGAACCGCCTCGACTTCGCCCCGTTTGAGCCCAAGTGCTCGGACCCGGCCGTTCGAGCGCTCGCCCGCGGCCATGCCCAGTGGGGCATCGTCGGCTGGCTCCATCACAAAGAAAACGTTTGGAAGCACGTGGTGGTTGAAGGGAAAACGCCGGCCACTGTCTCAGACGCTACGGTGGCCCTTGAGGCACCGGCAGGGGACTATGAGCTTGTCTGGTTCGACTCCTGGAAGGGCAGCCAGTTGAGCCGTGCGGAACTGAAGCACACCGGCGGCCCACTCAAGCTGACTGCACCCGCCTTCTCACGCGACGTGGCCTTCAAGCTCCGGGCCGACAAGAATCGCAAGGAAGGTCAATGACCCTCCCAACCGGGTGCAAGTCGTGGTTTGCGAGTTTCGGAGCCCTGCGAGTCGGTCTCAATACCGTGTGCTGCCGTGGTATCGCGGATCGAAGGCAACGAAGTGAAGCGAGATGGACATCAGGGAGTCACAGCGTCTTGATAGTACCGATGAACCCGGGGAACGCACCTCCTGAGCGGACCCGGGGGAGGGAAGCGAGACGTCGAAATCATGGATCGTCATCGGGAAACACAACAGATGCCCAGTAATCTGAGAAATGAAGATGTGTCAACGAAACGGCGACGGATAGCGAGGCTGGCGGAGCAGTCGCCGGGCGGGCGGGGTCAACTCTTGACTCTTGACACGTGGCTCGCCAGCGACTTCTGCGTGTGGTCAAATAGAGGATTCGTCTTCGGAGAGCGGGAGAGTCACCTGTCTTCTGCGGTAGCGGTACGACGACGCCGACGACAACCTCACCTCGTCCGTCGATCCGCTGGGCAACACGACCACCTATGCCTACGACGCCCTGGGCCAACTCCTCCTCCTCACCGAGCCGGACCCCGACGGCGCGGGCCCCCTAGCCGCGCCCACGACCAGCTACACCTACGACCCGGCGGGCAACGTCACCAGCGTGACCGACGCCACCGGCGCGGTCACCCGGTTCGAGTACGACGCGCGGCACCGGCTCATCCGCGTCATCGAGCCCGACCCCGACGGCACGGGCCCGCTCTCCAGCCCGGTCACCGAAGCCCAGAACGCCGTCGACCTGGCCGGCTACACCTGGACCTACGACTCGGCTGGCCGCATCGCCCAGTTCACCTCGCTCTTGGACGGCACCGTCACCTACACCCACGACGCCACCGGCCAGCTCACCGGCGCCGACTACGCCACCCAGGATGATGAGTCGTACACGTATGACGAAAACGGCAACCGCATCGGCGGCGGCTACGTCGTGGGCACGAACAACCAACTCCTTTCCGACGGCACCTTCTGGTACGACTACGACCCCGAAGGCAACCGCACGCTCCGCTACGTCTGGACCGACGCCGACGCCGACGGCGTGGTCGACCAGGGCGAACGATCCTCGATCACCGAGTACGCGTGGGACCACCGCAACCGGCTGGCCTCAGTGATTGAACGCGACACCGATGGCGGGGCGGCCACGCAGATCGTCGAGCACACCTACGACTACCTCAACCGCTGGGTCGCCCGCGCGGTCGATTCCGACGGCGACGGCCCACTCGGCTCCGTCGGCACCCACTTCGTCTACGACGGCACGCCCGGCGCCGTCTCCCTCGACCGGGCTGCAGTCACGACGGACCAGGTCGGCCAGATCGTCCTCCAGTTCGACGACGACGCCCGAGCCGCCGTAGGGTGTGTGGAACGCACCATCTGGGCTGGAGCCGACTCTGCGGAAGGCCGCACAAGCTGTGGTTCAAAAATGGTGCGTTTCACACACCCTACGGCTCTACCTGGGGGACCTGGGCCATCATGGCGTCGATCCGCCCCGTCGATCGCGGCCGGGTCCTCGGCGTCGGTCAGGCACGTCGCCGCGCTGAGAATGACGCCCAGCAGAACGGCGTTGCGGCCGCCGGGCGGAATGCGGCCCCCTCGGCGGATGGTCGTTGCCTTCTCCCTCATTGGGTGTCCTCCTTCGGTCGAATCGGTCCGGCGCAGCAAGGATCCTCGCGATTTGCCCCGGTCCATGATACCAGAAGCGATGGGCGCGTGCAGGAAGAAAGAACCTTCAGTCGGCAGGCGGCGAAGCGTCGTCGGGCCCCGGGCACTTGGAATCGGATCGTCCCAGAATACAATGGTGTCCAATCGCGAGTCTCTTGTTTAGGTCCAAGGAGCGAACCGATGTGCCGAACACCTATCGTATGGTTTCTCTGTGTTGGCAGCCTGGTTTCCGTGCCTCAGGTCGTTTCCGGGCAGGAGGGCCTCCTCGGCCACTGGAAGTTCGACGAGGGGCAGGGCGACGTCGTGGTCGACGGCTCGGGCCATGAGAACGACGGGGAGACCTGGGGCGCCGAATGGGTCCGCGGAAAGTTTGGCACCGCCCTGCGGTTCGACGGCCAGGGGGCGTACGTCTCCCTCCCGGAGATCGCCGGGCTCGACGGCTCGGACGAGATGACCGTCGAGGCCTGGGTCTACTGGGAAGGCACCGGAAGGTATCCCAACATCCTCACCGGAGGCACGTGGAGCCCCGGCGGATTCCTCGTGTTCGTCAGCGACAACCAGTGCACGTTCCGGATGGGCCGGCCGGGATTCGCGGCGTCCGACGGCAAGAAGGAGTGGCGCGAAGTGAGCGCCTCGCTTCTGGCGCCGTTTTCGATGGGCCGGTGGTACCACCTGGCGGCCACCTTCCGGCGACCGACGATCAAGACCTACGTCGACGGCCAACAAGTGGGCTCGGCCCACTGGGACTACCCCGTGGGCCACCAGGGCGACATCATCCTCGGCAAGTGGGGCGGAGCCGTCAGCCACCAGGGGCTGATCGACGACGTCAAGGTCTTCAACCGGGCGCTCTCGGCCGACCAGATCGCGGCCGACTACGAGAAGGAAGCCGCGGGAAGGACCGCCACGCCGGAGGGCGAGGCGGCTTATGAGACAATCCCCCGCCAATCGCAGCTCGCCGCGGCCGTGGCCACGTTCGAAAACGAGCACGCGAAACTGGCCGTCAGCGCGCAGGGGCGATGCACGGCCCTGATCGACAAGCGCACGGGCGAAGATCGCGTCCTGCGAACGTCTCCCTTGGTTACCATCAAGCAAGGCGACAAGACGCACCAGCGGGCCGTCTGCTCGCGGGAGGACGGCAAGCTCGTCTTCCGATTCGCCAAGGCCGAAACGACGGTCGTCGTCGGCGTCGACGCCAAGCCGCACTACTTCGTGTTCCGCGTCGAGTCGGTCGCCGGGGCGGACATTGACGAGGTGACGTTCGTCCGCCTCAACCTCAAGTCGTGCGAGCACGTCAGCCCGATGTCGGGCCTGGCCGCCGACGACCGGTTCGCCGTCTGCATGAGGACGCTCAGCCTCGAAACCCGCGTCTCGGTCGGACGCAACCCGCCGCTTTTGACCGCCACGGCTTTTGCGGAGCACGGTCTCGAGCGGGGCCGGGCGGCGCTGGTGGCCTGCCCCACGCCGCAAGTGAGGCCCGCGTTGCAGGAAGTGGTCCGCAGCGAGGGCCTCCCCTACTCGCCGCTCGGCGGCCCGTTCTCGCTCGACGCCGAGGAGAACCGCGGCTCGTACGTCTTCGCCCGGGTGTCGGAGAAGGACGTCGACCAGTGGATCGACCTGGCCCAGCGGGGCGGCATCCGCACCATCCACCTCTCCGGCTGGAACCAGAGCCTGGGCCACTACGAGCCGCGCGAGGAGCTCTATTTCGGCGGCCTCGCAGGGCTCAAGGCGGTCGTCGACAAGCTCCACGCCGCGGGCCTCCGGGTCGGCATCCACACTTTGACCGGCTGCATCAGCCCGCACGATGCCTGGGTGCGGCCGGTGCCCGATCCGCGTCTGGCCACCGACGCCACGTACACGCTCTCCGCCGACCTCGGCGAGGAGGACGCCGACGTGCCCACGGTCGAGCCGCCCGGCGACCACCCGACCGTCTGGGCCTACGGCAGCCGCGGCAACTGCATTCGCATCGACGACGAGTTGATCCAATACTCGGTCCTCTCGAAGGATTCGCCCTGCGGTTTCTTCAAGTGCCGGCGGGGCGCGTTCGGCACGAAGGTGGCTCCGCACAAGAAGGGGACGCCCGTCTATCACATGTTCGTGCGCTACGGCTGTTTCGTGCCGGACGAGAAGTCGACGCTCGTCGACGAGGTGGCCGAGAGAATCGCCAACGTGTACAACACGTGCGGCATGGACCAGATCTACATGGACGGCGCCGAGGCGATGCGGGGATGGTACGGCGTCGCCCGGATGAGACACGCAATCTTCACCCGGCTCAAGCGCCCCGCGCTGGTCGAGGCGAGCGCCTGGGGGCATCACTCCTGGCCGTTCCATTCCCGCGTCGGGGCCTGGGATCATCCCAAGTGGGGGCTGAAGCGGTTCGCCGACGACCACCTCCGCGCAGTCGAGCAGTATCGCCGCGCCTTTCTCCTCGAGGCCCAGCTCGGCTGGTGGGTGATCCTCGGGCCGAGCCGCGATTGGG
>CAZDHR010000416.1:0-6159 GCA_964505295.1 uncultured Planctomycetaceae bacterium
CCGAATCCTGAACCCTGAACCCTCCTCCTTTGGCTGCGGCTCCGCCGCGCTGTGCCTCAGCGTGATCTATCATGTTCGAAAAAGAACGTCACGCAGAGGCGCGGGGATCGCAGAGACTACTGTTCGGGGTCGATTCCAGCTTCCAAAGCGTTGTCTGTTTCACAAGGCTCAGGGGATACCAACCTACAGTGACCAGCCTTTGCGGTACTCGCGTCGGATGAACCGGTCGGCCTCCGGGCAGTTGGTGGCCTTCAGGTGCACGGGATCCCACTCGAGCTTCTTGCCAACGCGATAGGCGACGTTCCCCAACGCCAACGTCTCGGACAAGGGGCCCGAGTAGCTGAAAGGCATTTCGGTTCCCGTTGGATTGTTGTTTCTGATGGCCTGGATCCATTGCTGATACTCACCATAAGACCGGGGGAGCGTGCGCGGCGGCGGCGTGTAATTCGCAAACTTGGCTTTCGGATACAACTCCATGGGACCGGCAGGCCCCCGTTCGATCTGCATGGTCAGCCTTCCCTCACTACCAACGAAGTGTATTCCAACGGGCCACTCGTGAGGCAGATCCAAATGTCTCAATTCGTCAAAACGCGTGTTGCCGTGGCACCATCTCACTGTCACCGGCGGCTGGTTCCCCCGCGCCGGAAACGTCCATGTAGCCTTCTGCCAGGGAGGTACACGTTCCAGCGCCGGCCGGCCGGGCCCTTCCCCTTCAGCGGTCAACGGGTATTTGAGGTCCAGTGCCCAGAACACCAGGTCGACGGCGTGGCTGCCGATGTCCGCAATCCTTCCGTTGCCAAAATCCCACCAACTGCGCCAGTTCGAGGGATGATAAAGGCCGCGTCCGAAGCCTGGATAGGGGTGGTACTTTGCCGGTCCCAGCCACAGATCCCAATCCAGGTGATCTGGGATGGGCAACCGCTCTGGCAACTGCTTATCGGCCCAGTCGGGGTTATAGTCCTTGACGGCTCTCGGTGGCCAGGCCGCAGGCCCCTGATAGGGATCCCATTCATTATCACACCAAACATAAGCCTCTCTGACTTCCCCGATATCGCCGGCCTGGATGATCTCGACGGCCTGATGAAATATCTCGGTGGTGTGGTTTCCGATTCCCATCTGGGTAATCACCCCGTATTGCTCGGCCAACCGGGTTGCTAGGCGTATCTCATAGACGTTATGTCCAAGCAGCTTCGAGCTAAAAACGTGCTTCCCCATCTTCATGGCCATCGCGCTGGCCGGGACGTGTGTATGTTCGGGTGTCGTGACCACAACTGCATCGATGTTGTTCTGCTCTTGATCGAGCATAACCCGGAAGTCCTTGTATTTCGGGACATCAGGGAACTGCCTGTAGAGACCTGTGATATGCCTGTCACCATACTCCTCGGTTTCAATGTGGCTTGCGAATTCGGCATCCACGTCACAGAGGGCAGCCACGTTGATTCCCCCCGCCTTGAGCATTTGCGTAACCACAAAGGCCCCGTGCCCTCCGGAACCGACAACCGCGATATTGACCAGGTTACTCGGGGCTGATTGGCCAAGAACACGCTGTGGGACAATCGTAAACGCGGTTGCTGCCGCTGCAGTGCCAATGAACTCACGTCTTGTAAGCTGTGATTTGTTGTTCATTTCTCTCTCACCTTGGTGCTTTCGGATTTCCTCGCGAATGAGTCCAGCGTGATTTACTGTTGCCGGAGTTCCAGGTCATCGGCCAACAGCACGACGACGTTTGGGAAAAGTCAGTGCCTTCGATGTGTGAGGCTTGGGGCTGGAAGGCGTCGGTGCATCATCAACCGAGCCCCAATCAGGCGCCTCGGCCATTACGCTCGCGTTGATTTCAAGTAACTGACGTTTTAGTCGCGCGAAGACTTCTGGATGTTGCTTCGACACGTCCACTTTCTGCCAAGGATCGGCTGCCAGGTCGAACAGTTGGTAGCGATGGTAGCTGCCCGACTTGAGGATTGGGATCCACGATTCCTGGAACACGTTCAACCGCATGAACTCGCTGCGGAGTCGCTCGGCGTCCTTGTTCTTGAACACCTTGTAGAAATAGTCGGTTCTCTCCACCCAAGGGACAAGCTCGGGGCTGTTGGCTCTCCTCAAGACGTCTTCGATTTCCCTTTCCACTTCGACGATGGCTTCCCTGTCCCTCGGAAACTCGTAGTCGCGATAGGCAACCATCGAGTAGTTGCCGTCTCGGATTGCCAGAGACGGATTTGCCGAAGGCAGATGCCAGTAGAGCGGTTGGTGCCGGGCGAACTCGTTGTTACGGCCGGTGAGCAACGGCGAAATATCCGAACCGTCGAGATGGGCACTCTCAGGTTTGTCGATTCCCATGAGACCACAGACCGTCGGCAGCAGATCGACGACTCCAGCCGGTTCGTGCTCGACATGTCCCTCCATAATGGTCCCCGGCCAATAGAAGATCCCGGGTACTCGAATTCCACCTTCGAAGTTGGATGCCTTTCTGCCGCGAAGGTTGCCGTTGCGATCATCCCGATAGCTGCCGTTGTCGGATGTGTAGAAGACCAGAGTGTTGTCGAGCGAATCGACTTCCCTCAACTTGTCGAGCAGGCGAGAGATAGCGCGATCCGTGTTGTCGATCGTTGCGGAGTAGACCGCGGCCGGATCGTTCAATTCGCCATATTGAGAAACGATCGACTCCGGCGCCGCAAGGGGGTGGTGAGGTTCGTGGAACCACAGGTTCAGCAAGAACGGCGAGTTGGGATCACGATTCTCATCCAGCCACGAGATCGCCTCGTCGACGACGATCTGGCAGGAATACCCTTCGATCTTTCCGACCGCTTCGCCGTTGCGAAGGAAGTTCACGGGATCCTTGTGGCTCGGGTGGGCCCCGCTGTTCGTCCCAAACCAGTAATCAAAGCCATGCTCGGCGGGTGTCGGCTTCTTCACGTCACGCGTGGGCATTCCCAAGTGCCATTTCCCGAAATGGGCCGTCGCATACCCATGCCGCTTGAGCACTTCAGGCAGCGTGACCTCGCGCTCGAGCAGGTGCGGTTTCTGGACGGATTCGAAAATCACATTGCTGTACATACCGGCGCGTGCGTGATGGCGTCCTGTCAACAACACCGCGCGGGACGGTCCGCAGACGGCGGCGCCCGAGTAGAAATCCGTGAAACGCACGCCCTCCGCAGCGAGACGGTCTAGTGTCGGTGTCTTCACCGGGCCGCCGTAACAGCCGATGTCCTTCCAGCCCAAGTCATCGGCCAACAGCACGACGATGTTTGGGCGTTTGGTAGCCGACAGGCTGACGCAAGGCATCAAGAGCAACGCCAGCGCAATGCCCCCGAGGGCGTTCTGTGACGTTTGAAGATTCATCTCTCTACTTCGATCTGTCTTCGATGGGTGGGATCAATTCGACTTCGGCGACTTCCAGCCCCGCCTGTTTCTCCAGCGTGTGAAGCCAAATGTGTTCACGTCCCTCAGGGGATTCATGTCGTAGCTACGCTCGCCAGAACGTGGGGAAAATCGCGTCCCACCGTCTGGCGACGGTAGCTACAACGGCCACCCTTGACGGGTAGCGCGCCGGATAAAACGTCCCGCTTGCGGACAGTTTGTGACCTTCAGGTTCTCCGCATCCCACTGGAGCTTCTGGCCGGCGCGATAGGCGATGGTTCCCAACAGCACGGTTTCAGTGAGAGGCCCGGAGTAACCGAAGTGGGTGCCGGTCGGCGTACCCGTCTTGCACGCGGTCAACCACTGGTCGGCGTGGGACGGACCCTGGGGCAACTGTGGCCGACGGAGACCGGCGAACTTCTCTTCCGGATACAGTCTGAATGTGTCCATTCCCGCGATCAGCATCCCTTCGGCGCCCGCCAGCAGCACGTACCAGGGAAAGTTGGAATCGGGCGGGTCCACTTCTCTGAGCAACTCGGGCCGCTTGTTGCCGTCGTACCACGTCAGCTCCACGGGCGGCCGGTCGCCTCGCGCGGGGAAAGTCCACTTGCTGATGAGCCACGGGGGCGCACTCTCGGGATGGGCCGGGGGGCCGTCCGCCTCGATCGTGAGCGGGTACCTCAGATCGAGTGCGGTGAACGGAAGGTCGATCAGATGGCAACCCATGTCGCCCAGCCTGCCGTTGCCGAAATCCCACCAACCGCGCCACTGAACGGGATGGTAGCAAGGATGGTACGGGCGATAGGGAGCCGGGCCCAACCAGAGATCCCAATCCAGGTACGCCGGAACGGGAGGCGTTTCTTTCGGCCGATCCCGGCCACGGCGGCTGCCGTCATCCGCAGCCACTCTCGGTGGGGCTTCCCACTCGTTATCGCACCAGGCATGGACTTCTCTGACCTCCCCAATCGTCCCGGCCCTAATCAGTTCGACCACACTGCGGAAGATCTGCGCGGAGTGCCATGTATTGCCAAGTTGGGTGGCCAGGCGGTACCGCTTGGCTACGCGTGTGGCCTCGCGGACTTCGTAGACGTTGTGGCCGAGTGGCTTCTCGGTGTAGCAGTGCTTGCCCATCTTCATCGCCATCACGGTGACGGGGACGTGCACGTGGTCCGGCGTGGCGACCACGACGGCGTCGATGTTGTTCTCTTCCCAGTCAAGCAGCTTGCGAAAATCATTGTACTTTCTGGCGTTCGGGTAACGTTCGGAAGCTCTCCCAAGGTATTGCTCATCAACATCGCACAAGGCGACGATGTTGTGGTGCTGCATACCTTGAACGAGTTGCTGGCCACGATTGCCCACGCCGATGCAGGCCAGGTTGACCTTCTCGCTCGGCGGAGTATGCCCCGGACCTCCCAGGACGTGCCGAGGCACGGTCACCAATCCCGCCAGCGCAGCGCCGACGACCGACTTCTGAAGGAAGTCCCGGCGTTTCACACGATTCTCACGTGACGTCATGGCGTGCTCCCTTCTTGTCCTATCTGGGCACAGTCTTGCAGATGACGTTGACGCAAGCGGGTTTGCCCGCGGCGAGGGCGCGCTGGAGTGCGGGACGGATGTCCCCAGGCTTTTCGACGAACTCGCCGTGCCCTCCGAAGCCCTCCACCCACTTGTCGTAGCGAACGTGCCCCAGTTCGCTCGCTACAAGGCGGTCTCTTCCGTACATGCGCCGAGGTCAGAGCTTGTGCGCCGGGGTCAGAGCTTGAAGAGTGAATAGCGATTATTTCGGCCGGGCGTTCAGATCGGGCCTATTCACTGTTCAAACTTTGCCCTCAGACTTTTTCTGACCCCACACTTTTTGTCAACGGGCTACTAACCCCACCGGGCTTGCCCAATCACCCTCCCCACAATGCGTGACGGTCACCGGGATCTCACGCAATCTCCCAACCTTTGCGATACTGCTCTTTAATGAACGCGTCTGCCTCGGGGAGGCCGCGGGTCTTCATGTTGGCGGCGTCCCAGAAGAGCTTCTTCCCGGTGCGCAACGACACGATGGCCAACAGCACAAGCTCGGCCAGCTTGGCGCCGTAGTCGAAGTTCGAGCTGGCGGGCGGTCCGCCCTTGCAGGCGTCGAGCCAATCGCGATGGTGGCCCTTCGAGCGGGGAATCGTCTGCGCGGGGCGCTCGTACTGACCCGTCTTCTCGTACGGGAGAAGGCGGGGCATGCCGCCGGCGCCGTCGCACAGCATCTTGCCCTTCTCGCCGACAAAAAGCACGCCGCGACTCGGCAGCGAGCTACCCTCGGGCAACTCCTCGGGGCAAGGGGGCCTGAGCCCGCCGTCGTACCACGTGACCTTGACCGGCGGCTTGTCGCCGCGCGGGCCGAACTCGTAGTAGCACATCTCGCCGTGCGGCGCGATGTCGGCGTTCATGTTGCCGGCGGGGCGGGCCTCGATCGTCTGCGGCTCGGCCAGGTCGAGCGCCCACATGGCGGCGTCCAGGTCGTGGCAGCCGAAGTCGCCGATCGGCCCCGAGCCGAACGCCCAGAAGTCGCGCCAGGTGACGGGCGTGTAGGCTGGGTGATAGGGGACCGGCTTGCGCGGTCCGATCCACAGGTCCCAATTGGCGCCGGCGGGGACGGGCGGCGTGTCGGTGGGCAGGCCCGTCAGCCCCTTGTTCCACCGCGTCGCGCCGACCCACGCGTGGGCTTCGCGGACCGGGCCGATCGCTCCGTCCCAGATCCACTCGCACGTCTGCCGGATCCCCTCCTTAGAATGCCCCTGGTTCCCCATCTGCGTGGCCACGCCC
>CAZDHR010000417.1:0-6103 GCA_964505295.1 uncultured Planctomycetaceae bacterium
CTCGGCGTGCTTCTGGGGGTCGCCAGCAAGAACGACGACGCGGCGGTCGAGCGGGCGCTTGGGCGGGAAGACCTGCTCGTTCCGCCGGACCTGCTCTTTCCCATTGAAGCCCATTGGGGGCCGAAATCGAGATCGGTTCGACGGATCCTCGACCGCTGGAACGTCGGTGCGGACGCCGTCGTGTTCGTCGACGACAGCCAGTTCGAACTGGCCGAAGTCCGGGAGGCGTTCCCCGAAATCGAGACGCTCCTCTTCCCCTCGCAGACCGACGCCATCGACGGCTTCCTGCGGACACTCCGCCAGCGGTTCGGCAAGGCGTCGGCCACCGAGGAGGATCGCCTCCGCGTGGGCAGCCTCCGGGCCGCGCGCCGGCGCGAAGCGCACGCCGCCAAGACGAATCCGGACGAGCTGCTGGCCCGGGCCGAACCCAAAATCAAGCTGCACTTCGACGCGCCCGACCAGCGGAGCTACGAGTTGGTGAACAAGACGAACCAGTTCAATCTCAACGGTCGGCGTGTGGATGAAGCCACGTGGAGGTCTCGCCTCGAAGACCCGGCACGGTTTCTGATCGCCGCCTCCTACGCCGACAAGTTCGGGCCGTTGGGCAAGATCACCGTGGTCTCCGGCCGGCGGGCGCAAAGCGAGCTCCGCGTCGACACGTGGGTGATGAGCTGCCGCGCCTTCTCCCGGCGGATCGAATTCGAGATGCTCAAAACGATGTTCGACCGCTACCGGGTCGACCGGATCCTTCTCGATTACGTGCCCACCGACCGCAACGGACCGCTGGGCGAGTTCCTCGGCGCCGTGGCGACCGAAGACGCGGGCGGCATGGCCGTCGTGGCGCGCGACGCGTTTGCGGCCGCGTGCCCCTCTCTCTTCTCGGAGGTATCGGAGTCATGAACGACGTCCGCTCTCGACTGGAAAGCTGCTTCGGCATCGTCTTCCCGGAGACCCCGGAGGCCGACCTCCCCAAGGCGTCGCCGCAGACCGTCGAGGTCTGGGATTCCGTGGCGACCGTCACGCTGTTCGCCGTCATCGAGGAGGAGTTCGACGTCTCGCTTCTCGACGAAAACGTCGAGGAGCTGGTTTCCTTCCAGGCCATCCTGGACCACCTATGCGGGAAGCTCGATCGGGCGGCGGCGTAGGGCCCGACGAGCAGCCCGACAGCGCCTGGTTCCCAAGCTCCGGCTTGGGAACCCAATTCCGCCAAGCCCTGCTTCGCGCCCCGAGAAAGCCGGAGAGATCGCATGCGACGACACCATATCGGCGTAGCCGTCAGCTCGCTGGAAAAGGCGATCGCGTTCTACGAGCAATCCCTCTCGTATCGCCTCGTCTCGGGGCCATTCGAAGACCCGATCCAGCGCGTTTGCGTCTGCTTTCTCCAGCAAGAGGGCTCCGACGGACTGCTGCTCGAGCTGATCAGCCCGTTCGGCGAGAAGTCGCCCGCCCATAGCCTGATCAAGAGGCAGGTCGGTGCCTACCACGTCTGCTACGAGGTGGACGACGTCGACGAGGCCCTCCTGCACCTCCGCGAGCACAAGTGCCAGGTCGTGGGCCGGCCCGCGCCCGCCGTGGCCTTCTCGGGCCGGCGCATCGCGTGGTGCTACACGCCAACGCACCAACTCATCGAGCTGCTGGAACGGAAGGCGGCGTAATCCGCCGGGGACATCGGGCTCAGCAGGGGATCGCGAACAAGGGAAGACGAGATGGCCCCGATCCGCATCGTCGACCATGCCCCGCAAAGGACCGAGGAGGTCGAGCGGTTCAACGGGCGGCTGCGCGCGAAGGGAGTGCGGCCCCAGTTCCCCGCCGGCCACGTGCCCGACTGGCTCCCCAAGGTGCCCGGCCGGACGATCTTCCGCGAATTCTACCTGGCGGTCGATCCGGGCGGCACGGTCCGGGGCGGCTACGTGCTCAAGCACCAGGAGTTCCTGATCGGCGGCAGCACGCTCTCCATCGGCAACTACCACAACCCGGTCTCCGAGGGCATCGTCGACAAGGCCCATGCCCCCGTCGGGCTCAAGATGATCCTCGACGCGCATCGACGGCAGCCCGTCCAGTATTGCCTGGGCATGGGCTCCACCGCCCGACCGCTGCCGCGGATGCTCGCGGGAATGAGATGGAGCCTGTGGTCGGTCCCGTTCTTCTTCCGCGTGGTCCGGCCGTTCGCCTTCTTCCGCAAAACCGCGCTGCTCCGGCAAACCGCCGCCAAAAGGGCCCTGCTCGACGCCCTGGCGTTCTCCGGCCTGGGATGGCTGGGGGTCAAGGCAGTCCAGGCGGCACGCAACCGACACGCCCGAGCGGCCGCGGGCCTGCACGTCGAGTGCGTCGATGAGTTCGGCGACTGGGCCGACCGGATTTGGGACGCCGCCAAGGACGACTACGGGATGATCGCCGTGCGCACCGGCGAGGTCCTCCGAATCCTGTATCCCGCCGAAGACCCGCGGTTCATCCGCCTGAAGATCTCGGAGCACGGATCGCCGATCGGATGGTGTGTGCTTCTGGCCACCAGGTTCAGCGACCACAAGCAGTTCGGCGCCTTGAAGGTCGGCTCGTTCGTCGATGGGCTCGCCTCGGTCGCCGACGCACGCAAGGTCGTCGCCGCGGCGACCGCCGAGCTCGGCCGGCGCCGCGTTGATCTGATCGTCTCGAACCAGTCGCACCGCGACTGGTGCGCCGCCTTCGCCGCCTCCGGCTACTTGCGAGGCCCCTCCAACTTCCTCTTCGCCGCCTCCCGCGAGTTGGCCCGACGGCTGGAGGCCGCCCAAGTCGCCCGCGACGCGGTCTACCTGAATCGCGGCGACGGCGACGGCCCGATCAATCTGTAGCTCCGCCCGGCCGTCGGCGCACTGGCGAGACGCCAGTGCCACCAAGCAAGACGGTGGGTGGCACTGGCATCTTGCCCGTGCTGCAACCGTGCACGGCGTCTTTCGAAAGTAGCAGCCCACACGCCGTGTGACGTCCGCCCGTCACGGCGACGCCCTGTGCCGTCCGCCCCCCCAGATTTGACAACGGCCGCGCGCCCGTTGATGATGGTGGCCGTCGGCTGCCACAGCCGCTGTGGTTGCCGTGGGCTACCGGTTCCAACGGGAGATCGGCATGAAAGGTTATGGGCTGTTGACGGCGTGGCTCGTGCTGGGGGTGGCCGGCTTGGCACGGGGCGAGGGGCAGATCCGGCACGCCGACGTGTTCGTCTCGGGCACGGACGGGTATCACAGCTATCGCATCCCGGCCATCGAGACCGCGCCGGATGGGGCCCTCGTGGCCTTCTGCGAAGCACGTAAACACAACCTGGCCGATCCGGGCTTCGGAAAGCAGGACATCGACCTGGTCGCCAAGCGGAGCACCGACGGCGGACGCACCTGGTCGGCGATGCAGGTGATCGAGGACCCGGGCGAGCTCTGGTCGGCGGCCAATCCGGCCACGGTGGTCGACCGCCGGACCGGCAAGCTGTGGCTCATCTATCTTCGCTCGAAGCCCCAGCGGAGCACGCGCACCGCCCGGCCCGGCACCGACGACATGCAAACGCTCGCCCGCTGGTCGAGCGACGCCGGCGTCACCTGGTCGGAGCCCGTCGACCTGACCGAGGTAGCCCGCGACATGGACGCCCCCAAGTGGCGGGCGAGCGTCGTGGGGCCCGGCGGGCCGATCCAGGATCGAAACGGCCGGCTGATCGCGCCCACCTGGGGCTACGAACCCTACGGAGTCTTCGCCATCTACAGCGACGACCACGGCAAAACCTGGCACCGAGGCCAGCCCGTGCCGGGCGAGGTGCTGGGGAACGAGGCCGAGCTGGTCGAGCTGGCCGATGGGAGCATCCTGATCGATATCCGCCAAGCCTCCGGACCCCACCGCCACAAGGCGATCAGCCGCGACGGCGGCCAGTCCTGGGCCGAGCCGCAGCCGAGCGAGGCCGTCTCGCCGGTCGCCTGTGCCATCGAGCGGTGGACCCTCAAGTCGGCCGGCGACGACCGCGACCGAATCCTCTGGACCGGCCCCAAGGGGCCGAAACGGTCCAATCTGGTCGTCCGCGTCAGCTACGATGAAGGCAAGACCTTCCCCCTCGAACGCCCGATCTCCGAGCAGTTCGCCGCCTACTCCGACCTGACCGTCTTGCCCGACAAAACCGCCGGCGTCCTCTGGGAGCGGGGTGTCGACCGCGGCTACCAGTTCATCACGTTCACGGCCGTCAACCTCGACTTCGTGGAGCCCGACCGGTAGCGGCCCCGTCGGGTGCCGTCCGCGGGCTAGCGCACACGGCGTCCGCTGGCTACGGCACACGGCGTGTGCCTGCTACGAGCATTCGACCGAAGGTCTCCCCTAAACCACACCGAGCCAAAGATGAGACCCTTCCAAACATGCAGCGGCGTGGCGGCCCTCCTGGCGACCCTGGTCGGCTCGACGGCCCTTCCGGCGGCGCTCACCGAGTTGGAGACCGACGTGTGCATCGTCGGCGCGGGGAGCGGCGGCTATAGCGCCGCGATCGCTGCCGCCCGTGCCGGCGCCGAGTGCGTCCTCGTCGAGCGGCTCGATCAGATCGGCGGCACGAGCACGGCCGCCTACGTGTGCAACTGGGAGCCGGGCTGCGCCGATTCGCTCGCCCGGGAAATCTACGACCGGCTCTCGAAGCTGCCCGACGCCGTCGCGATCGTCCGCGACTACAACCCCGACCGCAGCCAGGGGCCGTTCGGCCTGTGGCTCCCCGATCCGCAGGGCACCTACGACGAGACGCTCAAGCGGTCCGGCAACCCGCGGTCCAAATGGCGTGCCATGGTCTTCGAGCCCCAAGCACTCAACCAGGTCGTGTCCGCGATGCTCGCCGAGACGGGCAAGTGCCGCACGCTCCTGCGCACCACGTTCGTCGAGGTCGAGACCGACGGGCCACGCCTGGTGGCGATCCGGGCGAATGGGGAGGACGGCACGTCGTACCGGATTCGGGCGCGGGTGTTCATCGACGCGACGGGCGGCGCCCACGTCTGTCGGGCGGCCGGGTACGAGACCATGCTCGGGTCGGAGAGCAAGGCCCGGTTCGGCGAGGAGTTCGCCCCCGATGAGCCCGGCACCACGCTCAACGCCATCTCCCTCTGCTATCGCATCCGCCCGAGCGACCAGCCCGTGCGACAGGCCCCGCCCGATCCGCCGGTCAAGCGGTGGCCGCGGTCGGCCCACGTGAGCGGGCTGGCCTGCGGCGACCGGATCCTCAACCCGCTGGCCACGGTGCCGGGCCGGGCCTTGATCGACCTGGGCTACGACGAGTGCATGGCCCGGTGCAAGCAGCTCGTCCAGGCCCAATGGCACCGTTTCCAGGAGTACCCCGCGTTCGCCCAGTTCGAGTTCCACAGCTTCGCCCCCATGCTGGGCATCCGCGAGAGCTACCGCGTGGTGGGCCAGTACGTGCTCACCCAGCAGGACATCCAGGCAGCGCTCGAAGGCCAGTCGCACCCCGACCTGATCGCCGTGGCCGACCACTCGATGGACGTTCACGGGTCGGGCAGCCGGCGCGTGCACGGCGAGCTGAAAGCCCCGTACGGCGTGCCCTACCGGTGTCTGATTCCAAAGGGCTCGGTGAACCTGCTGGTCGCGTGCCGCGGTGCCAGCTTCAGCCACATCGCCGCATCGAGCTGCCGGCTCTCGCGCACCATCCTCCAGCTCGGCCGCGCCGCCGGCACCGCCGCCGCCATGGCCGCCCGCGACGACGTCCCCGTCGCCCAAATCGATGTGCCCGCCCTCCAGCAACAACTCGGGCTAGCCCACCTGACCCCTGACCGCTGATCCCTGACCCCTGACCCCTGACCCCTGCTTCCCGGCGCCGCTGCCCCGCTTCTTAGGGCGAAATAACTTCCCCAGACCGCACCCGGGCGTCCCCCGCCGCCCGCCCGCCCGACGAAGCAAGTTGGACGCGATGCGGCGTGGCCAGAAACGGCCTTGCGGCTCGGCGCTAAACTGGTATGCTCGAGCACGGTAGGCTGCAAACCAAACGCCCGAGAAACACGCAGAAGGCCCGCCCAAGTGTCCAACAATGGCCATGCCCTCACCATGGGGCCCGCGCGCACGTGCGCTCACGGTTAATTGGGACCTCACCCCGCAACAAGCGATCCAGCCG
>CAZDHR010000418.1:0-6077 GCA_964505295.1 uncultured Planctomycetaceae bacterium
GGCAAGTACATGATCCCGGCCATGGACGAGGTCGGAAAACGGTTTGAGTGCAACGAGTATTTCGTGCCCGAGCTGTTGATCGCCGCCCGGGCGATGAAGACCGCGCTGGAGCTGTTGACACCCAAGTTGGCGGAGATCGGGGCGAAGGCGGCCGGACAGGTGGTGATTGGGACCGTGCAGGGCGACCTCCACGACATCGGCAAGAACCTGGTCGCCTCGATGCTCGAGGGGGGCGGGTTCGAGGTGACCGACCTGGGCGTGGACGTCCCCGCCGAGAAGTTCGTCGAGGAGGTGCAGGACAAAGACGGGGCGATCATCGCGCTGTCGGCCCTGTTGACCACCACGATGACCCAAATGAAGGCGGTGGTCGAGGCATTGGAAGCGGCAGGGCTCCGCGAGAAAGTCAAGGTGATCATCGGCGGCGCCCCGATCACCCAGCAGTATTGCGACGAGATCGGCGCCGACGGCTACAGCGACAACGCCAGCGCCGCCGTGGGCCTGGCCAGAGAGCTGGCCGAGTAGACGGCTTTCGAGCCGGATCGAACGGACCTCTCTCTTGCGGCGAGAGGGACGCGATGAGGGCGGTTTCGCTTGAATCGTGTCGTCGAGCTTACGATGGCTCTTCGCTCGCCGCCATGGGTAGCCACGCTCGGAGTGATCCTCCCGGAAGTCAAAGCCCACCTCACGCCTGACGATGCGCGGCCTCTCGCGGGAGGGCAGCATGAGGCCCGCCTTCGCGATCCGCGCCTGCACCCGCCGCAAGGTAGCTGCTGTACCCACGTCGTTTCCACACGAGAACCATCAGCCAGCGCAGGGAACCACCGATGAGGCAGTCGTTTCGAGCATCCATGCTTCTACTGGGCCTGTTGCTCTTGCCGGCCTGCAACCGCGGCGACGTCGCTCCGGGTGGCCGAGGCAACGACTCGCTTGCCGGCCGGGAGACTCCCGTCGCCGGCGAGGCCGAGACTCCCAGCGCCGAAGATACGGGGGCCGCCGAACAGGGCGAGGCACCCGTCACGGGGGACACCAAGAGCCGCGGCAGCTCGATCGCTCCCGAGCCGGACGACCCGGGCGCCGTCGAAGCACTCGAATCCCTGTCGGCCAAGCTGAAACGTGACGACGAGGGCTTTGTGGTCGAGGTGGACTTCCGCGGCACGACGACCGACGACGGAGCCCTGCCCCACCTCGCCGGGCTGCCGCGCGTGCGATCGGTGCTCCTCGCCGAGACGGGCGTCACCGACGCTGGATTGGCCACGCTGGGGCAGATTTCCACGCTCCAGAACCTCGACGTGCGAGATTGCAGGATCACCAACGAGGGGCTTGCCCATCTGGCCGGTTTGACGGGCTTGCGGGCACTGCGGCTGTCGGGCAAGAGCGGCAGCACCACCGTCGACGACCAGGGGCTCGCCGAGCTGGCGAAGCTCAAGAACCTGAAGGCGCTGGCCCTCGACTTCGTGTGGGTCAGCGAGGAGGGACTGGCCCAACTCGACGGACTGGAGAACCTCCAGGAGCTGTATCTCGCGCGGACGCTCGTGGGCGACGAGGCGCTGGCCGCGCTGACCCGGTTCCCCAAGCTGAAGAAACTCCGCGTTTCGCAGACCCAGGTCACCAGCGACGGGTTGGCCCACCTGGCCGGACTACCCCAACTCGAGGAGCTGGATTTGAGCGAGTGCGTCCAGGTGTTCGACGACGGGCTGGCCCACCTGGCGGGCATGACGCAACTGAAGCGTTTGAACCTCTGGCGCGTGCCGGTCGGCGACGCCGGAGTGGCTCACCTGGCGGGCCTGACCAACATGCGCTGGCTGAACCTGGACAACACCCAACTGACCGACGCGGGCCTGGAGCACCTCCACGGGATGACCCGGTTGGAGTTCTTGCACCTCGGCTCGACCGCCGTTTCCGACGCGGGCATGAAGCATATCGAGCATCTCACGACGCTCAAGGACCTCAAGGTCACGCGCACCGCCGTGACGGCCGCCGGGATCGAGCAGCTCAAGAAGAGCCTGCCCGACACCGAAATTCAACTGAAGTACATCGAGGGCCAATAACCCGCGCGGGGGCGCTACACCACCTCCCAGCCGGGCCGATACACTTTGCGGATGTACTTGTCGGCGGCGGGGCAGTTCGGGGCGCGCAGGGCGGCGGCGTCCCACTGGAGCTTCTCGCCGACGCGGTACGCCACGTTGCCCAAGAGCACGGCCTCGGTGAGCGCGCCCGAGTAGTCGAAGTTGCAGGTCGTGGGCGTGCCCTCCTTGCAGGCCTTGATCCATTCGGCGTGGTGGCCGATCGAGCGGGGAATCGTGGGCTCGGGCGGCTCGAAGCCGGCGAACTTCTCCGCAGGGAAGAACCGGTAGCTCGAGTAGTTGGCGAACATGCTCCCCTCGCTGCCGATAAACATCACGCCGGAGCCGGGCACCCGCTCGCCGGCAACCTCCTTCGGAATCAGATTCCCGTCGTACCAGGTGAACCGCACCGCCGGAAGGCCCTCGCGCTCGGGGAACTCGTAGCGGACGATCAGCCCCAGCGGGCACGTCTCCGGGTGCACCTCGGGGCCTTCCGCCTCGCAGGTGGACGGGTGCCTCAGCTTGAGGGCCCAGAACGGCAGGTCCATGTAGTGGCACGCCATGTCGCCGAGCGTGCCGTTGCCGAAGTCCCACCAGCGGCGCCACTGGGCCGGGTGGTACCGGCCGGGGACGTAAGGACGCCACGGCGCCGGGCCCAGCCAGAGATCCCAGTCGAGCGTCTCGGGCGGGTCCTGGCCCTTTTCCGGACGATCGCCTCCGCCCCAGGCCTTGCCCACCCACACGTGCACCTCGGTCACGTCGCCGATTGCGCCCGACTGAATGATCTCCACGACCCGGCGGTAGTTCTCCGTCGCGTGGATTTGCGTCCCCATCTGCGTTGCCACGCCGTGCTTCTTGGCGGCTTCGGCGACCACGCGCGCCTCCTCGACCGTGTGCGTCAGCGGCTTCTCGCAGTACACGTGCAGGCCGGCTCGGATCGCCCGGATCGTCGCCGGCGCGTGATTGTGGTCGGCCGTGCCGACGACGACCGCGTCGAGGTTGCCGGCTTCCTTCTCGATCATTTCGCGATAGTCGACGTAGGTGCGGGCGTCGGGGAACTTTTCCGCCGCCCGGTCGAGGTAGGTCTTGTCCACGTCGCATAGGGCGAAGATGTTCTCGCCTTCCACGCCTCGGATGTCGCCCGCCGCCCGATTGGCCGTGCCCACGCAGCCGATGTTGAGCTTTTCATTGGGGGACGTGGACTCGGCGGCCGGCAGCTCGCTCCACACGCCGCAAGAGAGGGCCGCCGCGCCTGTGCCGGTTAGCTTCAGGAAATCGCGCCGATTGGACTTCGACTGGCCTTGCATCGTTTTGTCTCCGAAGGTCGGTAATGCGGGGGTAGGTCGGTGGGCCGAAAATGGCGACTGGCTGGGTGAGGACACGGCTCTCGGGCGGTCTCTCGAGCAGTCGACGATGCCCGTCCCCATTCTCGTCTTCGTGCAATCCCTTATCGCAGATCTTAATCGAGGCGGCCTCTCGCTGCAAACAGGCAGGCATCTGGCCAGTGGCAGGGGGGGAGCAAGGGCCTCCGGGCCACGGCTCTTGGAGGAGGGGGGCCGAATCGGGTCGCTACGAGTAGGCGTAGGGTGCGTGAAACGCACCATTGTGTCCGGGCCAGGCAAATATGGTGCATTTCACGCACCCTACGCGGCTTCTTGGGGGGGAGGGGGGCGACGAATCGGGTCACTACGAGCCATGCGACCCGCCGTCTGAAGTCTGACAGGGCACCAGGCTCGATCAGATGCCGTGCTCCGCGCGGAATCGCTCGATGTCGTCCCGTTGGCCCATCACGATCACCGTGTCGCCGCCTTGGAAGACCGTGTCGGCGCCGGGGTTGAACAGCAGCTCGCCGCCCGGATGGCGAACGCCCACGATGAGCAACCCGTGACGGCTCCGCGTCTCGGAATCGCGCACGGTGCAGTCGACCAGACGGCTGTCGGGCGGGATGGTCAATTCGTCGACCTGCACTTCGGTCACGTGGCGACCGGCCACCAGCTCGATCAACTCGACGGTGGAGGGCCGGGTGATCATCGCCGCCATTCGCAGGGCCGCCGCCGCGGCGGGCAGGACCACGCGATTGGCGCCCGCCTGGAGGAGCTTCTTCTCGGTCGTGGGCAGCTCGGCCCGGGCCACGATCTGGAGGTCCGGGTTGAGGTTCCGGGCCGTCAGGGTGATGAAGACGTTTTCGGCGTCGGCGGGGAGTGTGATCACCAGCGTCTTGGCTCGCTGGACGTTGGCGTGCAGCAGGGCTTCCTCCTCGGTGGCGTTGTCCGTCAGAGCCAGATAACCCGAAGAGATCGCCTCGGTGATCCGCTCCGGATCATGGTCGATCACGACAAACGGCCGGGTGCCACGCTCCAGTTCCCCCGCCAGAATCTCGCCCATCCGCCCGAACCCACAGACGACGACGTGATCGCTCAGACGCTCGACCTCACGGCTGACGCGCCGCAGCCCCAGCGCCCGGTTGATTTCCCCTTCGGTCATCATTTGGAAGAGTCCTCCCAAGATGTAGAGGGCGGTGGACACGCCGAACACGATGAGCACGGTCGTGAAGACTTTGAGCTCCGGGGTCATCCCAGTAGCGCCGATCTCGTCGCGGTAGCCGACCATCGACAGGGTGGTGACCGTCATGTAGATCGAGTCCACCAGGCTCCACCCGCCCAGCCGATAGCCACACACGGCGACGACGAAAATGACCGCCAGGATCGCCAAGCCCACTTGCAGGCGCTTGAGGGGCGGAGTGTTGCTCATGTGTGGTAGTCGGCGTTGATCCGGACGTAGTCGACGGTAAGGTCGCTCGTCCAGAACCGGCATTGGGCGTCGCCTTCGCCCAACGCGATCTCAACGAGCGTCTCTCGGTTTTGGCGGATGGAGTCGGCGGCGGCCTGGGCGTCGAACGCGACGGGCGCGCCGGCCTGGTAGAGCAGCAGTCCGTTGACGCGGAGGCTGACCCCCGCCGGATCGAAGGGCACGCCCGCGTATCCGGCCGCCGAGACGATCCGCCCCCAATTGGGGTCGCCGCCGGCGACGGCCGTTTTGACCAAGGCGCTTTCGGCGATGGTCTTGGCGACCTGCCGTGCGGCCTCCCTTGTCGCGCAGCCGGTCACTTCGATGGTAATCAGGTGCGTCGCCCCTTCGCCGTCGGCCGGGATCGCGCGGGCCAGCTCCACGCAGACTTCGGCCAAGGCCCGCCCGAACGCGGCGAGATCCTCACCCTCCAGGGGCGTTGGATCGGCCGCCCCGTTGGCCAACAACAGCACCGTGTCGTTGGTGCTCATGTGGCCTTCGACGCTGATGCAATTGAAGCTCTCGTCGGCCGCCGCCGTGAGCTGCGATTGGGCCACGTCGGGCGTCAGGGCCGCGTCGGTGACCACCAGGCCCAGCATGGTGGCCATGCGGGGCCCGATCATCCCCGCCCCCTTGGCCATCCCGGTGATCTGGACCTGCCCGGGGCTGAGGGAGAGCGTCCGTCCGGCCAGCTTGCGGACCGTGTCGGTGGTCATCATACCCCGGGCGGCGGAGACCAAGGCGTCGTCGTCGGAGCCCAATCGAGGGGTTGCGGCCTCGATGCCCGCGGCGATCTTGTCCATCGGCAGGTACTCGCCGATGATCCCGGTGGAGAGGACCAGGGCCTGGTCTTCTTCGGCCCCGCACGCGTCGGCAGCCAGCCGGGCCATGCGCCGGGCGTCCTCCAGCCCGCGGTCGCCCGTACATGCGTTGGCGTTCCCCGAGTTGACGACCACCGTGCGGATCCGGTCGCTGGGGGTCCGCTCGCGGTCGAGGGCCACGGGAGCCGCGTGGACGAGGTTCTGCGTATAGACGCCGGCCGCCACGGCCGGTGTATCGGAAACGACGAGCGACAGGTCGGGCTTGCGGGGATCGCTCTTGAGGCCGCAGTGGACGCCCGCCAGCCGAAAGCCCTTGGGAACGCGGATTGCCATCGGACGGTTCTTAGGAAAAGGTGACAGCCACCAAATTTGGGTAATCCAGGTATTCTGTCAGACGACATCTTCT
>CAZDHR010000419.1:0-6056 GCA_964505295.1 uncultured Planctomycetaceae bacterium
TCTGGCGAAGGTGGAGAAGATCGCGCCTGAAAGAATACGCGGATTACCCAAATTTGGTGGCTGTCACCTTTTCTGGGGAACAGAGTATTGGCTTCACTGCCGGGCGATGCAGCCGAAATCCAAGCCGATGACCCAGATCATGAGGAGGAGGATCAGGGCCAGTCCCAGGTAGCTCAGGCCCACGAAAACCCCTTCACTGGGGGGCTTGCCGCGCACCCCCTCGTAGGCCAGGAAGACCATGTGCCCGCCGTCCAGCACGGGGATCGGAAGGAAATTGATCACCGCCAGGTTCGCGCTGATCAGACACAAGAAGAGCAGAAACTCTCCCGGGCCTTCCACCACCGAGTAGTACGCCGCCCGCACGATCCCAACCGGACCGATTAGCGCCTTGCCCGAAACACGCCCAGTGCCCAACGCCTTGAGCGTCCGGAAAATCAATAGCAGCGAGTTGACGGTCTCCTGCGTTCCCAGGGCAATCGCCTCACCCGACGAGTCGGCCTTCCGTTTGACAAGCATCAGTTCAAAAAGCAATCCGCGCTGAGGGTAGAACCACTCGTCGGCCTCGATCGGCATGAGTGTGACATTTCTATCCTGCAGTTCCAGTTCTACCCTCGTGCCGGGGAGCGTTTCCTGAATCGAAGCCACGAGGTACGGCCAGCCCTGCTCTTCCTCGCCCAGCTCGATGGGCGTCTGTTCTTGGCGGATCTTTCGCCCTGCCTCTTCCAGTCCGAGGCTCTTCAGGAACTGCGCGTCGGGCGGGATCACGGTCGCCTTGACGACGACGTCTCCCGGGCGCACTCCCGCTTCGGCCGCCGGACTTCCCGGCAAAACGTCGCTCGCTCGATTCCCCACTTGGTAGGCGATGCCCAGCGCCGGGACCGACACAGAGCTATCCTGCGTAAGCGGCAAATCGTAACTCTCGGGGACACGAAGCCCCACCTCGACATCGAGCGGCTCCTCCTGTCCCTCTCGGGAAACCCGTAGCACGACCTCCACGTGCTCGCGCTGGCTCGCGAGGCGGCGAAGCCGGTCGGGCAAAGTCATCGGATCGCCGGGCGGCTCTCCGTCCACGGCGACGATGCGGTCGCCCGGCTGCAAGCCGGCCTCGGCAGCCGGCGAATGGTCCTGGATCGCAGTGATCGGTCCCATCTCCATCACGAGTCCCAGACGCCGCATCGGCATCGGCGGCACGTCGATCGCGACCTCCTGCGATGTATGTGGCTGCGCCGTGGGCTCCCCCTCAGGCCGGTCCTCCTGCCGCTGAACGGTGAAACGCAACGGATCTTCCGGACGTCGCGCCAGCATCGCGTGGATTTGAGCGTAGTCATCTATCGGAACGCCATCGATCCGGACCACTCGATCCTCGCTCCGCAGCGCCGGTTGAGCCATCGCCGCGGACGAGCCCGGAATCGCCGGCAGCGACTGCGCCAGCGACGTACTCCGCGGACGGACGATTCCGACCTCCGGAGCCAGTGCCCCCCGTTGAGGCAAGACGCCGACCTGGAAGGGCTCGCTCTCACCAGGGCGACGCACGACCATCGAAACGCCTTGGGTGAGGTCGTCCCCCAGCGAGACGGCCGACCTCAACTCGGTGAACGTATGCACTTTCTTGCCGCCAATCGCTTCGATACGGTCGCCGGCTCGAAGGTCGGCCTGCCAAGCGCCCTTGCCCGGAACCACTGCCCCCACCCCACAAGCGACCTGCCGCACGCCGATGTGGTAGGCGATGATCGCCGCCACGAGCGCGAACACCACGTTCATGATCACCCCTGCCGAGATGATCGCCATCCGTCGGGGAACGCTCTGGGCGAGATAGCTTCTCGGATCGAACAGGGCCTGTTCGGCCGCTTCGATGTCGATCGTCTCAGACGCCGGCGAGGCCCCCGAGGCCGCACGGTCCGGGTTCGCTTCCGCGGGCGCCTCGGCAAACGGGTCGCCCGCGGCGCGCGCCGCCTTGGCCCGCTCGAGCTCTTCCCGCAACCGGGCCGGGTTGTCCTCCTGGCCGAGCATCTTCACGTAGCCGCCTAGGGGTAGAACCCCAATGCCGTATTCGGTCTCCCCCCATCGGAATCGGCAGATCTTCCAGCCGAAGACGTCGAACCACACGTAGAACTTCTCGCACTTCACGCCGCACAGCCTCGCCACGACGAAGTGGCCCAGCTCGTGGGCCAGGATGATCATGTTCACGCCGATCAACACCATCACGCTGTAGAACGTAAACGTGCCCCACGACGATTCCGAAGCGGCAATCAAGTACAAACCCAACGTGATACCTCCTGACGGGCCCAACGGTCCAAATCGAGCAGTCGCTCCAAGGTCGGGTCCGAATCAAACGTGTGGCTTTCCAATACGCTTTGACACACGGGCACGATCTCATGGAATCCGAGATCGCCGGCCAAGAACGCGGCGACGGCCGCCTCGTTGGCCGCGTTCAGCACGGCGCCCGCCGTCCCGCCGGCCCGCGCGACCTCCAGCCCGAGTCTCAGGGCCGGAAATCGGTCCAGGTCGGGCGGCTCAAACTCCAGACGCATCGCCCGGCTCCAATCCAGCTTCTCCGACACGCTCACCCGACGCTCCGGCCAGGTCAGAGCGTACTGGATCGGCAGCTTCATGTCGGGCGGGCTCAACTGGGCGATGACCGAGCCGTCGACGTATTCTACCAGCGAATGGACGATCGACTGCGCGTGGATCACAACGCCGATCTCGTCCGGCTCGAGGTGAAACAGCCAGCGGGCCTCGATGATCTCCAGGGCCTTGTTCATCAACGTGGCCGAATCGATGGTGATCTTGGGGCCCATGTCCCACGTGGGGTGGTCCAGGGCCTCGTCCACGGTCACCTTGGCCAACTGCTCGTGACTGTACGTCCGAAACGGGCCCCCGCTGGCCGTCAACACCACCCGCTTCACCTCTTCCCGACGCCCCGCCTGGAGGGCCTGGAACACGGCACTGTGCTCGCTGTCGACGGGCAGGATGCGTGCCTGGTTCTGCCGGGCCAACTGGGTGACCAGAGGCCCCGCCATCACGAGGCTCTCCTTGTTGGCCAAGGCGACCGTCTTGCCGGCCTCCAACGCGGCCCACGTGCCCTCCAGCCCGGCGCGACCGACGACGGCCGAAAGCACCACGTCCACCTGCTCGTCGGCAACCACGCGAGACACCGCCTCAAGGCCGACCAGCACCTCGATCCCCGGCCCCATGGCCGAGAAATCGTGGGCCGCGGCCGCGTCCGGGTCGGTCACCACGATCCACCGCGGTCGCGCCGAGACCGCCTGCCGCTCCAGGAGAGCCGTGTGGGTGCGGGCCACCAGCGCCACCGCCCGCAGTCGCCCGCCGGAGGCCTCGATCACCTCCATGGCGCTGCGCCCGATGCTCCCGGTAGAGCCCAAGACGGCGATGTTCGTGACACCGACAGGCATACGTTCAACCGCTTGGCGATTCCAACATGGCGGTGATATGGCAACGTCTAACGATTATAGCGTTTGGACTGGCCGTGTCCGCGATCGGGGCGTACTCGCCCGAGGCACGTCGGCAGGCAGGAGCGTGACATGACCGCACAGCCCAGATGGACCGGCGCTGCTGAGCGCGCTGACCAACCCGTCCCTTGGAACTAGACTGACACAACCCAAATGCGGGGTTCGTGGCTGGCGTTCCCATTGTAGGCACGGCTTGCCTGGAGCGACAGTCCAGTTTGGGCCCCGTGGTTCGGGTGGTGGATGCCCCCCCGGTGATCGTATGGAGCCCGCGTTCGAGACGCGTGGCTCCCAGAAGGGAGGCAGCCGCTTCCGGCTTGCCTCGGTCGCGGCGTGATTCCTTTCGGCTTCGGCTCCTCAGGATAGGCCGAAGGACAATTCCGTCGAAAGTGTCCGTCGTCTGCCCCCAAGTGTCGAGAGAACGGCGCCCGTCCACTTCTTTGACGCGTCGGGCCGCTTTTTGACCCGTCACGGCACAATCCGACCCTGCCCCGTCCGTCTGGCCGGGCTCGCCGACCGTACCTCATTGTGACTTCCGGTCTTGAAGCCATAATATTAAGGTAGGATTGGCAATCGTCGGCGAGGTCCAGGATCTTATGGAAAACGACAGCCAAGGCAAGGAACCGGAACAGCGTGGGCCCGAAAAGAAGCCCCCCGCGCCGATCGGCAACAATCTCATTCTGTACGTGTTGGCAGGCGTGATCGGGGCCGTGCTGGCGTTGAACCTGATGCGCACCAGCGCCCCGGTCAAGATTCACTACTCCGAGCTGGTCGACTTGATCGAGCAGGGCGCCGACAATTCCCAGGCCATGATCGAGGTCACCCGGGGAGTCCGAGGCAAGAAGCAAACGATCCGCTACTACGATCTATCCGACTTGAAGATCGGTCCGGACGAAGTACGCGGCACCGTCACCCGGGAGCTCATCGCCCCCGAGAGCGAAGCGCCCGAGCGACAGATCCCCTTTCGTACCCCGATCAGGGGGCTCAACTCTGACGAGAGCCGGCTTCCCGACCTCGCTCTGAGCAAGGGATTCGAGGTCCGGGGAGGCGACCCCCCCAGTCCGTGGGGTCCGATTACCTACTTGTTGCTCCCCGTCGCCCTGCTGTTCGTCCTCTTCCTGTTCATGATGCGGCGGTTGGGTGGAGCCGGCGGGGCGATGGCCTTCGGACGAAGTCGCGGCAAGCTGATCGCGCAGGAAGACGTGGGAGTGACTTTCGACGACGCGGCCGGAATCGACGAGGCCGTCGACGAAGTCCGCGAGGTGGTCGAATTCCTCAAAACGCCCGACAAGTTCCGTGTCCTTGGCGGGCGCATCCCCAAGGGCGTGTTGTTGGTAGGGCCGCCGGGCACGGGCAAGACCTTGCTGGCGAAGGCGATTGCGGGCGAGGCGGGCGTGCCGTTTTTCAGCCTCTCGGGGTCCGACTTCGTCGAGATGTTCGTCGGCGTCGGGGCGGCCCGGGTCCGCGACATGTTCCAGCAAGCGCAATCCAGCGCCCCCTGCATCGTGTTCATCGACGAGCTGGACGCCTTGGGGAAAACCCGGGGCACCAGCGTCGTGGGCGGGCACGACGAACGCGAGCAGACCCTCAACGCCCTGCTGGTCGAAATGGACGGCTTCAGCTCCAATAGCGGCGTCATCGTCATGGCAGCCACCAATCGTCCCGAAACGCTCGACCCGGCCCTGCTCCGACCTGGCCGCTTCGATCGACACGTCTTGGTCGACCGCCCGGACATCCGCGGCCGCGAGGCCATTCTCAAAGTACACGTCAAGGACGTGAAGCTCGACGATTCGGTCGAGTTGAAAGAGGTGGCCGGGATCACGTCGGGCTTCGTCGGTGCGGATCTGGCCAATCTGGTGAACGAAGCCGCCCTGTTGGCCGCGCGCAAGGACAAGAAAGCGGTCACCATCGAGGACTTCAACGAAGGAGTCGAGCGCGTCACCGCCGGCCTCGAAAAGCGACAGCGGATCATTAGCCCGGACGAGAAGCAGCGCGTAGCCTATCACGAAAGCGCCCACGCCCTGGTAGCCTACAGCCTGCCGAACACCGACCCGGTCCACAAAGTCTCGATCATCCCGCGCGGGCTGGCCGCTTTGGGCTACACGCTCCAACGCCCGGAAGGCGACCGCTACCTGATGACGCAGAGCGAGCTGGAGAGCCGGATTCAGGTCCTCTTGGCCGGCACGGTGGCCGAGGAGATGATCTTCGACGACATCTCCACCGGCGCCCAGAACGACCTCGAGCGGGCTACCGAGATCGCCCGAAGCATGGTCATGGACTTCGGCATGAGCGGCTTGGGCCCGGTCAACTACCGCGAGCGGCGCGGGGCGGGACTCTTGGGCGGTATGCCCGATTTCCCCGGCGAGCGTTCCCATAGCGAGCAAACGGCCCGGGAGATCGACGAGGAAATCAAGCGGATCATCGACGACTCACTGGACAAGGTGCGACACATCCTGGAGACCCGCCGCAAGGCCCTCGAAGGGCTCTCGCAACGCCACGTGGACGAGGACGTGATCAACGCCGGCAAGAGTCAACAGCATGTGGAAACAGGCGACCACAGCCAGCTGAATATCCCCGGAACCGATAGCA
>CAZDHR010000420.1:0-6020 GCA_964505295.1 uncultured Planctomycetaceae bacterium
TTCTTGATGGCGACCATTCCGATGGTGCGATGCATGGTCTCCTCGAAGTCGAACTCGCCGTCCCCGTTGGCGTCGAGTCCGCGGTAGTGCCAGACGGCGGCGGAGTTGGGGTTGGGCCGGACCGTCTCGCCCGCTTGCTCGTCGACGGCGGTGGTGCGTCGGGGCGCGACCGGCTTCCCCTCGGCGTCGACGACCAGCTCCGCGCTCGCGTCGCCGCGGCGTGTCGGGTCGATACACCACAGATCGCCCTGGTCCTCGCCTTCTTGAGGGTCGCGGCCCGTGCCGATGTACACCCGGCCTTCGTAGATGACCGGGGTGCCGATGACGTTGTTCCGGTCGCCGCGATCCCACTCGGACTGCTTGGGATTGCAGTCGAACTTCCACAGGAGCCGGGCCTTGCCGTCGTCGGTCGGCTCGGCCAGGAAGCTGTAGACCCAGCCGTCGCCGCCGGGAAAGATGGCTTGAGGCACGCCGCCGAGCACGGCAAAGGCGGGCGAGGCCCATTGGCCGTTGAGGATGTTCTCGCCCGGCGAGGCGTCGGCCCAGATCAGCTTGCCGGAATGCTTGTCCAGGGCGATGAAGCTGGGCGCTTCGGGCGCGGGGACCCGCTCGCCGGAGGCGTCGACGCCGTTCGACGTGGCGACCAGGAGCAGGTCGCCGGCGGCCGTGACCGAGCAACTGCACATGTACCGGGGCACGACGCCGAGCGTGCGCATCATGTCGAAGCTCCAGACACAATCGGACTCGTTCTCCGCCTGCGACGGCTCGGCGTCGAACGGCCCGTCGTTCTCGCCGTCGCGAAAGCCCTCCGTGTCGAGACAAATGACCTCGGTCCGGTTGGTCACGACCCATAGCCGATCGCCCTCGACCAGCGGGGAGCAGCAGATTCCGACGCCGGGCCAATCGACGTTGCGGCCCGCCTTGAGCTTCTCGGCCGAGTGCTGCCAGAGGAACGAGCCGTCCGACTGGCGGAAGGCGAGCAGGCATCCCAGGTCGACCTTGGCCGGGTAGCGTTCCAGGTAGCCGGCCTCGTTGTTGGTCGTACAGAAGACCTTTGCGCCCGCGAGCACAGGCGTTCCATAGCTCTCGCTCCCCAGCCTGGCGACCCACTTGACGTTCTTGACCGATCCGCCCAACCACTTGCCGGTGCGGTGGTCGAACTCGCCGAGGTCCCATTCCGCCGGGAGGTTCCTTGCCTCGGGCGTGTTATTGCGCGAAGGCGAGCCGCCCCATTGGGCCCACTCGGCAGCGGAAAGGCTGGCCAACCGGGTCATCTCTGCCGGACGGACGGGCAACAGGAGTCCAACACTCGCGGCGAGGGTGGCGGCGGAGAATCGACGGAATTCAGTCATGTCGGGTATCTCGCATTGTGGGGCAAGCGGTGGGGTAATGTTGGGGCCCGTCGGCGACGAGCCACTCCCGACCGTGCGAACGAACACCAGTGGCGCCGCTTGCGTTGCCAACGGGGAGTGCAGGTCCACCGACCCGGAGGGCTCCGTCGATCACTCGTCGACGAGGACCTCGTCGGCGGGGTCGAACTTGGGGAAGACGATGTTCAGGATGGTCATCCGTCCGACCGCCCGGTGGACGACGCCGGGGGGGATCAGCACACAGGTTCCCGGCCGGATGGGGACCAGCTCGCCGTCGAGCTCCATTTTCGCGTCCGGTCCGCAGTCGAGGATGTAATAGGTCTCGGTCATCCGACGGTGGTAGTGGGGCTTGGCGTCCTCGGTGATCTCCGTGCGGTGGACGGTGCCGGGAGCCTCGGGCACCTCGGCAAACGCCCGACGTGAGGTCCCGCACGGACAGCCCACCTCGGGGATGCGGTCGAAATCGACCATGTGGTAGCGTCGATCGGGCTGATTCATGGCCAGACGGCTCAACAGGGGTCGGTTGTGCCAACGACACACGGGGGAGTGGAGGCCACCCCAGGAGCGGGCGACGGCGTTCCACTCACCCAAAGGGGGCGCTTGCCGGCTTCCACACGGTGGCCCACACAGGCATTCTATCAGAGCCTTTTCGAAGGGGCCACCAAGAGACCGGCCGGCCAGGCAACGAGCCCGACCCAAAAGAACGGGCATGTATGAAAAATGGCGAAACGGGGGATGAGTTTGCCGATCAGGCAAGCGGGGCAACGGGCTAAAACGCCGTTTCCGGTCCAGAAAACCGTCAAATCTTGGCTGCCTTGCCTGTACGGCAAGGTTTACGTAACAAGAGCGGTAAATCATTTGGTGAAAATTACTTCGGCGCACTCAAGGGTCCTTCGCAGGGCGACCGATACCGAGATCTGACCCTTGATGGAAACCGCGTGCAGAGGTGGCACGTTCAAGGGTGCGTCAGGCAGCCGAATCGGGGTTTTTCGGGTCAAGGATTGGCTCGACGGCCCTGGCGCATTAGACCGTGCGAGCCGAGGGTAGAGACCCACCTTGCCCGTCCCCGACCGCCAATCGTCCCCGAGTCGGTTCTATCCCATGGGAGAACCCACTTACGGAAATTCTGACGCATCGTGCTTCGGCCGCGTGCGGTGCCCCAGGTTGAGGTCGTGGGATCGGGACACGAGCTACCGCGGCTCACTGTAAAGGAGAGTGTGCTCAATGAAAGGTAAGTTGTTCTTAGGAGCGCTCCTGATGAGCGCGGTCCTGTGTAGCCAAGGCCTCGGTGCCGGCCTGCTGGCTACCTTGGGCCAAAACTGCGGCGGTTGCGGGGCTTGCGACGGCTGCTGCGAGCCCGCCTGCTGTGAACCGGAATGCTGCGAGCCGGCTTGCTGCCAGTCCTGCTGCGGACCGGTGTGTGACCTGTTCTCGGGTTTGAAGGGCTTGTTCGCCTGCCAGCCGTGCTGCGGGCCCGCTTGCTGCGAGCCGGTCGAGTGCTGCGCGCCCGAGCCCCAGTGCTGCGAGCCCGCCTGCTGCAAGCCTCAGTGCTGCGAGCCCGCCTGCTGCGAGCCCGCCTGCTGCGAGCCCGCCTGCTGCGAGCCCGAGTGCTGCGACACGTGCTGCAAGCCGTGCTGCGGGCCGATCCGCCAACTGGTGGGTAAGGTGCACTGCTGCCTGAAGTCGGTCTGCGAGCCCGCCTGCTGCGAGCCTGCCTGCTGCGAGCCTGCCTGCTGCGAGCCCGCCTGCTGCGAGCCCGCCTGCAACTCGTGCTGCTGCCGCACGCCGCTGCTCGACATGCTCGACAACCTGCTCGGTTGCTGCAAGCCGTGCTGCTGCAAGCCCGCCTGCTGCGAGCCCGCCTGCTGCGAGCCCGCTTGCTGTGGGGCTGCTGGCGCTGCCGAGCCTGCCCCGGCGGCTCCGCCGGAAGCGGCTGCCCCGTTGCCGGTTCCTCCGAAGGCCGACTCCTCGGCCGCGCTGATGCGCTCCGGCGGGATGTACCAGGTCAGCCGCAGGATCGTTCGTTACTAGGGTAACCTTCTGTCCTGCCAAGCCAGTAAGATCGGCAGGTCTGCCCGGGATCGCTCGGGCAGACCTGCTTTTTTCTTGGGCGATGCCCAGACAGCCGGTTCGCCAATCCTGCCGACCTCCCTTCCTTGTCGGGCTTGCATCCGGTAGCATGCGCCGTACGCGTCACCCGGATGGTTGAGCATCCACTGGTCCGATGTCCACCGACTCCGTCTCTCGCCGCCCTGCCTGGCACGACAGCCCGCTGTTGAAGGCGGCTCGACGCGAGCCCACCGATCGCGTGCCGGTCTGGCTGATGCGGCAGGCCGGGCGCTACATGGCCGAGTATCGGGCCATCCGCCGCACGACCGGCTTCAGGGAGTTGTGTAAGAGTCCGGCCTTGTGTGCCGAGGTGATGCTTGTGGCCGTCGAGAAGCTCGGCGTCGACGCGGCCATTCTCTTCTCCGACTTGCTCTTGATCCTCGAGCCGATGGGCCTCGTGCTCGAATTCACGCCCGACGGAGGGCCAGCGATTCGCAATCCGATCCGCGATCCCGACGACGTCGATCGGCTCGTGGAGCTCCAGAGCATGGAGCGGCTTGACTTCGTGATGGGGGCCGTACGCGCCACCCGGGAGGGCCTGGCCGACGAGCTGCCGCTTCTGGGCTTCGCTGGGGCCCCGTTCACCCTGGCCAGCTACGCGATCGAAGGCGGGGCCAGCCGCAACCACCGGCTCACCAAGACCCTGATGTACCGCGACCCGGGCGCGTGGGACGCCATGCTGGGCCGCTTGGCCCGGTCCGTCGCCCGATACCTCAACACCCAGATCGAGGCGGGCGTCCAAGCGGTCCAACTCTTCGACAGTTGGGCCGGCTGCCTCGGGTCGGACGACTACCGCCGCTTCGTCTTGCCCCACACCCGCTCGGTCATCGAGCAGGTCACGCCCGGCGTGCCGGTAATCAACTTCGCCACGGGCAACCCGGCCTTGCTGCCGCTGTTGAGCGAGGCGGGCGGGACGGTGATCGGCGTCGATTGGCGGATCCGGCTCGACGACGCCTGGCGCACGGTGGGCTACGACAAGGCCGTCCAGGGCAACCTCGACCCCGTCGTCCTCCTCACCGATCCGCCCACCATTCGCCGCCACGTCCAGCAAATCCTCGACCAGGCCGCCGGCCGCCCCGGCCACATCTTCAACCTCGGCCACGGGGTGCTGCCGCAAACGCCGGTCGAAAACGCCCGGGCGCTGGTCGAGGCGGTGCACGAGTTGGGAAGTGGGTAGTGGAGAGTGGAGACTGGTGAGCAGCTATCGACGAGGCCCACGTGGCATGACGGCTCCCTTCGACACAGAGCTTCGTGGTGCGTGACGGGCTTGGAAGTGGCAGGCCTCCCAGACCGTGCATCCCCTGGTTCGGCGATCGTCACGCTTCGCGATCTGGTGACTCGATAATCTCGTGGAGTCTCGAGCCAAGTTCTGGCGGGAAACGATCACACCAGCTCTCGTCGATCAATCCCACCTCCAGTAGATCGAGAAGATGGACCCTGTCTTTCAAACGGAATGCCGTGAGCTTCATCCGCACCAAGGCTTCGAGAGTGGCAACCGTGAACTCTGGGCCCGGTTCAGACTCGGTCACATCGGGGGCGGGCACCAGGTAGTCTGGACGCACTTTCTCTGCGGCAAAGACGACATGAATCGCGCTCCTCACGGAGCCCTCCGGACCATCCAGAAAAAGATCGACGCCCGCGACGTTGCGGTAGATGAACCCAACCGACTCCAAGGTCTCGGTGAGGCGTTCAAAGTCCTCCCGTCGGACCAATAGATCCACGTCCTTCGTGTTTCGCACGGCCTCCAGCTCGACGCGTGCAACCCAAGCCGCGACGGCATTACCACCAACCACGACGTGCGGGATGCCCGCCTGATTCAGGGCTGCGGCGGCGCGGCATGCTCGTTCTCGAACTGCATCCACGGCGGCGATCATCCTTTCCCAGGAGAAGTCTTTCAGAGTGACACTACTCATGCTGACTATCTCCTCAACAGCTCGGAGAACTCCAGACGTTCCGCTGCTGGTTTCGCCTAACGTGGTGCTCACGGTTTTGCTGCTGAGCGGCGCGAATCAGCAAATACCGTGGAGCAACCTTGTTCTGGAATCCTATTTCTTCCGAGTTGAGCGCTTGACGACTTTGCCTTGATTGTCCATGACTCCGATGGTTGTTCCCTGGGTCACTTCAAGGGCTTTGTCGACCGCATCCTGATTGGTGCCTGCGATGTAGACCGGTCCACGATGTCCCCGAAGTTGACCGGTCGCGTCGGCCACTGTCTCGGGGGTTTCTACCTCGACGGTTCCGCGTCGAGACTTGACGTCTACGCCCTCCCCATCGTTGTACTCGGCACCCAGTTTCTGGGCGATACGATTCGCTGCGGTTTTGTGTGAACGGGATTCAGGCATTTCATCTCTCCTTTCCAGAACTATTAATTCACTCGGCAGCCCCAGGTTGCTAATGAGGCGCGCCGCTGCCCAATAACGCCCTCCCCGATCGCGCTGATCGTAGCACACAAGTCGGCGGTGTGCAACGGTTTGGGTAGCCCAAAGCGGTAAACATTCGCCCAACCCGTCGGTTCCCGTACCCTGGTTCCCAAGCTCCAGC
>CAZDHR010000421.1:0-6006 GCA_964505295.1 uncultured Planctomycetaceae bacterium
CCGGAACGGCCCGAAGGGTGCTTCGCACAAAAGAGCTACGTCCCCTTTTCAGCCCACCAGTAGTGCATGAGATTGGAGAACTCGTCGAACATGACGAGGGGCGTCTCGGGCGCGACGCCGATCGCCGGCCAGTCGCCGTAGTCGAAGGCGATCATGCCGCCTTCCGGCGTGCTCCAGTGCTCGACCAGCAGCCGGGCCTCTTCGCGGACTTCCTCCTCGATCCCGCGGGGCATGGTCGTCTGGATGTCGACCGTGGCCGCGAAGCAGACTTTGCCCCGGAACTGGTCGCCGAACTCGACCAGCCCGTAGCTCCGCGACTGCTGCATGTTCAATACGTCGACGCCCAGCTCGATCAGCGTGGACACGAACTGGTTGATGCGCCCGCAACTGTGGAGGATCACGTGCCAGCCGCTGTCGTGGATCGCGTCGAAAATCTTGCGATAGCGCGGGGCGAAGAACTCATCGAAGGTCTTCTTGCTCACGAAGGTGCCGTCCTGCGTGCCCCAGTCGTCGGCCACGAACAGGCCGTCGACTGCATCGCCGAACCGGCGCCGCAGCTCGTCGCACTGGGCCAGCTTGAAGTCGACGATCATGTCGAGCACGCGGCCCACGCACTCCGGCTCCAGGTAGAAGTCCTCCATCGTGGCCGCGAAGCCCCGGAGCCGGGTCAGCCGCGAGAACAAGAGCCCGTGCGCGGTGAGCACGACGTAGCGGCCCCGCGCCTCGTCGATCATCGGGCCGAGCCGCTCGTAGTAGAACGGGTTGCGGGGGTCGGGCGGACGGTAGGCGTCGAGCGCCGCCCAGTCGGCCAACGGGCAATCGGTCACCTGGCCCATGTTCTTCTCTTCGGTGGTGCTCCACCCGCAGCCCCAGTCGTCCATGCCGGGCGTGTCGAAGAACCATCCCGCCTTGGCCCGATCCATCTCCCAGATGTTGTGCACGTCGTCGGGGAACCCGGGCATCTTGTGGTTCCAGTGCTGCCAAAAAGGCAGGCGCGGCGGGCTCCGGAACTCGATGGCCCGGCGGACGATTTCTCGCGATTCCATGATTACTCCAGCGGCAACTTCACGGGCTGCCCCCCCTCGGCGATCGACCGATCGATGGCCATGCACAGCTCGTGACTGTGGTACGCGTCGGCGACGTTGCAGTGCGACTCGCGGTCGTGGAGGATGCAGTCGACGAAGTGGTCGATTTCGGCCTCGAACGGGTGGTGATAGACGTCGGCCGAGTTGGGCAGGATCGAGGGGATGGTCGTCCAACTCGTTTGGCCGGGGAAGAGCCGTTTGGACCAGACGCGGTTGGCGCGGATCGTGCCCTCGGTGCCGGCCAGGTCGATGTTGAACTGGTAGGGCATCTCGCAGTCGAACAGGGCCGACGTCTTGCCGATGATCCCGCTTCGAAACTTCATCACAGCCACGACGTTGGCGTCGTACTCGAAAAGGCCCTTCTTGTTGTTGGAGAAGGCAGCGACCTCCTCGACCTCGTCGCCCGCCATCCAGCGGACGGCGTCGACGGCGTGGCACCCGCCCAGGAGCATCGCGCTGCCGCCGGTCTTCCTTTTGCTGTGCAGATTCCAGGCATGATGCGACGGCCCCAGCCCGTGCCAGTAGTCCATCTCGATGTAGAACAGCTCGCCGACGTAGCCGGAGTCGACCAGCGACTTGATCGTCTGGGCGGCCGGGTTCCAGCGGAGGCAGAAGCTGGCCAGGCTCTTCACGCCGGCCGCGGCGACCGCGTCGCGCAGGCGCCGGTTGTCGTCCATCGAGAGGGCGTTCGGCTTCTCGACGAGCACGTGCTTGCCGGCCTCGGCAGCGGCGATCCCCTGCTCGGCGTGCACGTGGCTGGGGCTGGTCACGTCGACGACGTCCGCCCGGTCGTCCCGGAGGACCTCCTCGTAGTCGTCGCGAACCGCGCAGTCCAGGCCGTGCTCCGCGGCGAACCGCCGGGCGCGCTCCTCGTCGATGTCGCTTACCGAGACGATCCGAGCGTGCGGATTCTTCTTCCAGCTTTCGGCATGCGCCCCCGCCACCCAGCCGGCGCCGTGAATGGCAACGCCGAGCTTTCCGTTTTCCATGGTAAACCTCCGCTCTTGTGATCGCAGGCTACGCTTTTGGCCGCCAATGTACCCGAGCAACCGTGCAAGTGCAATGAGGCGTGGGAGCGTGCGGCGTCGCTTGTGTGGGGTCGACGGGTCGGCTACCATAGGCTCGACGTTTGCGGTGCGCAGAGCTTCGCTCGCGACAAAGCCCACGGGTTGCAACCCGTGGGCCTGGCAGGCTTTCCTGTTCCCGTATGACACGCAGCAAGACGCGCTCATGACCACGCTCGACTACGTCGTCCTCGTCGTCTTCTTCCTGACGATGGCCGGCATCGGCCTGGCCTCGATGCTGAAGATCAAGAAGCAGGAAGACTACTTCCTCGGCGGGCGCGGGTTCGGGAAGATCCTGCAAGCGTTCGCCGTGTTCGGCGCAGGCACGGGTGCCCACGAGCCGGTGCTGGTCGGCTCGCGAACGTACAACAACGGCCTGAGCGGCATCTGGAGCGTGTTCCTTTGGCTGTTCCTCACGCCTTTCTATTGGTTCTTCGCCGTTTGGTATCGGCGCATGCGGCATTTGACGCTGGCCGACTGGTTCGTCGAGCGCTACCAGAGCAAGCCGATGGGCGTGGCGTTTTTGCTGTACGGCATGGCATTCTACATGTGCTTCCTGGCGTTGGGCTTTTCGGCCGTGGGAAAAATGTGCGCGCCGTTGATGGAAATCGACACGTTCCAGCTTCCCTGGATGGCCGAGCCCGCACCGATCGAATTCCTCCTCGTGCCGATCATCGCCCTGGTCGTGGCGGTCTACGGCGTCTTGGGCGGACTGAAGGCGGCGTACTGGACCGACTTGATCCAAGGCATCTTCATCATCCTGCTCTCGGTTCTGTTGATCCCCGCGGGGTTGGAAGCCCTCGTGGCCAAATTCGGCGGGGCGCAGGCGATGGGCGTCGCGGGCGGCTTCGAGATCATGCACCAGCGCGTGCCGGACGACTTCTTCCAGATCGTCGGGACGCCTCGTGGGAGCGAGTTCCCGTTGCACTACATCGTGGCGATCACGCTTCTGAGCCTGGTGGGGATCGTCGTTCAGCCGCACTTCATCGCCATCGGCGGGGGCTCGGCCAAGACGGAGATGTCGGCCAGGGTGGGGCTGGTCTACGGCGTCTTCATGAAGCGGCTCTGCTCGGTCGGCTGGGCGCTGACCGCGCTGATTGTGCTGGCCCTGATGGCCGACAACCTCGAAATCGCCGAGGACCCGGACCGCGTGTGGGGCGTGGCCGCCCGAGAGCTGCTCGGCCCCTTCCGGCTCGGTCTGGTGGGCCTGATGCTGGCGTGCCTGATCGCCGCGCTGATGTCCTCGGCCGATTGCTACATGCTGGTCCTTTCCGCGCTGGTGGTGCGCAACTTCTACGCCGTCTACGTCAAGCCCAAGGCCAGCGAAAAGGAGTACGTGCTGGTCGGCCGCATCGTCGGCGTGCTCATCATCGTGGGCGGCGTGGTGATCTCGTTGTGTTTCATGAACATCTTCGAGCAGCTCAAAATCGCGATCGAGCTGCCGATCGTCTTTGCCGCACCGTTTTGGGTGGGCATGTACTGGCGTCGCGCGACCCGCCTGGCGGCCTGGCTGACGCTGGCCTTCTCGACTATCTTTTTCTTCGTGTTGCCGGCCGTGCTCCCGCGAGCGATCGCCTCGCTGCCCGAGAACCCGCGGTTCGCGGTGACCAACGACGTCGTCACCACGATCACCACGCGCCCGGCCGCCCCGGCCGACGTGGCCCGACGCGAGGCGGAAATCGGCCTGTGGAAACAACGCGTGAACGACTGGGTGCGTACGAATGGCCCGCTCAGCGAAGAGGCGGCGGTGGCCCGGTTCGGCCCGCGGCCCGAGCCCAAACAGCTCGGTGAGGTGATCGAGGACCGGTTCACCACGGGCGGCAAGCCGATCTACTTCAAGGACGTCAAGGATCGCATCGACGTGGTCGGCCGGGGCGGCACGATCCAGAAGCCCGGCCCGGAGCACCTCGTCGAGATCGGCCGGGCGGAAGAAGCGGGCACGGTCACGATCCGCCGGCAATACCGCCCCGAGTGCCGGTTGCGGGGCCGGGGCCGCTTCAATCTCGATTTCCTGATCTACGACTGGATGGGCGTCGATCTGAAGAAGCGATCCAACGCGGCGCTCGAGACGTTGCGCCTGCCGACGCGCCTGCTCTTGCCGTTCGTGGTGATGATTCTCCTGAGCCTGATCACGCCGAAAAACGACCGAGCGGCGTTGGACCGCTTCTACGTGAAGATGAAAACGCCCGTCGACCCCGACCCGGCGGCCGACCACGCCGCCGTCGAGGCATCGTACGCCGCCCCGTCCCGTTTCGACGACCGCCGGCTCTTCCAGCGCTGGGGCTTGGAGATCCAGCGACCGAAGCTCGTCGATATCGCCGGCTTTATCCTGGCGTTCGGCATCTGCTTCGCGATCATCGGCCTGACCGTCTGGCTGGCGAACCTGGGGAGTTGAGCGATCATGCCCCGCGGCCGAGAAACCAACACGCAGCTTCCGTAGCAGGCACACGCCGTGTGACGTCCGCCGGCTACGGCACACGGCGTGTGCCTGCTGCGTTCACGGAACACGGCGACGTCGGCCAAAGCGGTCGGCGACCAGCCGCCGAACTTCGTCGTCATCCTGGTCGACGATCTTGGGTGGACCGACCTGGCGTGCCAGCGAACGAGGTCGAGGGCGAGTGATTCAAGCCACTTGTTGAGGAAGGACAGAAGCAGTATGCAGGAGATCAGCGTCTCTCGAAGGGGGCAACGGGGGCTTGTGCTTTTGGGACTGGCGGTCCTCTTCTGCCTCGGCCCCGGGCATCGCGCGGCGGCCGGCGCGGAGAGCGACCCCGTATTCGTCATCTCCATCAACGAAGCCGCGTGGCACCAGTGGGGGTTCCGGTATCCGGTCACGTTCGTGTTTCGCCTTTCCGGCGTGGGACGCGACGCCGAAGTGCACCGGCGCGACTCGGCCTCTCAGCCGTGGAACACGCTCCCGAAGAAGACGTCGGCCGACTTCTTCAACGGCGTCGAGTGCGTGCGATTCGATCAGGATGAGGGCCAGGCCTACGTGTCGGTCGGGTTCGGGGCGACGAGCACGATCCACTTGAAGTTCACCGGCGTCGACGCGGTGAGCTTCGACTCCATCTCCCGATACTACGACGATCGCAAGGCGGTCTACACCTTGTCGAACGACAACTGGGGCAGGCGCGCCAGCGCGAACCCGGGCGCTCCGTGGCGCGGCATGACGGACGACGCGTCGGACAGCTATCAGGCCTCGGTCCACGCGTGCCGGAAGTACCGGATTCCCGTCTCGATCGCGATCAACAGCCTTGCGGCCGGCGGCGAGACGATGTGGGCGCGGATGCAGGAAGAGCTGGACCACGGCGACTCGAGATGGGAGCCCGCCGTCCACTCCCGCACGCATCCGTGCAGCGGCAAGGCGTATGCGGTCGCCGGATACGAGTCCGAAATCCTGGGCTGCCGCGACGATATCCTCGAACGTCTCGAGCATATCCCGTACGGGCAGCACGCCTTCGAGTTCATTCTGCCTTGCGGATATGAGGACGCCGGCGTCGAGCGCGCCTGCCGGGGCCAGTTCCTGTTGCTGAGGGATTGGAACAGGCGCGACAACCCTTCGAGCGCGGGCTACGTGCCGTGGAACGTCGAGCAGGCCTACTACGGCATCGGCGCGTATCAGACGAAGTCGTACGACGCGGTCATGGAGCTGCGTGATCCCAAGGGACGGTACTACGCCGACGACGTGGCCGCGCTCGACGACGCGTTCGACCGTGTGTACGCCCAGGGCGGCGTCTTCTACGCCATGTGGCACGCCGATCGCTACCGGAATAGCGTCATCTACGACACGCGCCCCGGCATCGACGGCGTCCAAGGGTCCACGCTGATGCAGCATTTCGCCCACGTGAGCGGCCGGC